>CP082962.1:3689870-4022241 GCA_021730285.1 Desulfovibrio sp. JY
GCGAAGAGACCGAGACCGACCTCTTCGGCGAGCAGGCCGTGCTGTGCGGCGGCGTGGCCGAACTCATGAAGGCCGGCTTCGACACCCTGGTGGAAGCCGGGTACGAGCCCGAGAGCGCCTACTTCGAGTGCATGCACGAAATGAAGCTCATCGTGGACCTGATCTACGAGGGCGGCCTGTCCCGCATGCGCTATTCCATCAGCGACACCGCCGAATACGGCGACTACACCCGCGGCCCGCGCATCGTCACCGACGAGACGCGCAAGGAGATGAAGCGGGTGCTCAAGGAAATCCAGGACGGCACGTTCGCCAAGGAATTCATCGTGGAGAACATGTCCGGCCGGGCTCATTTCCTGTCCATGCGCCGCCTCAACGCCGACCATCCGGTGGAGAAAGTGGGAGCCAAGCTGCGCGACATGATGAGCTGGCTCAAGAAGTAGTTCTTTGACGCGATGGCGCGGCCGTGCCTTCGGGGGCGGCCGCGTTTCGAAGGAGATGTTCATGCCTGATCGCGTCCATTCTGGAAGACGTTTGTCAGCCTGTGCCGCTGCCCTTTTGCTTGCCGTCGTATGTTGTCCCTTGACCGCTTCGGCCCGAAGCACGGCCGATGCGTCCAAGGCCGTGGAAGTCGACGCCCAGCCCACCTTTGCCGCCATGCTGGCCAAGGCCCGCACCGGCGACCCCAGGGCGCAGTGCGAGGTGGGGGTGGCCTATTTAAACGGCGACCGCGTGGCCCAGGATTTTCGCCAGGGCCTTGCCTGGCTGACCCAGGCCTCGGATGCCGGCTTCGGCTATGCCCGGTATGTTCTGGCCGACGTGTACAGCCGTGGCTATGCCGGCGTGCCGGCAAGCGATGCCAACGCGTATTATTTCGCGACGTTGGCTGCCGCTTCTTCCTCGCTTGGCGAAAAGTACAAGGACCGGGCCATCAAACTGCGTGATGCCAGCGCCGAACGCCTGAGTACGGCCCAGGTGACGGGACTGCAGGCCAAGGCCGCTCTGGCGCCGCTCAATGGCATGGCCGACAACGAGAACTGATTCGAACCGGCGGCGGCTGCGCCCGCCACGAACGCCGATGCACGCCTGTTTTTCGTCGCGGCCGGTCGGTCGCCTCATGCGCCTTTTCATGACCGCCCTTGTGCTGGCTGGTCTGGTCCTGCCCCTAACGCCGGGGCAGGCCCTGGCGGCCAAGGTCGACACCAGGGCCTTTTCCGCCTTCTTCTCGGGCCAGAGCGCGAAAATCTACGACCATCTGCTCAAGGTCACGGATTATTACACGTCACTGGTCAAGGAGGGCAACACCGAGCGCATCAAGGACGTGCTGGCCCTTCGCGCCTCGTTGTCCGCCTGCTGGGAGATCTTCCTCAATGCCGGCGACATGATCTTCGTCTACAACCAGCTCGACACCGCCTGCCCCGTCGATGTGGACCGGATGGGTGGGCTTATCCACACCGGACTCGGCATCATCGCCGGCAAGCTGGACAAGGAGCTGGAGTGGATGGGACTCACGGAAAAAAACGTGGGTGACCTGCCCGTTTCAGTGGAGCTTACCCAGGCCCGCCGGGATATCGCGGCGGCCGCAACCTATTTCCGCCAGGCGGCGACGCTCTTTCCAGAGGCGGGCAGCGGCGGTCAGACGCGCCAACCCGTTTCTCCCTGACCGGGCGACGCCTTTTTTAACGCGGGCAAGCGGGAAGAAAGTCCGCCCCAGGAACCATCAGCACGCGCCCGGACGGCGCGGGGAGGCCCCATGCGCGCCATGTGCCTGTTGCTTGCCTGCCTTGCCCTGTCGGTTCTTTTCTGTTCCGGCTGCGCCCGGCACACCTATCTCGTCGAGCTCAACGACAACAAGACCTTCTACGCCGATCCGCCGCTCGTGCTCGATACCGAAAAGCGCCTGTACCATATGTGGATCGCGGGCAAGCAGTACCGCATCCCCATGGAGGACGTGCGTTATATCGATGACGCGGCCCAGGTCTGCTACCAGAACGGCTTCGACGACACCTACACCTGCTTCGATGCGCTGTATCAGTATTAAGAAGGGGGGGGGCATGCGAGAGGGGAAACCCTTTGCAAAGGGTTATCCCCTCTCGCGCTCTCCCCTTCCTAAACCTTCTCCCGGGAAAAGTCTTTGGAAAGGGGGCCCGGGGGAAGAACCTTTCTCCAGAAAGGTTTTCCCCCGGTTCCTTTCTTTTCAAATGCATTACCGCCATGGATGAGTTGCGGGCCGCTGTGTTGCGGCTCCTGGAGCGCGAGCCGCCGCCTGGGCCGGTCATGGCCGAAGATATCTTTGTGGCGGATTCCCTGGCCGGGCATATCGAACGTCTTGGCCGGGAGCGGACGCCTGTCACGGCCGGGGGGCTGGCCAGCCTGTGCCTGGCCTACGCCCATGCCTACGTCCATCCCGAGCGGCTCGGCGAGGCGGTTTCCCTGGAAGACGCCACCTTACTCGCCGGCCGGTTCGCCCGTCGCCGGGGCGGTTGCCGGGCCCTGGCGGGGCAGGATGCCTTACGCCGGGTGCTGTTGCATCACGGCTTCGCCCTGCAAATGCTTTTCGACATCCCCAAGACCGTCCATCTGCTCGACGCGCTGCTGCGGCGCGAGGTCACGCCCGGGGCAGGGGAGTTCGTCGGCCTGGACCTCGGGACCGGCACGGGCATTTTGCTTCTTGGCCAATATCTGCTGGCCAAACGCCATGGCTATGCCGCGCCCCGCCTTTGGGGCGTGGAACATCTGCCCCAGGTGGCGGCCCGGGCCGATGCGCTGCTGGCCACGCTGGGAGTGGGGCGGGTGGTCAGTGGCGACGCGACCACATCCGCAATCTACAACGACGTTCCGCAAGGGAATATCGCCTGCGTGACCAACGAAACCCTGCCGTCGTGCGGCCGCCGACTCTACAAGGAGCCGTTTTCGGCCATCAGCGGTGCCCTTTTTGGCGCCTTGGGCAGTCGCCTCGATCATGCGGCCTTTTTGCCCGAAGCGGTCTGGGGCTCGGACAGAGCGGGGCGGAACTGGCTGCGGCTGGCTCCGGAAAACGCCTTTGCCGGCGACGCCGGCCCGATGCCGGCGCGCCTATTTTACATGCGCGACGTGGAACTCGGCGGGGAGCGCATCCCGGCCGACCAGGTCGGCGCGTCGTTTCAGGCCCTGGTCAGCCCCGTCTGGGCGGAAGCCCTGGGACGCCGTTGGTAGAAGAGACTGAGGGGAAACTTTCTGGGGGAAAACTTTTCTGAAGAAAAGTTTTCCCCCAGACCCCCTTTCAAAAGACTTTTAGCGAGAACGGCTTCTTGTTACGGAAGGATACACCTAACCAATTTATAAACTTTAGGAAGGGGAGAGCGCGAGAGGGGAGAACCCTTTTTAAAGGGTTTCCCCTCTCGCATCCTCTTCATCCTCTCGCATCCTCTTCACCTTTAAAGCTTCAATTCGTAAAACAAGGCACCGGGCAGGGGATTGTGGCAGTAGGGGGGGATAGGGACGAAGCCGAGTTTTTGGTAGAGCGCGTTGGCGGCGGTCATGGTGGTGAGGGTATCCAGGCGGATGGCTTCGTAGCCGCGTTCCCGGGCGCCATCCACGGCCGCTTCGGCCAGCCCCCGGCCAAGCCGCTGGCCGGCATAGGCCGGACGCACGAAAAGCCGTTTCATTTCGCACAGCCCGGCTTCGAGGGGGCGCAGGGCCACGCATCCCGCCGGCATGCCCTCCATCCAGGCCAGCCATATGCCGCCTTGGGGCTGGGCGTAGCAGCCGGGCAGGTCCGCCAGTTCCTCGTCGAAATGCTGAAAGCACAGGTCGAACCCCAGTCCGTCGGCGTATTCCTGAAACAGCAGCCGCACCACGGCCATGTCCGTGGCCGGGGCGATGCCGGTGCCAAGCGGCAGGATCTTCGAGCCTGGTGTCAGATGCATTGCTGCGCCCCTTCTAAGTCCCTTGGCGCGCCTTGCGGATGGGGCAAGGCCGTCGTTGTGTCCAGGAGGCCATGCGCCTTATTCCGCTTGCAGCCACTCGGATTTACACTGTTTGCGGCGGCGATCCTAAAGGATGACGTGGCGCTGAATGAACTGTACCGCCTCCTCTGGCGTGTCGAGGACGGTAAAGAGGTCCAGGTCTTTCTCGGCAATGAACCCGCGCGTCAGCAGCGTGCCGCGAAACCAGTCCATAAGCCCGCTCCAAAAGGCCGAGCCCAGAAAAATGATGGGAAATGGCTTGATCCGTTTGGTCTGGATGAGCACCAGCGCCTCGGAGACCTCGTCGAGGGTGCCGAAGCCGCCGGGCATGGCGATGTAGGCGACGGCGTATTTGACGAACATGAGCTTGCGCACGAAAAAATAGCGGTAGTCGCTTTTGATCGTCAGGTAGGGATTGGGCTTTTGCTCCAGGGGAAGGTGGATGTGCAGACCGATGGAATCCCCGCCGGCATCGGCCGCGCCCTTGTTGGCCGCTTCCATGAGGCCCGGACCGCCGCCGGTGATGACCGAATAGCCGGCACGGCTCAAAAGATCGGCCAGCTTTACCGTCTCGCCGTAGAGCGGATCGTCCGCAGGCACACGGGCCGAGCCGAAAATGGACACGGCCGGCCGCACGTCGCCCAGGACCTCGAAGCCGTCCACGATTTCGGCCATGATGCGGAAAAGCCGCCAGGATTCGGTCACCGACAGATCGTCGATAAGATATTGGCGAGACGCGGTCATGCGCCCTCCCTCGGTTGTGCGTCCCGGGGCTTTTCAGGATCGGCCAAACGCAGTACACGGCGGCCTCGACCAACCGCCCGCAATCCTGATTGTGCTCCCTTGGAGATGGATGATCAAGTCGGGCAAGCCATTATCCGGAGGCTCCATGAAGGTCAAATTTCTCGGCGCGGCCGGGACCGTCACCGGCTCCTGCCATGTGATCGAAACCGACAATACCCGGTTCGCCATCGACTGCGGCCTGCACCAGGGCAGCGAATCCATTGAGGACCGCAACCAGGACACCGACGTCTATGCCCCCAGGCGCATGGACTTCTTCATTGTGACCCACGCCCACATGGACCATTGCGGGCTGCTGCCGCGCATGGTCAAGACGGGGTTTTCCGGCAAGATCTACTGTACGCCGCCGACAAAGGAACTGCTCGGCATCATGCTCGAGGACAGCGCCCACATCCAGGAGATGGAAGCCGAGTGGGCCAGCCGCAAAAGCCGGCGCCATGGCGGACGGCAAGTCGAGGCTCTCTATACCCGGGCCGACGCCGCCGCCACCGTGGGCCGGCTGGTGGCCGTGCCTTACGGGGAGCCTTTTTCCCCGACCCCGGGTGTTACGGCCATCTACCACGACGCCGGCCACATTCTGGGCTCGGCCTTCATCGAACTGAGTCTCGAACAGGACGGGAAACGGACCCGCATGCTTTTTTCCGGCGATCTTGGCCGGCCTTCCCAGCTTCTGGTCAACGACCCGGCCAAGCCGGTGGACGCGGACTACCTTTTTCTCGAGGGCACCTACGGCGACCGCGACCACAAAAACGAGTCCGCCAGCCGCGATGAACTGGCCGAGGCCATCGCCTACAGCTATGCCCGGGGCGGCAAGGTCATCATTCCGGCCTTTGCCGTGGAACGGACCCAGGAGGTGCTGTACTGCCTGCACCTGCTCCTCAAGGAAGGCAAACTGCCCAAGGACATGCCGGTGTTCGTGGACAGCCCGCTGGCCATCAAGGCCACCGAGATTTTCCGGCGCAATCCCCAATACCTCGACGCCGCCGCCCAGGCCTATTACAATCGTGGCGAGGACCCCCTGTCCCTGCCGGGCCTGCGCTTCACGGAAACCACGGAACAGTCCCGGGAGATCAATACGCTCCAAGGACCGGCCGTGGTCATCTCGGCCAGCGGCATGTGCAACGCCGGCCGGGTCAAGCACCATCTGCGCCACAACATCTGGCGTCCCGAGGCGAGCATCGTCTTCGTCGGCTTCCAGGCCATGGGCACCCCGGGCCGCAGGATCGTGGACGGGGCCAAGGTCCTTCGGCTGCTCGGCGAGGAGGTGGCGGTCAATGCCAAGGTGTTCACCATTGGCGGGTTTTCCTCCCATGCCGGGCAAAGCCAGATTCTCACCTGGCTCACGCATTTCAAGGTGAACCATCCGCAGGTTTTTCTGGTCCACGGCGAGCAAAAGGCCCTGGACGTGCTGGCCGGCCTGGTGCGGGAACGTTTCGGGCTCAAGGTCCGCATTCCAGGCTATCTCGACGAATATGTCCTCACCCCGGGCGTGGAGCCGGTGGTGTCCACCGACGAGGCCAAGGCCCGGCCACGTATCGACTGGGATGCCATTTTCGGCGCCATGGAGGACCGGTTGCGGCTCTTGAAGGATCGCAAGGAAAAGCTTGCCGCCCGTTCGGCCGAAGAACAGGAAGACTTCCGCCGCCGGCTCGCGGCCGTGGACGGCGACATGCTGCGCGTGCTGTCGGAGATGTAGGGAGAGGGGAGAGAAAGCTTCCGGGGGGAAACCTTTCTTGGCGAAAGGCTTCCCCCTGGCCCCTCTTCCAAAGACGCTCCACACGTCACCATTGAAAAGTCTCGGCAGGGGAGAGCACTGGAGGGGCGACGACTTTTTTCAAAGGAAGTCCCCTCTCGCACGTTCGTTACATGCGAGACGGGACAGCTTGGTCCGTGCCGCCCGGCCGGAGCGGCCATGCGCCGCAAAACGGCTTACTTGAGGCGGTAGGTGATACGGCCGCGGGTGAGGTCGTAGGGGGAGAGTTCAACCTTGACCCGGTCGCCGGGCAGGATGCGGATGTAGAACTTGCGCATTTTGCCGGAGATATGGGCCAGCACTTCGTGGCCGTTTTCCAGCTCCACGCGGAACATGGCGTTGGGCAGGGCTTCCTGGACCTTGCCGTCGACCTCGATGGCACCTTCCTTGGCCATAAAAAATATCCTCCTGGCGGCGCGCGAAAAAACGGCGTCCGCCTGTGTGTTTTCATGTGAACCTATGCAGATAGTCGTTTTTTTGCCTTCTGGCAAGCGCGGTGAGGGGGAAAGGCGTGTTGCCCGGCCCGGTCCTTGCCGCCGGCCGCCTTTTGGGGCTATGCTGCGTCGAAAAGGAACATACCGTGCTGACGCGCTCCCAATGCGACAAATACGCCGACGTCCTGCTGTGGGGCCTGACCACCTCCCGGGTCGAGCCCTACAAGCCCGGCGACGTCGTGCTCGTCCAGTTCGATCTCGCCGCCCTGCGTCTGGCCGAGGCCGTTTACGGCAAACTGCTTGCCCGCGGCCTCAATCCCGTGCCGCGCCTGACGCTCACCCCGCGCATGGAAACGGAATTTTACGACAAGGCCGACGAGGCCCAGCTCATCTTCCAGACCCCGGGACAGGCCGTGCTGCACGAACATATTCACGGGGCCATGCATCTGCTTGCCCCGGACAGCCTCACCCACTTAAGCGCCATCGACCCCAAGCGCATCGCCACGGCGGCCCTGGCCAGAAAACCCCTGCGCGACATTCTGGTGCGCCGGGAAGAACGGGGCGAATTCGGCTGGACGCTGTGCATCTTCCCCACCAAGGAGCTCGCCGCCAAGGCGGGCATGACGGCCCGGGAATACGCCGCCCAGGTCGCGGCCGCCTGCTTCCTGAAGGAACCCGAGCCGGTCGCCCTGTGGCGCAAGCTTTACGAGGACGCCAGGGAGATCAAGGCCTGGCTCGACGGCATGAAGACCAGCTACCTGCACATCGAATCGGACAACGTGGACCTCAAGGTGACCCCTGGCGAACACCGGCGGTGGCTCGGGCTTTCCGGCCACAACATCCCGAGTTTCGAGATTTTCACCTCTCCGGACTGGCGCGGCACCTCCGGCCGGTACTACGCCGACCAGCCGTCGTATCGCAGCGGCAACTACGTCACCGGCGTGCGCCTGACCTTCGAGAATGGCGTGGTGACCGATATCGCGGCCGACCAGGGCGCCGAATTCGTGCGCAAGCAGCTTTCCATGGACCCCGGGGCCTCGCGTCTGGGGGAATTTTCGCTCACGGACAAGCGGTTTTCCAAGATCGACATGTTCATGGCCAACACGCTTTATGACGAGAACTTCGGCGGCCCGCACGGGAATTGCCATGTTGCCGTGGGAAGCTCCTACTCCGACACCTTTGACGGCGATCCGGCCAGCCTCGACAGCGCGCGCAAGGAGGAACTCGGGTTCAACGACTCGGCCCTGCACTGGGACCTGGTCAACACCGAACCCAAGCGTGTACGCGCCCACTTGACCGACGGCCGTGACGTGACATTGTATGAAAACGGACAGTTCCGCTATTGACGCGGCGGTCAGGGAGCCGTATCGCCTGCTTGTCGCAGCGGCTTGCGGCCGCTGCCGGGAATTGTGTTTCGAGGAGAAGCCCATGCGCAAGCTTGCCGTGTTGCTCTGTCTTAGCATGCTCGTCTGTCTGGCCGGCGTCGCCCATGCCGGTTCCAAGGCCAAACCCGATATCAAGGGTTGGGAAAAAGGCAGCGAGTACGATAAGCTTTTCGATCCCAAGGAAGTCGATTCCATGAAGGGCAGGGTGGTCAAGATCTACGACATCACCCCGTTTGACGGCATGGCGACGGGCGTCGCCTTGCAGGTCGAGGATAAAAAGGACAAGAGTCTGGAGACCGTCCATCTGGGGCCCAAGGATTTCGTTGATCTGGGTTCCATAGGCCTCAAGGAGGGCGATCAGGTCAAGATCGTCGGCGCCTGGGCCGAAGTGGACGGGCATGATGTGCTGCTGGCCGTCAAGGTGAAAAAGGGCGAGAATACCCAATTGAAGGTTCGCCGCACCAGGGATGGCTTCCCGTTTTGGAGCATGACCCCGGATGAGCTTCGCGCCGAAACCTCCGGCGACTAGTTTTCGAGGTTTTCCCGGGATGTCGCTTGCATAAACCGGGAAGAATTGGATAGGTACTCGAATAGCCACGCTTTTGCCGCCGCCTGCGCGGCCACACCACATAAACGGGAGCTTGCCGCATGGAGGAAACCCTCAAAAAACAGGATGCCGAACTTCTCCAGCTCGTTACGTTCAGTATCGGCGAGGAAGAGTTCGGCGTGGATATCCTCAGCGTGCAGGAAATCATCCGCATGATGGATATCACCAAGGTTCCGCGCGCTCCGGATTTCGTCGAGGGCGTCATCAACCTGCGGGGCAAGGTTATTCCCATCATCGACCTGCGCCGGCGTTTCGGCCTGTCCACGCGTGACCACGATAAACATACCCGGATCATCGTCATCGAGATCAACAACATGATCGTCGGGTTCGTGGTCGATTCCGTCTCCGAGGTGCTGCGCATACCCGCCAGCACGGTGGAGCCGCCACCACCCGTCGTTTCCGGACTCGAATCCGAGTACATCAGTGGCGTTGGCAAGCTTGAGGATCGTCTGCTGATCCTGCTCGACCTCGACAAGTTGCTTTCCGGCGAAGAGCGCGACATGCTCGGTTCCTTCTAACGGAGCCGTCTCTCCCGAAAGGGGTGTTTGTCACAACATGCTCGCGTCATAACGCCAGGAAATGGTTGTTTTTTTCATAAAACCTGCCTGGAGCGCCGCCGCCGCGTAAGCGGTTTGTGGCTCCGGGCGGCCCAGCACCGAAAGACGTTTCCGGCCGCCGTCACAGGCAAGTGACGGCGGCCATCCCGTATTTTCAACGAGGCACGCCTTGTCCCGTACCCCCGCGCTTTCCGAATTGCTCGCCAGTCCCGATTCCGCCTCGGTCTACAAAAGCGGCCCCGCCACCCTGGCGTTTCTGGCCGCCGAAGCCCTTTCCCGCGGCCAATCCGCCGTGGTGGTGACCCCGGGCATTCACGAGCTGACCAAGATCGCCTCCCTGCTCGACCTTGTGGCCCCCAAGCCGCAACGGCAGCTGTGGGGCGCGTCGTCCATGTCCCTGCCGTCCTACGCCCCGGGCCTGCCGAGCGGGGCCTTCTGGGCCCGGCGCATGGCTTTTCTGGCCTTTGCCGCCATGGGCACCGGGCCGCGCGTGCTGCTTTTCTCCGCCGACAACCTGTTGCCCAAATGGCCGCCGCGCCAGGCGCTGGAAGGCAACATCCTGACCGTGGCCGTGGGCGAGGAGCTGCCCCGCGACCTCATTGCCGAGCAGGCCGTGCTGTGGGGCTACAAGCGCGCCCCCATGGTGACGAATCCCGGCGAGTTCTCGCTTCGCGGCGACATCCTGGATATTTTTCCTCCGGGGTACGATTCGCCGCTGCGCCTGGAATTTTTCGGCGACACCCTGGAAACCGCCCGCCGCTTCGACGCCGGGTCCCAGCGCTCCCTGGCCGAGCTGACCGAGGCGGTGCTGTTGCCGGCGGCTCCGGCCGTGCTCTCCGAAACCTTCAAGGAGCAGGCCGCGACGCTTTGGGAGACCATCGCCGGTACGGGGGAACTCCACCGCGCGGCCAAGACCCGGCTGGAGGCAGCCATCGAGGCCGGGGACGGCGGCATCTGGCCGGGACTTTTCTATGAACGCCCGGTGGAGTTGGCCGCCTGGTGCCCGGACGACGCCGTCTGGATCGTCGACGATCCCACCCGGGTCAAGGAGCGGCTGGAGGAGACCGAGCACGCCTGGCGGCGGTTTTTCGAGGCCCAGACCAAGGAGCAAGGGCATCCCTGGCCCACGTCCCGGGTGTTGTGGCCGGAGAACATGGCCCGCAAATCCCTGGTCGCGGGCCGGCGCGTCCTGTTCGAGGACCTGGTCATGGGACGGGGACGCCATGGCCCGGACATGGCGGAAAAAGCCCTGGAGCGCTTTGGCGACCTTTTCTGGAAGCCCGGCTCGGACAAGCGACCATGGACCACCCTGACCGCGGCGCTCAAGGAGTGGAGCGGCCACGGCCAGACCATTCTGTCCTTCCACGGCGAGCGGTCGCGCAAGAAGTTTCTCCAGATGATCGAGCCCGAGGGGCTGACCTTTCGCACCGGCTACAGCGCCGGCGAAACGGGCCTTTTCGCGCTTATCTCGGATCTGCGCCAGGGCATGGAGCTTGCCTGGCGCGACACGCGCGTACTGCCCGAGGACATTCTGCACCCCGATGCCGCCAAGGCCGGGGCCGGGCGCAGCCGGGACAAGGATTTCAAGGGGCTGACCTCGTTTGACGACATCCGGCCGGGCGATCTGGTGGTCCACCGCGACTACGGCGTGGCCAGCTTCGAAGGGCTCACCCGCATGACCGTGGACGCCACGGGCGGCGACTTTCTGCTCCTGGTCTTTGCCGACGAGGACAAACTGTATCTCCCGGCCGACCGGCTGGGGCTGATGCAGCGCTACAAGGGCCCCGAAGGCGCGACGCCGCCCTTGGACCGGCTCGGTGGGGCGCGCTGGAAATCGGTGCGGGAGCGGGCCAAAAAGGCCATCGAGCGCATCGCCGCCGATCTGGTCGAAATGTACGCCTACCGGCAGGTGGCCAAGGGCTATGCCTATGGTCCCACCAACGAGCTGTACCTGGAGTTCGAGGCCACCTTCGGCTTCGAGGAAACGCCGGACCAGGAAAAGGCCATCGCCGAGGTGCTGGCCGACATGGAGCGCCCGGAACCCATGGACCGGCTCGTGTGCGGCGACGTGGGCTTCGGCAAGACGGAAGTGGCGCTTCGAGCCGCATTCCGGGCCGTGCTCGACGGCAAGCAGGTGGCCATGCTCTGCCCGACCACCGTCCTGGCCGAGCAGCACTACCAGAATTTCATGGCCCGGCTGGAAGGTTTCCCGGTGCGGGTGGAAATGCTCTCGCGCTTCGTTTCGCCCAAGCGCCGTAAGGTGGTGCTCGAGTCCGTCTCGCGCGGCGAGGTGGACATCCTCATCGGCACCCACCGCATTTTATCCTCCGACGTGACCATCCCCAACATCGGCCTCTTGATCCTCGACGAGGAACAGCGGTTCGGGGTCAAGCACAAGGAACGGCTCAAGGCCTTCAAGAAGAATATCGACGCGCTGACGCTGACGGCCACGCCCATCCCGCGCACCCTCCAGCTGTCGCTGTCCGGGGTCCGGGGCCTTTCGGTCATCGAAACGCCCCCGGCCGAGCGCAAGACCGTGGAAACGGCGCTGGTCGAGCGCGACCCGGCTTTTTTGCGCGAGGTGTTGCGCCGGGAGCTGGAACGCCAGGGGCAGATTTTCTGGGTGCACAACCGCGTCCAGGGCCTGGAGGAAGTGGCTGCGTTCGTGCGGTCCCTGGCTCCCGAGGCCAAGGTGGCCATGGCCCACGGCCAGATGTCGGAGTCCGCCCTGGAAGAAGCCATGCACGGCTTCTGGCACGGCGAGACCGACATCCTCGTGTGCACCTCGATCATCGAATCCGGTCTGGACTTTCCCCGGGCCAACACGCTCATCGTGGACAACGCCCACATGTTCGGCCTGGGGCAGCTCTACCAGCTGCGTGGCCGGGTGGGGCGCTCGCCGCGGCAGGCCTACGCCTATTTCGTGGTGCCAAGCCTCGAGCGGGTGCCGGAGCTGGCCAGAAAGCGCCTGCGCGTCATCCTGGACATGGACTACCTCGGGGCCGGGTTCCAGGTGGCCATGGAAGACCTGCGCCTGCGCGGGGCGGGCAATATTCTGGGCGAGGCCCAGTCCGGGCACATCGCCCGCATAGGCCTCGACATGTTCCTGGAAATGCTGGCCGAGGAAGTGGGGCGGCTCAAGGGCGAGCCGGTCAAGGAACGCACCGAGCCGGAGCTGACGCTTGGCGTCGCCGCCCGCATTCCGGAACGCTACGTGCCCGAGGCCTCGGACCGGCTGCGGCTCTACAAGGCCCTGTCCACGGCCAAGACCGAGCAGGGACTGACGGAACTCATGGCCGAGATGCGCGACCGGTTCGGGCCGCCGCCGGTCGAGGTGGAAAATTTTCGGGCCGTTCTGGCCCTCAAACAGCTTCTTTCCAGGCTTGGCGGCACCAAGGCCGAGATCGCGCCCACCAGGCTGGTGGTTTCTTTCGGGGCCGAAGGCGCGGCCGTTTCGCCGGAGCGTTTGGTGGCTTTTGCCGCGACACGGGGCGAGGGGGTGCGGCTTTTGCCCCCGGGACGCCTGTCCCTGCCCCTCGACGCCAACATGCCGCTGCCCGAGGCCATTACCGGCTGGATCGTGGAACTGGCCGCTCTGGGAGCCGAGGAGGAAGCGCCGTAATGCGCGCCGCCGCGTTGTCGCCCCGAGGCCTCGCCCTGTGCCTGTTGGCCGTTTTCGTCCTGCCGGCCCTTGGCGGTTGCGGCCGGGACGTGGCCAGGGAACCCGGCGTGGTGGCCGTGGTGGCGGGGTCCCCCATCCGGCTGGCCGATGTGGAGGCCCGCCACGACCTGGGGGAGATCGGCCTGCCCGAGGTGGACAATCCGCCCGTGGAGACGCTCCGCGCCGCCTACGGCAAGGTGCTGGCCGACATGATCGTGGCCCGGCTCATACGCCAGGAGTTGGCCCGGCGGCATGAGTCCGTGACCGCCTCGGAACTGGACGCCGCCGAGAAGCGGGTGCGCGCCGATTACCCCGGCGACAGCTTCGAGCGCATGCTCCTGGAGGAGCGCATCGACCTGGCCCGCTGGCGGGCGATGCTCGCCGACCGGCTGGCCCTGGAGAAGTTCACCCATGAGGTGTTGCGCCCGGACGTGCGGGTGGAGGTGACCAAGGCGGCGGACTATTATAAAGAACACATCGACGCCTTCACCATCCCCCCCCGGGTGCGGCTGGCCCGGGTCCAGGGGCGCGACGGCGCGGCCGTCAAGGCGGCCCTGGCCGCCTATCGCCGCTCCGGGTTCAGGGTGGAAAGCCTGGCCGGGCATGCCGGCATCACGGTCCAGGAGGCGGTGTTGCCGGAAAGAAATCTCCCCGCTTCCTGGCGCGAAGCGCTCAAAGACCTCAAGGACGGCGAGCCCTCGGCGATCCTGACCAGCGGTGGGGCGAGCTTTTTTTGCATCCTGCAAAAGCGTCTGCCCGCCACGGTGATCGATCCGGCCAAGGCCTACACCCGGGTCGAGGCCATCCTGGCCGGGCGCCAGACGGCCAAGGCCTTTGCCGCCTGGCTGGCCGAAACGCTGCGCACCACCAAGATTTCCGTCAACAAGGAACTGCTGGCCGCCATGTCGCCAGGCAAGGACACCGTGGCCGCGACGGACGCCCGCGACGAGGCGGGCCTGGCCCGGGAAGACGCCGCCGTCCGGTCGGACCTGGCTCAACGCGCCAGGGGCGCTTTGCCCGCCGAAGCCCGGCCGGAATCCAGGCCCGAGCCGGCGCGGACGGCAATCGCTGCCGAGGCGCAAAGCGCGGCCCCGGCGCAAAAGGAAACCCCGCAAGCGCCCGCCGCCCGAGCGCCCGAGCCGGCCCCGCAAACCGGTCAGACCGGACCATCCGCGCCGGCGACGCCGGCCGAGCCTCCGAAGCAGGACGCAACCGGGGAAACGTCGACCAAACCGGATCAGGCCGCCCCCGCAGCACCGGTCGCGAGCGAACCGGTCCAAACGGTCGCTGCGCCGAGCGTCCCTTCCGATGCCGCGAAAGAAGCCCAACCGGCTCCGGCGCCGCCTGCTGCGGTTGCGGACGCGGCGCCTTCGCCGCAGCCGGATACGGCGAAGGCCGCGCCAATCGACACGCGGCCCGCTTCTCCCGTCCAGCCGTCCGGCGGTGGCGCGGTGGAATTCACGGCCATCAAGGCGAGCTGGATTCGCTACTCCGTGGACGAGGGCGAGGAAAAGCGGGTCTATCTCAAACCGGGCAAGCCCTATGAGATTACATATACGAAAAAACTCGTTGTCAGGCTGGGCAGCCCTAGCGAGCTGCGCTACAGCCACGCCGGTCGGGAGCAAACGGTCGCAGTCGGCAACAAGGAAAATCGGAGTCTTGAATTTCCTTGAATCCGGCCGCGCCTTGCCCGCCCGACGCCGTTGCCTGGGCTGGCAAAAACGTTTATAGGCCCCGGATACGCGGTTGCGTCAGCCTGGGAGGAGGAAGGCGCAGTCACGGCTTTGCAACCAGGGAACGCGTCAGCCCGGGAGGCGCACCTTGCCGATCATGCCTGAAAAGCCCCGCATGGAGGAGATACCTTGCCTCGCCTTCCCAAATGCCTCGTCATCATAAGCCTGTTGGTTGCATTGTCCGGCTCCGCCCATGCGGCGCAACTGGTGGACAGGGTGGTTGCCGTGGTCAACGGCAAGCTCATCACCCTGTTCGACCTCGACTCGCGCGTGGCCGACCTTGTGCAGCGCACCCAGGGCATCTCGTTCGCGCCCGGCGACCCCAGGGCCGAGGAGTTGCGTCGTCAGGTCCTGGAGTCCATGATCAACGATATCCTCATCGAGCAGGAAGCCGCCCGGCTCAAGATCACGGTTTCGGAAACCGAGCTCGATTCCCAGATCGATGAGCTGAAAAAGAAAAACAACCTGACGCAGACGCAGTTCCTGGCCGAACTGGCCAAGGAAGGACTCACGCTCAAGGAGTTCCGGAAACGCATGCGTGAGGACAGCATGAAGAAGCGGCTGCTCGGCTTCATGGTGCACCGCAAGGTCCTGGTCACCGACGATGAGATCCGGGACTACTACGAAAAAAACAAAGGCTCCCTGCCGACCACGAGGTCGATTCTCGGCCCCAAGGTCTCCGGCAACATCAGCTTCATCATGGTGCCCAGTAAAAAACAGGCCGAGGAACTGCGCCAGAAGATCAGCGCGGGGACGATCACCTTCGCCGATGCGGCCCGGAAGTTTTCCGTCGGTCCCGGCCGGGATCAGGGCGGGGACCTGGGCGACGTGCAGGTCAAGGACCTGGCCCCGCCGTTGCGTGACGCCCTGACCGCCGTTCCGGCCGGCCAGGTCAGCCAGCCGGTGATGCTCGACGGCAAGGCCGTGCTGCTCAAGCTGCGCGCCGGGAACGCCCCGGCCCCGGCCAAGGCCCCCCAGCCGGCAGCGGCGGCCGGACCGTCCTTCGAGAGCGTCCGGAACCAGATTCAGGAAACGCTGTACAAGCAGAAATTCGACAAGCTCTTCCAGGACTATATGGACAATCTGCGGTCCAAGGCGGTTATCGAGGTCAAGCTGTAACGACCCCGGTTCGCCTCACGGGTGTCCCTCCCGCCCGCCGCCGTGGTTATAGAGGAGTTTTTCTATGGATTTGAGCGAGTTAGGGACAATGCTGCGTGAGGAAAGGGAACGGCAGGGCCTTTCCATCGAGGCCGTGTCGGACAAGATCAAGATCACGCGCAGCTGTCTGACGGCCATCGAGGAGGGCAATGCAAGCCATCTGCCTCACCCGGTGTACGCCAAGGGATTCATAAAAAACTACGCCAAGCTGCTTGGCGTGGATCAGGAAGATTTTTCCAAAAGGCTGTCCGAGGTTTATCAACCCGAGGAACCGGCCCTCGATAGCGCACCGATTTTGCAAGGCGTGCCCGACGACGACTGCGGCTGCACCATCAAGTCGTCCTCGAAGTTCCCGGTCGTGCCGGCCATCGTCGTTGTCGTCATCGTGCTCATCGTGGCGGGGCTCGGCTGGTATCTCTACGGCCATGTCCTGCACAAGTCCGGTGCCGAACCGGAAACCCCGGCCCCCCAGGCCGCGGTCGAACCGACCCCCAAGGCAGCGCCGCCGCAGCCCGCCGGGGAACCGGAACGGCCCGTGCCGACCGTGCCCGTGGCCAAGCCGGCCGAACCGGCCGCGCCGTCGGCTCCGGAACAGGCTTCGGCCGATGCCACGACGCTGCCGCCGGCTCCGGCGACCCAACCGGCCGCGCCGACTCCCACCCCCGAAGATCAGGTCACCCAGGATATCGCCACCAGCGGTCCGGCCGCCGGAGGCGCCCATGCGTCCATCCCCCCCGCGCCCGAACCGGCGCCGCCCGCGCCGGGCGCTCCGTCCGCGCCGACCCTGTCCGTGGGCGAGGCCGGTCCCCATACCGTCGTCATCACGGCCAACGACCGCTGCTGGATTCAGGCCGGCGCGGACGGCGGCTCCATGCGCGAGGCCATGCTGGCCAAAGGCGACACCTTCCAGGGCCGCTTCGCCGATTACCTGCTCGTGCGCCTGGGCAACGCCGGCGCGGTGGAAATCCGCTTCGACAACAAGCTCTATCCGCTCCAGGCCACCAAGGGCGCGGTGAAAACCCTCAAGTTCGTGGCCAAGAAGACCGAGGCCGAGGCCGCCAAGACGCCGGCTGCGACCGAAACGCCGCCAGCTGCCGCCCCGGCTGTGGCCCAGGCCCCGACGCAGTCCGCTGCTGCCGGACCCGCCGCCGGCGATGCCGCCGCCACGGCCAAGGAAGTCGAGATCTACGGCCAGGACGGCAGCTGGGTCATCGTCACGCCGGACAAGGGACCGTCCAAGGAAATCTACGTGAAAAAGGGGCAGCGGCTCACGGTGCCCTTCGATGAAAAGGTCGAGATCCGCCTGGGCAATCCGAGCAGCGTGGTGTTTCGCTACGCTGGCAAGGAAACGCCCGTCACGACCGAAAAGGGCGAAAGCAAGACCATCCGGTTTCCCTAAACCAACACAGGAACCCTCCGGCGGAAAACCGTTTTCGCCGGAGGGCGGCCAGGCAACGCTTCGAGACGGCCATGGAATTTTCCGAACAGGCTCTCGTGCTCAAGGTGGGACGGTTTCGGGAAATCGACGCCTGGGTACGGCTTTTCTCTCCGGTACGTGGCGGGTATACGGCCTTCGCGTTCGGCGGCATGAAAAGCCGCCGTCGTTTTCTTGGCTGCCTGGACCCGCTCAACCATGTCCGCTTCAAGGTGCGGCGTTCGGGGCGTGGCGGGTATCATTGCCTGACCGAGGCCAGGCTGCTTGACGCCCCGACCAACCTGCGCCACGATCCCTCGCGCCTGGGCATGGCCATCAATTGCTTGAAATTTTTCGAGGCCGTGCATATCGGTCCCCAGGGCGCGGCCGATGCCTATGCGCTGTTGCGGGCCATGCTGGCCGCCCTGGAAAACGCGTCCGCGCCGTCGGCGCTTTTTCCGCTTTTTTTTCGGGCCAGGCTCGCGACCCTGCACGGCACTTTTCCGGTTTGCGACCGGTGCGCCGTCTGCGGCAAGCCCTTGGCGGACGACGAAGCCGTCTGCCATGTGGAGGCCGGCCGGCTGACCTGTCCGGATTGCCGGCATGGCGCGGACCACGGCGTGCGGCAGCATCTTTGCGGCGAAGCGCTGACCCTGCTTGGACTGGCCGTCTCCGGCGACCCGTGCGCCTGGGCGTCCTGCCGTCCCGAGCCGTCGGCGGCCCGGGAGTTTTCCCGGACCGTGGACCTGCTCGTGCGCTACCATCTGGGCCTGGCCTGGGAGCAGGGGGGCTTCGTGCGCGCCTGACCGACGACGCTTTTTCGGCTGCGGCCATGCCCGACGTTTTTTTCCGCCCCGGCGCCCCGGCCCGGCCGGCGGCGTAACCTTGAAATCGGAGCGACCATGTATTTTCAGGATCTCATCTTGACGCTGCAACACTACTGGGCCAAGTCCGGCTGTCTGGTGGTCCAGGGCTACGACACCGAGGTCGGCGCCGGCACCTTCAATCCGGCCACCTTCTTTCGCGTCATCGGCCCTGAACCCTGGAAGGCCGCCTATGTCGAGCCTTCGCGTCGGCCCACCGACGGCCGCTACGGCGAAAATCCCAACCGTCTCCAGCATTATTACCAGTTCCAGACCATCCTGAAACCCTCCCCGGACAACATCCAGGACCTCTACCTGGAGAGTCTGGCCGCCATCGGTTTCAATGCCCGCGAGCATGATATCCGCTTCGTCGAGGACGACTGGGAATCGCCGACCCTCGGCGCCTGGGGCCTGGGTTGGGAAGTCTGGCTCGACGGCATGGAAGTGACCCAGTTCACCTATTTCCAGCAGGTTGGCGGCATCGATCTGTCGCCGGTCTCCGTGGAGATCACCTACGGCCTTGAGCGCATTTGCATGTACCTGCAGCAGAAGGACTCGGTCTACGACCTGGCCTGGAATGAGCACGTGACCTACGGGCAAGTCCACCAGCGCGGCGAATACGAACATTCGCGCTACAATTTCGAGGAATCCGACGCCGCCATGCTGCTCCATCATTTCAACGCCTGCGAGAAGGAATGTCGGCGGCTTTGCGAGCTTGGTCTGGCCTGGCCGGCCTATGACTACTGCCTCAAGTGTTCCCACGCCTTCAACATGCTCGAAGCCCGGGGGGCCATCTCCATTACCGAACGCACCGGCTACATCGGCCGGGTGCGCGCCCTGGCCTCGGGGCTGGCCCGGCTCTACGCCGCCCAGCGCAAGGAACTCGGCTACCCCCTCCTCAATCAAAGCGCATAAAGGACTCCATGCCATGCCCCATTTTCTGTTCGAGATCGGATTCGAGGAGATGCCGGCCCGGTTTCTGGCCGGACTGACCGAGGAGGCCCGGGCGCTTTTTTCCGAAGAGCTGGCCCAGGTCAAGCTTGGCTGCGACACCGTGGCCGCCTTTGCCACGCCGCGCCGCCTGGTGGTGAGCATCCCGGAACTGCCCGACGCCTCGCCCCGTGAAGAGGAAGTCGTCACCGGCCCGCCCGAGCGCGTGGGTTTCGATGCCTCGGGCAACCCCACGCCCGCCGCTTCGGGCTTTGCCAAGGGCCAGGGCAAGGACGTCGCCGACGTGTTCGTCATGGAAACGGAAAAGGGCCGTTATCTGGCCCTGCGCAAGACCGTGGGCGGCGAGACGGCCATGGCTCTTTTGCCCGCCATCTGCCAGGACGTGGTCAAGAAGCTGTCCTTTCCCAAGCGGATGCGCTGGGGGGCCCGGGAATTCGCCTTCGGCCGCCCGGTGCACTGGTTCGTGGCCCTGCTCGACGACGCGGTGGTGCCTTTCTCCCTGGACGACATCGCCTCGGGCCGGGAAACGCGCGGGCACCGCATCATGGGCCCGGGTCCCTTTTCCATCGCCACGGCCAAGGACTATTTCGCCGTCATCCGCGACCAGGGCAAGGTGATCCTGGACGCCCGGGAACGCGAGGCCATGGTCCGCTCCCAGGCCGAGAAGCTGGCGACCGAAGCCGGCGGCACCGCGGTCATCAATCCGTCGCTGCTGATGGAAGTCACGGGCCTGACCGAGCATCCGGTGGTGATCCTCGGCCGGTTCGACCCCAAATTCCTGGACGTGCCGCGCGAGGTGCTGATTACCAGCATGGAATCGCACCAGAAAAGCTTTGCCGTGGAGGACGGGAAGGGCGGACTGCTGCCGGTCTTCCTCACCACCCTCGGCCTCATGCCGGCCGACCTCGAACTGGTGCGTCGGGGCTGGCAGCGGGTGCTGACGGCCCGCCTGGAAGACGCGCGCTTTTTCTGGGAAGCCGATCTGGCCACCGACATCGAGACCTGGCAGAAAAAGCTCGAAAGCGTGGTTTTTCTGGCCGGCCTTGGCAGCATGCGCGACAAGGCCCGTCGGCTCGAGCGGCTGTGCGGGGTGGTGGCCGAGCTGGCCGGCAAACCCGAGATCATGCTCGAAGCCTCGCAAGCCGGCGGTCTGGCCAAGGTGGATCTGGTTTCGGATATGGTCGGCGAATTCGCCGAATTGCAAGGGATCATGGGCGGCATCTACGTGCGGCGCAAGGGCCAGTCCAAGGCCGTGTCCCGGGCCGTGGGCGAACAATACCTGCCGGCCGGACCGGACAGCCCGGTGCCGGCCAGCCTGGCCGGAGCGCTCCTGTCCGTGGCCGACAAGGCCGACACCTTGGCCGGCTGTTTCGGCAACGACATGGCCCCGACCGGCGCGGCCGATCCGTATGCGCTGCGTCGCGCGGCGCTCGGCATCTGCCGTATCGTCATCGAGCACGGGCTGCGCTTCGACCTCATGGAACTGCTCCAGGCGGCCATCGACGGTTACGGCGACCTGAAGTTCAAGGTGGACCGCACCCATCTTCTGGCCAAGCTGCTCGATTTCTTCGGCCAGCGCCTGCGGGCCTACTTCACCGGACGCGGCTTCGACACCCTGGTGGTCGAGGCGGCGGTCGGCGCGTCGTTTACCGACATCGCGGCCCTGTCCGAGCGCGTGACGGCCCTGGCCGCCTTCGCCGCCAAGCCGGACTTCGGCCAGGCCGTGCTGACCTTCAAACGCGCGGCCAACATCATCCGCAAACAGGGCGTCGGAGCCGGGGTGCCGCTTTCCGGCGCCATCAAGCCCGAGCTCTTGGAAGAACAGGCGGAAAAAGACCTAGCCGCGGCCTGCGAGGCGGTCTTTCCGCGCTACGACGCGCTGTTTTCCTCCGGCGACTATGCCGCCGTGCTCGATGTGCTCTACGAACTGCGCCCGACCGTTGACGCCTTCTTCGACAACGTCATGGTCATGTGCGACGATATGGACGTGCGTTTAAACCGCCTCAACCTGCTCAAGGCCCTGGTCGACCGCCTGGGCCGGGTGGCCGACTTCGCCGCGTTGCAGGTGTAAGAGGGGGAGCCTCCGGCGGCCAGGGGGAAACTTTTTGAAAAAAGGGGTTCCCTCCCCCGGCTAATCAACATTTTACTTGACGCATTATGCGAGTTCGCATAAGTAAATCTGCTTCAGCGAACACTACATGGAGGAACGATCCTTGGCCAATCATAAATCCGCTCTGAAACGGCATCGTCAAAGCCTCTTGGCCCGGGCTCGCAACCGGGCGGTGAAGACCCGCGTGCGCAACGTCATCAAGGCCGTGCGCGTGGCCCTGGCCGGTGGCGACACCGCCGCCGCCGAGACCGCGCTGCTCACCGCCACGAAGGCCCTGGACAAGGCTGCCGGCAAGAAGATCATCCATTGGAAGACCGCTGCCCGCAACATTTCCCGCCTGTCCACCGCCGTCAACAAAACCAAACAGGCCTAGGGCGCTTCCTTCGCCTCGTCTGTTACGCCTTTTCGCCCGTCACGGTTCGCCGCGACGGGCTTTTGGCGTTTGTCTCCCCCCCCGCGTCATAGCGCCACCGGCCCGTTCCCGCTTGTGAGCACCGGTCGGATCGCCTCCAGTATCCAGGCGCATTCGCTTTGCAGCTCCGCGTCCACGCCGGTCAGCCGCCAAGAGAGATAGCGTGCCGTGCGCCGGGCCTCGTCCGCTTCCCCGGCCAGGGTCTGGATGCGAAAAAGCTGGTAGAGGTTCTCGACGGTCTGCTCGATGCGAAACGAGCGGGCCATGGCCTGGCGCGCGTCCCCGTGTCGGCCGCAGAGCGCCAGGACCAGGGCGCGCAGGCTCCAGGCCCCGGAATTTGCGGCATGAGCGGCCACAAGCTCCCGGGACAGGGATTCGGCCAGGTCCGGGCGGTTGCGTTCCAAGAGCAGCCGCAGCCGTTCGCTGTCCGCTTCCCAGTCGGCGGGAGCGGCCGGGGACGGCCAGTTCCCCTCCAACCGCGCCCGCAGTCGCGGCACAAAGCGTTCCATGTCCCGGTCCGGGATGGTGTAATGCCGCAACTGGTAATCGAAATCCGCCATGTTGTGCCGAAAGGCGCTCGTTGGCATGTCGCCCCGGCCGCGTTCGATTTTTTCCTGAAAATCCTGGCGTGACCGAAAGAAATAATGGTTGAGTTGTATCCGGTCGTTGTGGTGCGGCCCGTAGGGGCCGGGCAGGGGAAAGCCGCCTTCGCCCACGCAGCCGTTTCCCTCCGTATAGGCGAAATGGTGCGGGGACAGGGGGGCGCGCACGGCGCGCGGCTTGACGATGCTTTTGATGTGGAGATTGACCGGGGCGGCGTAGTCCGAACGGTGGGTGTAGTTTTCGAGGACAAGCCCGGGCGGGGTCTCGTGGCCGGAGGAGCCGAACATGACCCAGTTGACGCCAAGGCCGGCAGCGTCCTCGAAATCGGTCAAGAGCAGGCGCAGGTCGTCTTCCCGGCGCGGCAGCAAAAATTCGTCCACGTCGATGAATCCAAGCCAATGCGTGCCCGGGCCGTACGTTTTCAGGCAATGGGCGTAGGCGTTGAGCTGCCGGGCCGGGCCGGCAATGGTTTCCACGGTGCAGGGGATATGATCGGCGTGAGGGGCCAGGGTCTCGGCCAGGGGGACGCGCGAACCGTTATCGTAGATGACGAGCCGCTCGACGCCAAGCATGGCGTGGTAGGCCGCCCACTCGACAATGAAAGCGTTTTCGTCCTTGGCGATGCAGCAAAGGGTCAGGTAGTCCATGGGACGGCGACTATGGCTTTACGTAGGCATAGCCTTCGGCCTGGCGCGCAACCAACTCCACCACGCCGGCCGGCACGATCTCGCACACCGGGCAGAGCCACTCGGGGGCAAGGCCAAAATGCCGCAGCGCATTGCGGCAGACCCGGACCGTCAGCCCCAGTCCGGCGGCTTCGGTGAGCGCCTGCGCATGCGCGCCGTCCGCGCCCATCAGCTTGATGGCCGGGCCATTGACCAGGAGCACGGCCGTGAAACGTTCCTGGGGCAGGGCGGCGTAATAGTTGCGGATATTGGTCAGCGCCGCATCAAGATGGGCGGCGTCCTCATCGACATGGAAAACAACGTCGTAGCGCATAAACGATCTCTCCTTGCCGGAAATCTCTATCAGACGATGCGCAGCCGCGCCATATCCGGGCGCACCGCGACCACCCGGCCGACCACCGCCGCCAGATCGCCGGCATCGAGCAGCATCCGTCGCGCCGCCGCGACCTTCGCCTCGGGCACGGCCAGAACGAGGCCTCCCGATGTCTGGGCGTCGAAGACCAGATCGGACTTGATGGGGTCGAGGCCTTCGGCCACGGAAACGGTCTTGGCGCAGTAGTTGCGGTTGGCGAAGCTGCCGGCCGGGAGCATTCCCAGCCCGGCCAACTCAACGGCCTGGGGCAGGAAGGGAACGTCGGCAAGCCGGATCTCCACGGCAACGCCCGAAGCGGCGGCCATTTCCAGCAGATGGCCGCCCAGGCCGAAGCCGGTCACATCCGTGGCCGCCTTGAGCGAAAGTTCCCGGATCACCCGGCCGCCGGCGGCATTGAGCCGTCCGGCCCAGGTGAAAAGCTCGTTTTCGAGCACGACCGGATCGCCGAAATCGCCCTTGAGGGCCGTGGCCAAGACGCCCGTGCCGAGCGGCTTGGTCAAAATGAGGATATCGCCGGGCACAAGCCCGGTGTTGCTGGCGAAGGCGTCGGCATCGACCAGCCCGGATACGGCCAGGCCGTATTTGACCTCCGGGTCCTCCACGCTATGCCCGCCGGCCGGGACCGCCCCGGCCTCCAGAACGGCGTCCAGCCCACCGCGCAGAATTTCGGCCAGCACCTCCCGCTCCATGGTCTTTATGGGAAAGCAGACGATGTTCATGGCGGAAAGCGGCGTGCCGCCCATGGCGTAGACGTCGGACAGGGCGTTGACCGCCGCGATGCGGCCGAACTTGAAGGGATCGTTGACGATGGGGGTGAAGAAATCCACGGTCTGGACCAGCCCCCGGCCGTCCGGAAGACGCACCACTGCCGCATCCTCGTTGACGCCGGAAGCCGTCAGCAGGCGAGGATCGGTTACGGGCGGCAAGCCCTGCAAGACGGCCTCCAGGTCCCCTGGAGAGATCTTGGCCGCTCAGCCGGCGGCGGTGACGGTCTTGACCAGTTCGATGCTCATGGATTTTCCTTGTTGATTGCCATCGTAAGATCATGCACCAGCGCGTCGCGGTCAAGGCCGAAACGCGCGGCCAGTCCGTTTATCGTCTCGAAAAGCCCCTGGCACAGCAGGCAGCAGCCCGCCGCCGCGTCGTAGTCGCGAAAGACGTCCTGGGTGGCCGGATGGGCCGCCACCAAGTCCAGGACCGTCATGGCATCCGAGTCGAACGGCGGTGGTTCTCCTGGCAATCGATTCATATCAATCCTCAAGAGAGTAAAAATAACTACTTTAATTTATTATCAATTTTAAAAATCGACAGGCCAATGGCACCTGGGTGGCGGTGTTTCCAGGCAAAGCCAAGAGGTGACTCGTTTGATTCATTCCGTCCGTTGCGTGGCCGGCGGGAGGGGGCGCGGCCACGTGCGGCGCATATTTGAAGAATACGCCTTCGCGTCCGCGCAACCTCCCGACAGCCCTGATCCTGTGGTCCATCCGTGGAAGCCTTTCCTGGCTCGGAGAAGCGCCCGACGTCTGGCCTACCGCTCCTGCGCCTCTTTGTAGCAGCTCGATAATATTCTAGTATATTTAAATATTTTTATAATACATCATGTTATGGTTTAACTTTTTAATTGGTCCCTTTGAAAGTTTTTGAAGGGGGTCCAGGGGGAAACTTTTTTCAAAAAGTTTCCCCCTGGCCGCCGGAGGCTCCCCCCTCCTCCAAAGTCTCCGCGCCGCTTTGGACGGCCCACATGCCGGCGTAGACCCCGCCTGCAGCGAGAAGCGCTTCATGGTCGCCGCGTTCGACCACGTACCCGTCCACCACGACCAGAATCTGCGAACACTGGCGCACGGTGGAAAGGCGGTGGGCCACGGCCAGGGTGAGACGGCCATCGCGGAAGGCGTACAGATTCTGCTGGATAATGGCCTCGGTGCGGGTGTCCACGGCCGAGGTGGCCTCGTCGAGGATCAGGATGGCCGGATCGCGCAGGATGGCCCGGGCCAGGGACACCCGCTGGCGCTCGCCGCCGGAAAGCTTGAGGCCGCGTTCGCCAATGACCGTGTCGTAGCCGGCCGGGAGCTTCATGATGAAGTCGTCGGCACCGGCCACGGCCGCGGCATGGCGCACGGCGGCCATGTCCGCCTCCGGGCGGCCGAGCAGGATGTTTTCGGCCACGGTGCCGTGAAAGAGAAAGGCGTCTTGGGACACGTAACCGAGGTGGCCGCGATAGCTGTTGAGCGTGTAGGCGGCAAGCGATGCACCATCGACGGTGATGACCCCGCCGGTCGGCTCGAAATAGCGCAGGAGCAGTTTGACCAGAGTGGACTTGCCGGCCCCGGTCGGGCCGACCACACCCAGCACTTGGCCCTTTGCCAGGCTGAAGCTGATGCTGTTTATGACCTGTCCGCGCGAAGGGTAGGCGAAGCGCACGTCCGTAAATTCCAGGCGGCTGGGCTTCCCTATCAAGGCCACGGCCCCAGGCGCATCGGCCACGCGGGGGCGCACGGCGAACAGCTCGCTGACGCGCGAAGCGGCGGCCTCGGCCCGCTGAATCTGGTTAATGAGCATGCCGAAGACGAAAAGCGGCAACACCAGCCGGGCGGCAAAGAGCACAAAGGTGGTGTAGTCGCCGACCGTCGGGCCATGTCCGGCCGCCACCAGATAGCCGCCGCCGGCGAAGACCGCGCCGAAGGACAGCCCGGCCACGGTATAAATGGCCGGCAGAAACCGGGCCCGCTCGCCCTCGGCGGCGATGGCCTCGTCGCGGTAACTGGCCGAACGCGCGGACACGGCCTTGTAAAGCCTGTCCTCGGCCGTGTAGGCCTGGATGACCCCCATGCCGCTGATGTTGTTTTCGAGAATGCCGGCAATGGCCCCGACGGCCCGGCGCGTTTCCCGGTAGCGGGGCTGGACCCGGGTCACGAAGCGGCGCACGGCGAAGATGGCCAGGGGCAGGGGCACGAAAAGGAGCAGGGCCAGCCGCCATTCCAGGAAAAACAGGTAGCCGTAGATGCCGCAGAAAGTGACGACCAGCCGGATGATCGAGGTCGTGGAGTCGGTGAGGAAACTTTCCAGGGCATCCACGTCGGCCACGATCACGGACATGATGTCGCCGGTCTGGCGGTCCTCGAAAAAGGCCGGCTCCAGGGATTGCAGATGGCCGTAAAGCGCCAGCCGGATATCGTGGCGGGTCTTCTGGGCCAGGGCCGAAAGCATGTAATCCGAGCCGCTTTGGAACACGGCCAGAAAGATGAAGCTCGTCAGTACGGTCAGACCGTAGAAGAGGTAGACCTTGGGATCGGACTCGCCGCGCGCGGCGGCGTCGATGACCCGGCCGGCGATGGCCAGGGGGAGCAGGTCGCAGGCCCGGGCCAGAATGTTGAGGGCCAGACCGCCGATCATGGCCTTTTTGTACGGACGCAGGAAGGTGTAGAGCCGCCAGACCTGCCGGCCGAGAAAGGCATGGCGGTCTTTTTTCGGGGGAGAGACTTGGTTTTGTGTCATAAGAGGAGCAGCAATGCGGCATAGCCGGCCGCGCCCAGGGCAAAGGCCGGGAAATTGCCCGATCCGTCGAGCGGGACTTCATCCTTCATGGTGTTCATGACCACGCCGCCGGCCAGAAAGGCGAACAGCACGGCCAAAAGTGCCTCGTGAACGCGAAAGACCACGCCAAAGGCCCAGCCGCCAAGGACCGCGCCGGCCAGCACCTTGCGGCCAAGGCGATGGTAGTCGCCGGTGAAATGCCGCCGCAGCCCGTGGTCGGTTCCGGCCATGTGCAAGGCCATGGCCACGGTGTAGGTGACAAGGCTCACCGGTCCCGGCACCTCCCGGTTGTCCAGCAGGTAGCCGATCAGAAAACTGTACAGGCCAAACGAGGTCAGATGCAACCAGAAGACGCCGCTTTTCTCCGGCCCGGCCGGCGGGGCGTCGCGTCCCCCCCGGGCCAGGATGGCCGCCCGCTCCAGGCCGTAGAAGACGAGCAGCCCGGCCAGGGCGACCAGGAACACGTGGTGGTCAAGCGCCGGCAAAACGGTCCAGCCGGCCCGAAGCACCGCTTCCTGGCCCGCGCACAGATCGGGAAAGATGTGGACGAAGACGTAGGCCGTGGCCGCGCCGCCGGCCAGGGACAGCCATGGGCTTCGCGGCGCGTCGAGGGCCGGGGAGAGCAGGCGGATGTAGAGATGGGTCAGCGCCAGAAAAAGGGCCATGATCCCGGTCGCGCCGGTCACACACCGCCCTCCTTGGCCTTGGCGGCGGCCCGGCGCACAAGCTTTTCTTCGTCGGCCCAGGCGTCCTTGTCCGCGTTTTTGACCAGCCGGCCGGCAACGGCCAGTTCGTCGGGAGTCAGCTCGATGCCCAGTTCCGTCAGGCGCAGGGCCAGCGCCGCCCGACCCGACATGGGCGAAAGGGGCAGGCGAAAGCCGTGCGCCCCCACGGTTTCGGGGTGAAAGGGCAGGTAGGTGTCGGGGTTTTTGAGCAGCCCGTCCTGGTGCACTCCGGCCGCCGTGGCGAAGATGTTGGCCCCGACCACGGCCTTGTTCGGGGCGATGGGCACGCCCGAGCGCGCGGAAACGAGACGGCACAGCCCGGTAAGGTGACTCGGATCGACGCCGACGCTGCGACGGTACTGCCTGCCGTGCAGGCGCAGGGCCATGACCGTTTCCTCAAGCGGCGCGTTGCCGGCCCGCTCGCCGATGCCGCCCACGGTCAGATGCACGATATCCGCGCCGGCCCCGGCGGCGGCCAGGGTGTTGGCCGTGGCCAGACCCAGGTCGTTGTGGAAATGCACCCGCAGGCGTACCCCGCGCGGATGGGCTAAGCGCGTGAGCATGCGCACCCGACGCCTGACCATCTCCGGGGTGAGCACGCCGAGGGTGTCGGGAAAACCGATGCCCGTGGCCCCGGCGTCCATGGCCACGGTATAGGCCTGGCGCAAAAAGGCCGGCTCGGTGCGGCTGCCGTCCTCGCAGCTGAAGGTCACCTTCAAAAAACGCTTGCGCGCGTAGGTCACGGCCTGCCGGATCATCTCCAGGCACTCGCCCTTGGTCTTGCCGAGCTTGTCGCGGCGGTGCAGGGCGCTTGTGGCCAGAAAAACCCCGACGCCGCGCCGGTCGGGATCGGCGTGTTGCAGGGCTTCCCAGGCGGCGTCGATATCGGCCGTAAGCGCCCGGCACAGCACCATGATCCGTGGACCGGCCACCTCGGCGGCGATGCGGCGTACCGCCTCGATTTCCCGGTCGGAAACGGCCGGAAAGCCGGCCTCGATGACGTCCACGCCGGCTGTAGCCAGGGCCTTGGCGATGACCACCTTGTCCTCGACGGAAAAGCGCACCCCGGGCATCTGCGCGCCATCGCGCAAGGTGGTATCGGAAATGGTGAGCGGTGTTACACGGTCCGTTAAAGGATTGGGCAAATGTTCGGACATGGGGCTTTTTGCGCTCTTTTCGCCCCAAAGGCAACGCGGGTGATTTTGTACGAGGGCGTGCTCACCGGTGCATACGGTTTGACGAAAAGAGGTGCCGAGGCTAGGATTTATCGGATCGAAAACGCAGTGCAACACCCTGTTGCGGCAGGGGGAGGGATGCGATGGCGACCATCGGCGTTTTACTGTCGGGATGTGGCGTGCTGGACGGCTCGGAAATCCACGAGGCGACGTTGGCGCTCTATTTTCTGGACAAGGCCGGGGCCAAGGTCATCTGTCTGGCTCCGGAGATGACCGCGCCGGCCATGGACCATGCCGCCAAGGCCCCAAGCGGGGAGATGCGCAACGTGCGCGTGGAGGCCGCGCGCATCGCCCGGGGGGCGGTGACCGACGTGGCCAGCATGACCGCCGACTCCCTGGACGGGTTGATCTTGCCCGGCGGCTTTGGCGCGGCAAAAAATCTCTGCGATTTTGCCGAGAAAGGCGCGAAAGGAACAGTCTTTCCTGCCGTGGCCACACTGCTTGCCGCCATGCATGCCGCCGGCAAGCCCATCGGCGCCATCTGCATCGCCCCGGCCGTGCTGGCCTTGGCTCTGGGCCGGTTTCATCCCGAGCTGACCATCGGCAACGATCCCGGCACGGCCCAGGCCCTGGAAGCGGCCGGCGCGAAACATGTCGCCTGCGCCGTGGACGAAATCCACGTGGACGCGGCCAACAACCTCGTCACGACCCCGGCCTACATGCTCGGTCCGGGCATCGCGGACATCGCCAAGGGCATCGAAAAGCTGGTGGCGGAAGTCCTGTCCCGGGTCCGTCCGTAATGGCGGGCTTGCGACCGTTTACGGTTTGAGCGCAGAGGAGGGCGGATGCGCCGGCTTTTCGTCAATGCGGACGATTTCGGCCTGACCGAAGGGGTGAGCGCCGGGATTCTCACGGCCATGGCCGCCGGCGTCGTCGGTGGCACGACGGCCATGGTCTGCGCCGAGGGCGGGCTTGAGCGACTGACCCGCCTGGGGCCGCAAATCGCCGGCCGGGTCGGGTTGCATCTGCAACTCACGGGGGGGCGTCCCTGCCTGCCGCCGGAGCAAATCCCCAGTCTGGTCACGGAAGAGGGGCTTTTCCCCCGCAAAAAGAAAGCGGTCGTGGACGTCGATCCGAACGAAGTGCGCCGGGAATGGCGGGCCCAGTTGGCCCGGTTCCGGCAATCGGGCCTCATGCCCAGCCACCTCGACTCCCATCATCATATCCACAACCGGCCGGAGGCGTTTCCGGTCTTTGCGGAGCTGGCCCGGGAACTCGGCGTGCCGGGGCGGGCCGTTTCCGACGCCATGCGGGAGTCCCTGACCTCCGCCGGTGTGGTCCATGCGGATTTGTGCCTCACCCGGTTTTACGGCGAGAACCTGAGCGCCACGACGTTTTTGTCCCTGGTGGACGCCGCCTTCGCCGCCCTTGGCGGTTCGGGAACGGTGGAGGTCATGGTCCACCCCGGCCGCCACGACGCCGCGTTGGCCGCGATAAGCACCTACAGCGCTGGACGCGAGCAGGAACTTGCGGCGCTTACCGAACCGGGCCTGGCCGAAGCCCTGGCCGAGCGGGGCATCCGCATCGTCACCGCAGCAAGCCTGCTTGGAACCGGGCCGGACCAGGCGGTTGCGCCGCGTCGCCAAGCCTTGTAAGGGCCCGGGCAACGCTGTATCCTGCGTCAGCCGTCGTTTTCTCGAGATGGCCGACACCATATCCGGCAGAAAAATCGAACGTCGGGGGAACCGGCGCAACGACACGCCGCCAGGGGGAGGGCGCATGCGGGACGACATTTTGCTTGCCATGCGCAAATTCGTGGCCCCGGAATTCGTTTTCGGCAACGGGGCGCTGACCCTGGCCGGGCGTCAGGCGGCCGGCCTCGGCGTACGCCATGCCTTGCTCGTGGCCGATTCCGGCCTCATGGATTTCGGCTGGCCGCAGCAGGTCCAGGCGAGCCTTGACGCCTCCGGGGTGGAAACCACCCTTTTTACCGCTTTTTCCTCCAATCCGCGTGACCACGAAGTCATGGCCGGAGCACACGTTTTCGATGACGCCGGTTGCGACGCCCTGGTGGCCGTGGGCGGCGGTTCGGCCATGGACTGCGCCAAGGCCATCGGCATCGTCAGCGTCAACAAGCGGCATATCCGGGAATTCGAGGGCGTGGACAACGTGGAACGCCCCGGTCCGCCGCTTCTGTGCGTGCCGACCACGGCCGGCACCGGGGCCGAGGTCTCCCAGTTCGCCATCATCACGGATAGCGTGCGCCGGGTGAAAATCGCCATTGCCGGCAAGACGCTGATCCCGGACGCGGCGCTCATCGACCCCGAGACCACCGTGACCATGCCGGGGACCCTGACCGCCCATACGGGCCTGGACGCCCTGACCCACGCCATGGAGGCCTACGTTTCCAACGCCAACAGCCCCATGACCGACCTGCTGGCCCGGGAGGCCATCCGGCTCATTGCCGCCCATCTGCTCCCGGCCATGCGCAATCCCAAGGACATGCAGGCCCGTGGCGGCATGCTCCTGGCCAGTCTTTACGCCGGCATGGCCTTTTCCAACGCCATCCTCGGCGCGGTCCACGCCATGTCCCACAGCCTGGGCGGGCTGCTCGACCTGCCGCATGGGCTTTGCAACGCCATTTTGATGGATCACGTGGCGCGATACAATTTCAGCGCCGCGCCGGAGCGGTACGCGGACATCGGGCGGCTTCTGGGCGCCCGATTTGACGATGCCGCCGCGCCGGAGGAAAAAAAAGAGGCTGTGCTGGCCGCCATGCGGGACTTCAAGCGCGCCGCCGGGGTCACCATGGGGCTGGCCGAAATCGGGGTCGACCCGGAAGCCCTGGCCCAACTTGCCCACAATGCCCTGGACGACCCCTGTCTCCTGACCAACCCCCGGCAGCCAAGCCAAGCCGATATCGAAGCCATCTATGAAGACGCCAGGCAAACGAGCCGCTGACGCCAGCCGCCGGGACAGGCTGCTTGGCTTCGGCGAACATTCGGTCAGCAAAAGCTATTACCCGGAACTCAAGCGCCGCCTTGACGAGCTCGAGCGCTTCCGTTCGCTCCTCGAGCAGACCGGCGAGGCCATTTTCCTGGTCGATGGGCGCACGGGCCGCATCACCGATACCGCCGGCGCGGCCGGGGGCATTCTGCGCCAGGAGCGCGAGGCCCTCGTCGGACTTCCTTTTGCCGAACTGCTTCCCGTGGAGGCCGTGGAGCATCTCCATGGGCTTTTTTCCGGGGATTTCGCCGCTGGACGCCTGGAAACGGTCCTGACCCGGCCGGGAGGCCAGGGAACGACCCCGCCCGTGGAGATGACGTTCCGCATGGCCAAGGGCGAGGACGGCCCCATCGCCGTCATCGTGGCCCGGGACGTGTCGGAGCGTAAAAAAAGCGAACTGGCCTTGCGCCGGGCCGAGGAAAAATACCGGGGTATCGTCGAAAACGCGGCCGAAGGCATTTTTCAAAGCTCCCTGGACGGCCGGCTCATCAGCGCCAACCCGGCCGTGGCCTCCATACTGGGCTATGCTTCGCCGCGCGAGATGATGCGCCGCGTCAAAAGCCTCATCGACCAGACCGTGGCCCACGAGGAAGACCGTCGCCGCATCCGGACCGAACTGGAACGCTACAATCAGGTCAAAAACCTGGAAGTCCAGCTCGTCACCAAATCCGGCGACCTGATCTGGGGCCTCATAAACGCCCGGTGCATCCGGGACGCGGCCGGCGAGGCGGAACGCTTCGACGGGTCGCTCCAGGACGTGAGCATCCGCAAGCAGGCCGAGCAGACGCTGCTGCGCTACCACGACGAGCTCGAACGCCGCGTGGCCGAGCGCACGGCGGAACTCACCCGCGCCAACGAACGCCTCACCCACGAAGTGACTATCCGCAAGCGGGCCGAAGAGGCGGCCGACGCCGCCAACCGGGCCAAATCCGAATTCCTGTCCATGGTCTCCCACGAGATCCGCACCCCGCTGACTTCGGTCATGGGGTTTGCCGTCATCATCGAAAAGCGCCTGGATCAGCTCTTCAGCCGCCTGCTCGGCGACGATCCCCGGCAGCGCCGCCAAGCCGAGCAGATCATGGAAAATCTCGGCATCATCGTTTCCGAGGGCGAACGACTCAAGCACCTCATAAACGACGTGCTGGACCTGGCCAAGCTCGAGGCCGGCAAGATGGCCTTCCGGCACGAGCGGGTGGACCCGGCCGAAGTGGTGCGCCATGTCATGAGCGCTTCGGAAGGGTTGCTTGCCGCAGCAAGCCGCAAGGTCGCCCTGAAAACGAGCATCCAGGGACGATTGCCCGAGGTCATCGGCGACCGCGACCGGCTGATCCAGGTGCTGGTCAACCTGGTCTCCAACGCCCTCAAATTCACCGAGCAGGGCTCCGTCACCTGCCGGGCCAGAGCCGAGGACGGCTATGTCGTCATCGATGTGGCCGATACCGGCATAGGCATTCCGGAAGCCGACCAGCATAAGGTTTTCGAAAAATTCAACCAGATCGGCGCAACGTTGACCAACAAGCCCAAAGGCACGGGCCTGGGGCTTGCCATCTGCAAACACATCGTCGAGTCACACGGCGGACGCATTTCGTACGTATCACGCTTCGGTTCGGGCAGCACATTCACCTTCGCCCTGCCGATTGCCTAACCGTGGGCATTACGGTATGTCCCCTGGCCCGACGCGCGGCACTGCGCGCGTCGGCAACGTTTTTCCCAAGGACCCCCCGCATGAGCCAGAAAATTCGAAACGAATCGCTTCGCAATATCGCCATCATCGCCCACGTCGACCACGGCAAGACCACGCTGGTCGACCATATGTTCCGCCAAAGCGGCCTTTTTCGCCAAAACCAGGAAGTTGCCGACCGCATCATGGACAGCATGGACCTGGAACGCGAACGCGGCATCACCATTGCCGCCAAGAACTGCGCCGTGATCTCCAGCGGGGTCAAAATCAACATCATCGACACCCCGGGCCACGCCGACTTCGGCGGCGAGGTGGAACGGGCGTTGTCCATGGTCGACGGCGCGGTGCTTTTGGTCGATGCATCAGAAGGGCCGTTGCCCCAAACGCGCTTCGTGCTCAAAAAGACCCTGGACCGGGGCCTTCCCGTCATCGTCGCGGTCAACAAGATCGACCGCAAGGACGCCCGCACCGAGGAAGTCTTAAACGAGATTTACGACCTTTTCATCGACCTGGACGCCTCCGAGGAGCAGTTGGAATTCCCGGTGCTCTATGCCATCGGCCGCGAAGGCATGTGCAAGGAATCGCTGGAGGAGGAGGGCAAGGACCTGGCGCCCCTGTTCAAGCATATCCTGGCGACCATCCCGGCCCCGTCCCATGACCCCGACGAGCCCTTCCGCATGCTGGTCTCCGACCTCGGCTATTCCGACTTCCTGGGCCGGCTGGCCATTGGCCGGGTCATCTCGGGCACGGCCCGCATCAACGAGACGCTCGTGTGCATCGACGAAAGCGGGGTGGCCAAGCCCCTTCGCGTGTCCAAGCTGCAAGTCTACCAAGGGCCGAGCCTGACCGAGACCGACGAGGCCGAGCCGGGCGACATCATCGTGCTTTCCGGCGTGGAGGACGTCACCATCGGCGACACCATCTGCACGGCACAGGCGCCCAAGGCCCTGCCGCGCATCCATGTGGACGAGCCGACCGTGGCCATGCGCTTTGCCATCAACTCCTCGCCGTTCGCCGGCCGGGAGGGCAAGTTCGTGCAGTCGGCCAAGCTGCGCGAGCGCCTCTACAAGGAAACGCTGCGAAACGTGGCCATCCGCGTGGAAGAGACCGAGGACAAGGACAGCTTCACGGTCAAGGGCCGGGGCGAGTTCCAGATGGCCATCCTGGTCGAGACCATGCGCCGGGAAGGCTTCGAACTGTCGGTCGGTCGGCCGGAGGTCATTTTCAAGACCGAGGACGGCGTGCGCAAGGAGCCCATCGAGCACCTCTTTATCGACTGCGACGAGGCCTTCGTGGGCGTGGTCACGGAAAAGCTTTCCATCCGCAAAGGCCGCATGTTGAACCTGGTCAACCACGGCTCGGGCCGGGTACGGGTGGAATTTTCCATTCCATCACGGGGACTTATCGGTTACCGCGACGAATTTTTGACCGACACCAAGGGTACGGGCATCATGAACTCGTCCCTGGACGGCTACGAGGAATACCGGGGCGATTTTCCCAGCCGCTTCACCGGTTCCATCGTCTGCGACCGGCAAGGCGTGGCCGTGCCGTACGCGCTTTTCAACCTGGAGCCGCGCGGCCGGCTTTTCGTCGTTCCCGGCGATCCGGTTTACGAAGGCATGATCGTCGGCGAGCACAACCGGGATAACGACATCAACGTCAATCCGTGCAAGGAAAAAAAGCTGTCCAACATGCGCGCGGCGAACAAGGACGAAAACGTCATCCTGTCGCCGGTGTTGCCCATGACCTTGGAGCGGGCGCTGCATTTCGTGCGCGAGGACGAGATGGTCGAGATCACGCCGGTGTCGCTGCGGTTGCGCAAGACCGTGCTGTCGGCCAAGGATCGCCACACCATGGACGGCGCCAAGAAAAAAGACAGCGCCTAGTCCGACAAGTCGTAGCGTGATTTTCACGAAAAAAGCCCGGAGCGTGTCCGGGCTTTTTTTATGGGCGGGATTGCCAGGGCGTTAGCGGGAAACGCGCTGCGGCCACCGATTGGCGATTGGCGTCGGTCTCAGGCGCGGCTGTGGCTGTGGCGAAGGTCAGGCGGTCGGACGGTGTAAAAAACATGAGCTCTTTGGTTGGCCGGCGTCGGGATGCCGCAGCCGCATGCGGCGTATATTTGAAGAATACGCCTTTGCGTCCGCGGCATCCCGACGTCGGCCCTGGCCAGGCAGCAGCCTTCGTGGGAAAAATTCCGTCTTGAGAGTCACTTTTGCAGTCGTGTTGCTTGAAGGATTGGGAGCGCAATAAAGAATGAGGGGGGCAATAGAAGAGAAAAGCGGCTGGGCACGTCGTCGTGGAGGCAAGATCGTGAGGAAGGAGACGGCAGTTTTTGCCTGGCAATTCCCCTTTCACTATAGCAAAGTTAACATAATTTACATTATGAGACAAATAGAAAGGGACGGAAGGGTTCCCCAAAGGCCCGTTGGAAACCTCGATATCCTACAGCGCCAAGCCTCCCCGCGTCTCATCAAAACAGCCTGGGAATGCCCCCGTGCCGCGCCATGCAAGCCTCCGCCACCTGGCGGACCTCAGTCAGGCATCAGCGACCGCTGGGATTTTTCACGGCGCACCGGCAGTCGCCAAGCTTTTTTGCCGCGACGATGCGTTCTAGGATTGTGGACCTTCCGCTGGCAACCACGTCTTCCTCGATGTCCCGGACCGTGTAGCCAAAACAATGGCAAATCAATGTATCAGCGGTCTTTTCCATGAAAAACAACCTATTGGGCGTAATGACCGTAAAGCCTACGCTTCTCGTGGCCGTCCCCGACCCTGTCAACCCGTTGTCATGAGCGTGTGAAAGACGATTTGTAATACGATACGGATATGTAAACGTTTTCTATACGTCCGACGGCTAAAGAAACAAGCCCACCCGGGAAAACGACGCCACGTCGAAAAGCCCCTGATCCGTGAGCCGCAGTGCCCCGATCACTTCCAGGGAGACAAACGACATGGCCATGAAGGGATGGTCCAGCGCCTCGGGCTTCGGCCTGGCGATCTGCCTGTACGCCGCCCGCAAGGCGACAAGGCCCTCCATGACCACCTCCAGCGGCGCATCGCTCATGAGCCCGGCCACGGGCAGCCGCACCTGGGCCAGGAGCTTGCCGCCGCCGGCCACGGCGAAACCGCCGCCCGAAACCATCAGCGCCTGGGCGGCCAGGATCATGTCCGCGTCATTGGTGCCGGCCACAATCAGGTTGTGCGCGTCGTGGGCCACGGTGCCGGCGATGGCCCCGTTTTGCAACTTGAGCCCGGCAATAAATCCCAGGCCGATGTTGCCCGTGGCCTTGTGGCGCTCGATGACCGCCAGCTTGGCCAGGTCGCGTGACGGATCGGCCACGGCCAGTCCATCCTTGACCAGGGCGTCCATGACGCGGCATTCGGTGACGATCTGCCCGGGAATGAGTCCGATAGCCCTTATCCGAGCGCCCTTTTGGGCCGGGATGGCCAGCCGGGCCTCGGTCACGTCCCCGGCCACATGCATGGCCCGCGGCGGCGTCAGGCACGAATAATCGGAAAACTCCATGTCGGCAACATGCCGCCCTTTCAAGAAAACATCCGCAATATCAAAGGATTTGAGATCGTTTACGAGAACGAAATCCGCCCGGTAGCCCGGGGCCACGGCCCCCCTGCGACGCAGGTTGAAATAGCGGGCCGGATTGATCGAGGCCATGGCCACGGCCGCAACCGGCGGCACGCCGCAGGCGATGGCTTGGGCTACCAGGGCATTGAGGTGCCCTTTGCGGCTCAAATCGACCGGGTCGCGGTCGTCGCTGACCAGGGAGAAACGTCCGGCGTTTTCGGCCGTGACCAGCGGGATCAGCTCTTCGAGATTTTGTTCGGTGCTCCCCTGCCGGATCATGATATGCATGCCCCGGCGCAGCTTTTCCCGGGCTTCCTCAAGATGCGTGCATTCGTGGTCCGAACCCGGCCCGGCCGTGACGTAGGCATCGAGCGCCCGGCCGGTCAGCCCCGGAGCGTGGCCGTCGATGACCCGGCCCCGGGCGGCCCGTATCTTGCGCAGCATGTCCTCGTCGCCGGCCACCACGCCCGGATAGTTCATGACTTCGGCCAGGCCCAGGATGCGGTCCGGGTGCCGGGCCAGCATGGCCGCCACGTCCGTCGCGCCGATCCTGGCCCCGGACGTGGCCATGTCCGTGGCCGGCACGCACGACGGCATCATGAAATAGCAGGTCACGGGCAGATCGCGGCTACAGGCCAGCATGTACTCGATGCCGGCGAGCCCCAGGACGTTGGCGATCTCGTGGGGATCGCACATGACGGCGCAGGTGCCGTGCGGGGCCACGGCCCGGGCGAAGACCGGCGGGGACAGCAGCGTCGATTCGATGTGAATGTGCCCGTCGATGAGCCCCGGACAGAGGTAGCGGCCGTCGGCTTCGATGACCCGCGCCGCCTCCCGGCCGGAAAAACCAACGACAACGCCGTCGGCCACGGCCACGTCGGCCTCGTGGATTTCACCGGAGAGCACGTTGACCAGTCGTGCGCCCTTGATGAGCAGGTCCGCCGGCGCGTCGCCGCGGGCTACGGCCAGTCGTCGCCGGTAAGTGTCCAGTTTTTCGGGTTCGGGCATAAGGAGGCCTCCGCGTTGTCTTGATGGGTGTCGGGAAATCCCTTATATCATGGCACATGAACCTGCCAGGAACTTTTACGCTGGGCCCCGGCGACGGGCGCGCCCGGACCGGCCGGCTGACCACCGCCCACGGCGAAATCGAAACCCCCGTCTTCATGCCCGTCGGCACCCAGGGGACGGTCAAGAGCCTCTGCCCGGACGACCTGCGCGCCATCGGGGCACAGATCATTCTCGGCAACACCTACCACCTCTACCTGCGCCCGGGCGACGAGCTTGTGGCCAAGATGGGCGGCCTACACCGCTTCATGGCCTGGGACGGGCCCATTTTGACCGATTCCGGCGGATTCCAGGTGTTCAGCCTCTCCGGGCTTCGCCGCATCACCGAGGAAGGCGTGACCTTCTCCTCCCACATCGACGGCTCCAAGCACCTCTTTTCCCCGGAAAAGGTCATCTCCATCGAGCGCAACCTCGGCTCGGACATCATGATGGTGCTGGACGAATGCGTACCCTATGGCGCGGACCGGGCCTACACCGAAAAATCCCTGGGGCTCACCACCCGCTGGGCGACGCGCTGTCGGGCGGCCCATGCGCCCTTGGACCGGGGCCAGCTCCTTTTCGGCATCGTACAGGGCGGGTTCTTCAAGGACCTGCGCGCCGAAAGCGCCCGCCAGCTCATCGACCTGGACTTCGAGGGCTACGCTCTGGGCGGCCTGTCCGTCGGGGAAAGCCGGGCGGAAATGTACGACATCCTTTTCGACGCGGCCCCCCTGCTCCCGGCCGACAAGCCCCGCTACCTCATGGGCGTCGGCGCGCCGCGCGATCTGCTCGCCGGCATGGCCGCCGGGATCGACATGTTCGACTGCGTGCTGCCCACGCGAAACGCCCGAAACGGCACCCTTTTCACCTTCCAGGGCAAGGTCAACATCAAACGGGCCGAATACCGCGAGGACGACAGCCCCCTGGAAGCGGACTGCCCCTGCTACGCCTGTCGCACCTTCTCCAAGGCCTACCTGCGCCATCTCTACGTCGCCCGCGAACTCCTCTCCTACAGGCTCAACACCCTGCACAACCTGACCTTTTTTTCCCGCTTCATGGCCCAGGCCCGCCAAGCCATCCGTGAAGGCCGCTTCGATGCCTTCCGCTCCGCCATGGAAGCGGCGTATCCGGAGACGGATGCGTAAGGCGCTGGGGGAGGGGACCCTTTTTTGCAAAAAAGGGTCCCCTCCCCCAGACCCCCACCCTCCCCAAAAACTCCTCACGGGCTATATTCGCAAAAAAAATTGGTCACAGTGATCGGATGATCCCCGTTGAAAGTTTTTGAAGGGGGTCCAGGGGGAAACTTTTTTCAAAAAGTTTCCCCCTGGCCGCCGGAGGCACCCTCCTCCCCCTCCTCCTCAAAAAAAGGTCACAGGCGGCATGTCGCGGGGGGGAATAGCGAGAGGGCGGATGGCGGGCTGGCCGAGGAGCAGCGCTGCGTAGCCCTTGTGCCCTTCCGGAATGCCGAGGAGCGCGCCGAGGGGCGGATGGGCGTCGAGGGCGAAGATCAGGTAGCCGCACCAGCAAGCCCCGTAGCCGCCGGCCGCGGCGGCGATTTCCAGCCAGGCGGCGGCAATGGCCGCGTCGAGGGCCGGAGTGATGCCGGCATCCGGCGCGTGGACCACCACCACATGGGGCGCGCCACGGAAGATCACGTCCCGACCCTTGGCCACGGCCCGGGCCGCGCCAGCCAGATGCAGATCGGCGGCGCGCTGGGTATCGGCCGCGACCTCGGCCGCGATCCACTCGAGCACGCCGCGGCGCGCCACGTCCATGCGTTCCGGGCCATCCACCACCACATAGCCGACCTGCCGGGCGTTGTGTCCGGTGGGGGCATGGCGCACCGCCTCGATAAGCGCCAGGATTTCCTCGTGGGAAAGCGTCTGGGGCGCGTAGTTGCGGCAGGAGCGGCGGGACATGAGCAGCCGGCGCAGGCTGGCCAGGTCCGGCAGTTCCCGGCGTTTGACCGGCGAAAACTGCTCCTCGGGCAAAAGCGCGTGGTGAAAGGCCCCTGTCGGGCAGGCAATGACGCAGTGGCCGCAGCGGATGCAGTGCGCTTCGCGGCCGGCCAGGGCATGGGGCGGTTCCTCCCCTTTCTGCCGGACCAGACTGGCTGGGCAGGCCGCCACGCAAAGGCCGCAGCCCGTACATTTCTCGCCGATGGTGAAAAGGGGCATACTACTTCGTCTCCGCGTTGTCGTTTTGGGAGCCGCCGAAGCGGGATTGCAGGACGGCCAGGGCTTTTTCTTCCTGCTCCACATATAATTCCGGCGCAAAAAGGGCCTTGTGCCCGCCGACGGTATGGCGCAACACCGGGGACAGGGAAACATGGCCGAACGTGTGGCCCAGGCGGACCATATCCCCGAACCAGGCCACGCCGATGTCCAAAATGCCGTTGCCGGTCTCGGGATTGCCCACGTCGACATAGGCCCCGAACGGACGCGCCTGCCCTTGCGGGCAGGTGACCGGCCGGGCCATCTCCATATTGATCAGACAGCAATATTCGTTGAGCCGGCATTCTGGCAGCGGCCAGGGATGGCGCACGAGTTCCTCGGTCGGCTCCTGGGTATACAGCCGGCGGTAGATCTCGGCCGGCAGGGCGTCGTAGAGGGCGCGGAGTTCGGCGAAGTCGGGCCGGTATTCCAGGTAGCGGCCCGGGCCGCAATGGCCGAAACGTTTGGCCGGACACAGCCAGCACTGCCCCACTTCTCCCACGCCGATATTTTCGCCCATATGCCCGAGCAGCAGCCCGACCGCGTCGCCGATAAACTCGCAGTCGTTGTGGATAAGGAGCAGATAGCGCTTGTCCATGTGTTCGAAGGCGTACTGGTAGCGCAGGCTGTGGCGGTAGCCGGTGTCGCCCAGGCGTGACGGATCCACGGCATAGCGCCAGTTCATGAGCTGCGGGCGGAAATGCACGAGCCGATCGCCGAGCACCTGTCGGATGTCCCCATGGGCGAAGGCTTCATTGACCGCGGCGCGTTCCTCGATGAAGTAGACCTTGTCGATCCAGCGGCCCGAATGCTCAAGCAACGACAAAAGGGACAGCACGGTCTGGGCCGGTTTGCCGAAGACGTTTATGGCCACGTCGACGATGCGCGTGTTCATCATGGGCGGCGGGCCTTAGGGGATGGAGGTTGCGGGGATGCTCTTCGACCTTTTAGCCCATGGTCGGTCAGCCGGCAACCTGACCGGCCTGGGCTCCTCCCCGGGCCGGGATCACTTGGCGGGCACCAGACGCAGTTTGCGAATAAAAAGGGCCATCGGCCGCACGTCCGTGGCGGCGAAGGTGGTCTTGCCGTGGTTCCAGTCACTGTAGGCGATGGCGATCGTGTTGTGTCCCTGGCGTCCGGCGATGGGGATGCGACGGGACTCGCGGGCGTCGGCCGGCAGGTTGGCGAAGGTTTCGACCACCGTCCCGTTGACGGCGACCGTCACGGTCTGGCCGGGAATGACGTTGGCGAAGTCGAACTCGAGGACGTAGTTCCCGGCTTGTGGCAAATCGAAGGCCAGCTCGCTTTGGGGACCGAGCCCCCAGCGCCAAAGGTTGAGGTCGCTGTGTTCGATCTTGCCGAGTCCCCCCTGCACCCGCACGGCAAACGGCACTGGGGAATCGAAATGCCCGAGCGGCACGATTTCCAGGTCGAAGTCCCGAAACGCCGTGGTTTCGAGGTTGCCGCCGGGATAGCGGGCGGTATAGGGCGCGCAGACCGTTTCCAGGCGCAACGTCAGGGTCTTGTAGGGCTTTTCGCGCACCAGCGTCACCATGCGACCGCCCTGCCCGTCCGGGCCAACGGACGTGAAAAGCGGCACGGCCGGCTCGTCGTCGAAGCGGGCCGAAAAAGCCATCGTGCTGTCCCGGCCCTGGTTCTTATATTCGATCATCCACTGGAGTTGCTGGGGCGCGTCGCCGGCCGCGTTGTCGATCCTGTATTCCAGAAAGGCCGGCCGGCTGTTGCGGGTGGGGATGGCCTCTCCACCCCAGTACGGATTGATGGTCATATCCGAAAAGGCTGTCACCTGCCGGTAGAAGTCCGGAAAGGCGGCGCGCCGTCGCAGATGAAAGGGCGCGGCGGCAATGACCGGGGCCGGCTCCCGGTGGATGGGCAGATCGTAAATCTTGGCGTTTAAGACCTGCTCGGACCGGCTGATGGGGCCAACGGCGGTGGTGAAAGCCTGTTCGGTTTTGCCCAGGTGTCCCCAATTGTGAAACGGCGCGAAAAACCGCAAGGTAAAGTCGGGGCTTACCGCGTCGAGCTTCTGGTCGCGGAAGGGATTGCCGGCCACAAACCGGTCCAGGTACCAGGACACGGCATTGACCGTGCCCGGGTCCGAGGCGGCGACAACCTCCCCGGGCCGAAGCCTCCAGGCCAGTTCCCGGGCCATGGGCTTGAAGTCCGTGACAAAAACCGGATGATGGTAGCTCGTGGGCCGGTAATAGGCGTCCGGGTGGGTGAAAAAGACGTTGGCCGCCGCAGTGATGGCGAGCAGCAAGGCCGCCGGCGGGACGAGCAGACCGGGACGGGGCAGGAAACGCGTTGCCTGGCCGGCGAAAAGGGCCGCCACGACCGTCATGTAGAGGAAATGGCGCGGCGAAAAATAGGCGGTCTTGCGCATGAAAAAAAGGATCAGGGCCGGGATGAGCACAACGAGCAGGCAGGCGGCCAGTTCGCGCGGGGCGCGCCGCGCCATGGCCAGTCCCCCGAGGGCGACAATGGCGCCCATGAACAGGCGCATGGCCGTGTCGTCATGGCTCCACAGCACATCGGCCGCATAGGCGACGATGAGCCGGCCTATGGCGGCAAAGCTGCTCTTGTCGGCGAAGATCGACAGCGTGGTCTGGCTGGGCAGGAAAAAAATGAGCAGCACCGGCAGCGCCACGATGGCCGTACCACAACAGAAAACCACAAGCTGCCGCAAGGTGAGGCCCTGCCCGCGCGGCCGCCAGTTGGCCACGAGCACGACGCCCTCGGCAAAGACGACCTCGAACATGAAGTAATGCAGGCACAACAGGACCGCGTTGATCCCAAGCAGGGCGTAGAGATCGCGGTTTTGCCGCTCCCTGATCAGCCGCAGGCAGAAATAGAGTGAAAAGACGAACAGCAGCGTCAGGATGGCATAGGGGCGGACCTGCCGCACATGCCAGACCTGCATGGCGCTGCCGGCGAGAAACGCCGCCGCGACGAGCCCGACCGCGCGGTCGTAGAGCCTGCCGAAAAGACGCCAGGCGGCATAGACCGCGGCCAGTCCGCACAAGGCCGAGGGCAGGCGCAAGGCGAAATCGGAGATCCCCGCCCATTCCACCGCCTTGATGAAAAGGTGATACAGCGGCGGGTGCATTTCGCAGTGGCGCGAGAAGTCGAGGATGTAGGAGACCGGGAAACGTGCTGTCAGCGGGACGACGATTTCGTCCCACCACATGGTCGGTGTTTCCAGATGATACAGGCGCAGGCAGGCGGCGACGGCCAGGATGGCGGCCAGGACCAGCCGCTCCGCCCAGTCGCGGGATGCGCCCTTGGTATTATGAAACGTCTGCTGCATGCTGCAAAAGGCGCAAGGGCCACGACCGCCATCGTAATGGGCCGCGACGCCGAAGGGAAAGGGTCAGGAACTCGCCGCGCCCGGGGCCGGGCCCGTCACCGTGAAAAAAAGCGGTGCGCGCCGGACGGAGGGCTGTAGGCGACTACCCCCGGCCCTCTTCGGCATGCTCGGCTTCCTTGGCATGCTCGACGGACTCGGTACGGGTGGCTTCCAGGCGCTTGACGAAGGCGTCGCGGCATTCGTAGCTGCAAAAGGCGTAGACCTTGTTGCCGTCGCGAACGCGAATGTCGGCGTCGGCCGGAACGTAGGTGCCGCAAACCGGGTCCTTGACCATCTCGCCGGTGGCGGCCATGCGCGTTTTCGTTTCGGCTTCCTGGGTCTTTTTACGGCCTCGATCGCCGAGGAAAAGCTTATAGAGGATAAAGCCGGCCACGATCAGTATGAGCCAACGGTACATAACGCTCCTTGCAGGTCCTTTGCGGACCCGGTCAATGTCCCGCTCTTACGGTATTTCCAACGATTTTGAAAGGGATTTTCGCAAGCGCTGTCGCAACGCTTCCGCCCTCCCCGTCCGGGATGATCACCCCCGGGGCGATATCCGCCAGGGGCACGAGGACAAAGGCGCGCTGGCGCAGCCTCGGGTGGGGCACGACCAGATCGGGCTCGTCGATGGCCGCGTCGCCGTAAAGCAGCAGATCGAGGTCCAGGGTGCGCGGCCCGAAGCGACGTTCCCCACGCACGCGCCCAAGGGCTGTTTCAATGTTCAAAAGCGCGGTGAGGAGTTTTGCGGCTGTCCAGTCGGCGGCAAGTTCCAGCGCCACGACCTGATTGAGAAAAAACGGCTGGTCGGCATCGCCCCAGGGTTCGGTTTCGTAAATCGGGCTTGCCGCCGCGAGACTTGCCCCGGGGAGCATGGCCAGACGCTCCCGGGCCACTTCCAGGGTAGCCGCCCGGTCTCCGAGATTGGAGCCCAGCCCGACATAGGCGGTCGTGACGATATGGCGTTTCGTGATGGAGTCTCCTTTCTCGCGGCAGCGCAGAGGTAAAAAAGTCGTCAAGGCCGTGTCAAGCAGGGCGATCACGCCAGGAGGCCTGGTTTCGTACTTTCCCATGGCGGATGTGGGGGGATGCTGCATTTTATGCGTACTCGGATCGCACTTGCCGCAAGGTTTGGCAACGGCCTGGGAAAATCATTTCAGAACACTTGCTTGGGAAAACAAGAATCCACTTGTTATTTTTAATATGGTTGGATAGATCGGAAGAACTATGCGTAAAAAGGAACCAGCAAACGAAACCGTCGCATCGACGACACAACATCATAGCAACAGATTGTCTTTTTCATTGCAATTGACTGTCCATTCTTTTGTAGTTTTGTTCCTTGTGCTGCTCATCTGGGGGAATCTTTTTCTTGAACATGGCCGTATTGAAAAACGTGAAAAGGAACTCTTGCAGCTTCAAACCCATATTGTTCAAAATATCGTCGAGCAGAACCTTGCCGATCTCAATACAGTGCTCAAGGATATTCAACGACAGGGCACCGCGTTGCGCGCTCTACACGGGGAAACTCTTCGGTTGGATATCCTTGCCGATGCCCTCAGCGGTATCCGGGTGCTGAGCGTTTACGATGTCAAAGGCGTTATCGAAGCATCCAATCGGCAGGAAATGATCGGGAAAGACTTTTCCCAAAGGGATTATTTCAAAACGATTCAGCAACAGCCCAACCTTGATACCTTGTATATCAGCGCCCCCTTCCAGTCCGTCCTTGGCGCCAGGGTCATTTGTATCGGGCGCATGATCGGCAATGCTCAGAACCAATTCGACGGCATCGTCAATGCCTCGCTGGACCCGGCTTATTTTGCCCCGCTCCTTGGCTCGATTCTTTATGCCCCGGATATGTGGGCGGCACTGGCCGATGCCGATGGCTCCATTTTTGTTGCCATGCCGCAACGTGAGAGAAAAGATGAAAATGATGGGAAGAAAATTAACGTTTTTTTAGAAAAATACAGCCAGAGCGGTGTTGCTCTAGAAACATTCGTCGACGCCACGCTTGATCATGACAACGGAAGCATGGTTTCCATGCGTTCAGTAAATCCAGCAGCATTACATCTCAACAAGCCGCTCACGATCATCGTCACGAGAAGTGTCAAAGAAATTTACAAAGATTGGAGAAGAGATGTAGTTGTTCAAAATTTCATTCTTTTTCTTGTAATATCATTTGCCACATTAGCATTGGTAGCCATTCAAAAATGGCGTCGTGACAATGAACAGTTAAGGCTGAAAGCAGAAGAGGAAGCCGCCCGGCACGATAAATTTACGCACATGGTGATGGACAATATCCCCGCCATGGTCGCCTATTGGAACAAAGATATGTATTGTGAATATGCCAATAAAATTTACTATGAATGGTTCGGCAAAACGAAAGAACAGATATACGGGGCCCACGCCAAGGATATTCTCGGGGATACGCTCTTCGCTCACAATGAAACGCGCATGCTTGGCGCGCTACGCGGTGAACCCCAGATGTTCGAGCAGGACAGAACAAAGGCCGATGGATCGACAGGCCATACACTGGCCCGCTATATTCCTGACCAGAGCGGAGACTCCATACGCGGTTTTTTTGTACTCGTATCGGATGTCACCGAACTGAAGGAAACGCAATTTGAATTACAGCAACGCGTCAAGGAACTCCATATCCTCGCCACAACGGATTCTCTGACAGGTTTGAGCAACAGACGGTATTTTATCCAAAAAGTCATGGAGGAAATAACTCGGGCCAAGCGTTATGCCGCTCCGTTGGTTTTTCTTATGGTGGACATAGATCATTTCAAATCCATAAACGATACCTATGGCCACGATGTAGGCGATGCGGTACTTAGGTCAATGGGTGAAGTATTACAAAAAACGATGCGGGAAACGGATCATATCGGCCGTCTTGGCGGTGAGGAATTCGGCATATTGCTCATTGAAACAAGCCGTTCCGAGGCCAGTAACATTGCAGAGCGTCTTCGAAAGTCCCTTGAGAATAGCTGCGCGGAAACGCATTCCGGCCAGATTTGTTTCACAGTGAGCATCGGCTTGGCCTTTTTTCAAAAAGACAAGGACGACCCTCTCGAAGATATGTTGCGCCGGGCCGACAATGCCCTGTATCAGGCCAAAAACAACGGACGCAATCAGGTCTGTTGCGACGAGGATATGTAACGCTTCTCCCTGGCAACTCCTTTGACATGTCCTACGCGGCTACTTCTTTGTTAGAGATTCGAAGCATTGGCCAATGGTATCGATTGGCCTTCTCCCCCTGTTCCTGTTGCCCTGGTGTGACCGCTCGGTCGCGCCGGGCACCAAGGTCCTCCTGGAGCGCGCCTGCCCATCGGATATGCCGTTGCGCTCGGATCAGACGTTGAATCCCGGGCGAAATCGTGTCACGAAGTCCTGGCGTATCCGTCATGCCCACAGAAAACACTTCCCCCCCTGCCCCCTCCCATCCCTGGGTGGACCGCTACCTGGAACACTTGGTCGTGGCCAAGGGGCTGGCCGAGCACTCTATTGCCGCCTATTCCACAGACATCGCAAGCTTTTTAACTTTTTTAAACGAGCATGACGGCCACCTCGAAACCGTCAATGACGATACGCTGTTTCTCTACCTCATGCATTTGCGTTCGCGCGGGCTGGCCAGCCGCTCCCTGGCCCGGCATCTCTCGGCCCTGCGCGGCTTTTTCGCCTATGCCGCCGGCGAAGGCTGGCTGCCCGAATCCCCGGCGGCCCTGATTGAAAATCCCAAGCTGCCGCGTCTGCTCCCGGACGTGCTTTCCCGCGACGATGTGGCAAGGCTCCTCGATGCCCCGGACACGGCCACGCCGCTCGGGTATCGCGACCGGACCATGCTGGAACTGCTCTATGCCGCCGGGCTTCGCGTATCGGAGCTTACCGGGCTTGCGCTGACGGATTTCGACGCCCAGGCCGGGCTGCTGCGGGTTTTCGGCAAGGGCTCCAAGGAGCGGCTTATCCCTATCCACGCGTTGGCCCAGGAGTTTCTTTCCACCTACGTGCAGACGATCCGGGGCGCGTTTCATCCCAAGGAGCAGTTTATCTTTCTGAACCGCTCCGGTCGCGGGCTCTCCCGGCAGGCCGTGTGGAAAGGCATCAAGCGCCACGCCCAGGTCGCGGGCATCTCCCTGCGCATCTCGCCCCACAGTCTGCGCCACTCCTTCGCCACCCACCTGCTCGATGGCGGGGCCGACCTGCGCACGGTGCAAACCCTGCTCGGCCACGCGGACATCAGCGCCACGGAAATCTATACCCACGTTCAGGCCGAACGCCTGCTGGCCGTGCATCGCGCCCACCATCCCCGGTCCCGCTCCCAAAATTAAAGTGAAAGTAGAACGTTACCTATGAGTTTCCCCTCCAAACCGCCGCTCAAAGAGGCACCGGTCATCGTTACCGGCCATGCCAACGCGGATTTCGACTGCCTGGCCGCCATCATCGCCGCCGGCAAGCTCTATCCCGGCGCGACCCTGATCTTTCCCGGCAGCCAGGAAAAAAATCTCAGGCACTTCTTCATCCAAAGCGCCACCTACCTGTTCAATTTCAAAAACTTCAAGGAAATCGAGCCGGGAAGCGTCAAGACCCTCGTCCTGGTCGACACCCGCCAGCGCTCGCGCCTGCCCCATATCGAACCGGTCTTCGCCAATCCGGGGCTTGTCGTTCACTGCTACGACCACCACCCCGACACCGAGGAGGACGTTCCGGCCGCCCTGTCCGTGGTCAAGCCCTGGGGATCGACCACGGCCATCCTCATGGAACGCATCATGGCCGAGGACCTGGCCCTTTCCACCGACGAGGCCACCATCCTCGGCCTTGGCATCTACGAGGACACGGGCTCGTTCACCTTTGCCTCCACCACCGAGCACGATCTTGCCGCCGCCGCCTGGTTGCGTGCGCGCGGCATGGACGTGGGGGTTATCGCCGACCTCATGACGCGCGAGCTCTCCTCGGAACAGATCACCATCATGAGCCAGCTCATCGAGTCGGCCCAGACCCACGACATCAACGGCGTGGAAGTGGTCATCGCCGAGGCCACCTCCGACCAGTACGTTGGCGACTTCGCCCTGCTCGTGCACAAATTTCTGGATATGGAGAACCTGCGCGTGCTTTTTGCCATCGGGCTCATGAACGACCGGGTGCACCTTGTCGCCCGCTCGCGCAGCCCGGACGTGGACGTGGGCAAGATCTGCGCCTCGCTTGGCGGCGGCGGCCACCCCTACGCGGCCTCGGCCTCCATCAAGAACCGCACCCTGACGCAAGTGCGCGAGGAGCTCTTCGGCCTGCTCTACTCGCAGGTCAACCCGCAGATCCTGGTACGCCAGCTCATGAGCAAGCCGGCCGTGTCCATCGAGGAATGGGCCAACATGCGCCGGGCCGAGGAGATCATGACCCGCTATGGCTTGAAGGCCCTGCCGGTGGTGACCAAAAACGGCAAGAAATGTGTGGGGGTCATCGAGCACGACATCATGGACAAGGCCATCAACCATGGCCTGGGCGACGTGCCGGTGGCCGAATACATGATCCGCGAACCTGCCGTGGTCACGCCCGACACCGACCTGTACCCGGTCATGGAGATCATCCTCGGCCGGCGGCAGCGCCTGGCCCCGGTAGTCGAGAACGGTAAGCTCGTGGGGGTGGTCACGCGCACGGATATCGTCAACACGCTGGTCAAGGAGCCCTCGCGCATTCCGGAGTCGCTGCTGCCCGAGCGCAAGCGCGAACGCAACATTTCGGGGCTGTTGCGCGAGCGGCTGCCCAAGGACATCCTCACGCTCCTCAAGCGTGCCGGCAAGCTCGGCCAGGAACTGGGTTATGCCGTCTATGTGGTGGGCGGGTTCGTGCGCGACGTGCTTTTAAAGCATGTCAACTTCGACGTGGACCTGGTGGTCGAGGGCGATGGCATAGCGTTTGCCGCGGCTATGACCCGGGAGATGGGCGGCCGTTACAAAGCCCACCCCAAGTTCAAGACCGCCGTGGTCGTGCTGCCGGACGGCCAGCGGGTGGATGTGGCCACGGCCCGGCTGGAATACTACGAATACCCGGCCGCGCTGCCGACGGTGGAGCTGTCCTCCATCAAGATGGACCTCTACCGCCGCGATTTTACCGTCAATGCCCTGGCCGTGCATATCTCCCCGGACCGCTTCGGCGATCTGGTGGATTTTTTCGGGGCCCAACGCGACATCAAGGACCGGGTGCTGCGCGTCCTGCATTCCTTAAGCTTCGTCGAGGACCCCACCCGCATCGTGCGGGCCATCCGCTTCAGCGAGCGCTTCGGTTTCCGCATCGGCGGCCAGACGGACCGGCTCATTAAAAACGCCGTGCGTCACAATTTCTTCCACCGCCTGTCCGGCTCCCGGGTCTTCCACGAGTTGCAGCTGATCCTGGAGGAAAAAACGCCCCTGGCCTGCCTGCGCCGCATGCACGACTACAAGCTTCTCGCCGCCATCCATCCCCTGCTCGCCCTGACCCCGGCCCGGGAAACGGTGCTCATGGAGGTGGAAAACGTCATCAACTGGTACCGCCTGCTCTTCATCGACCCCAAGCCGCAGGCATGGCTGATCTATTTTCTGGCCTTGTGTTCGGGTATGGACCCGGAGCAGTTCGCCTTGGTCGGCAAGCGACTCAACTTCTCCAAGCGCACGGCGGGCGACATCGCCCATCTGCGCCTGCAGATCCGCGAAACGGCGCAAGGGCTTTTCAATTGGGAGTACCACAAGGGCACATTGTCCGAACTCTATTTCCTGATGGAGCCGCTGCCGGTCGAGGGGGCGCTTTTTCTCATGGCCCGCAATCCCCGGGAGCCGTTGCAAAAATACGTTTCGCTTTTTCTCACCACCCTGCGCGGGAAAAAACTGGAGATTACCGGCAACGACCTCAAGGCGCTGGGCGTCGAACCGGGGCCCGGTTATACTTCCATCCTGCGCCGGGTTCGGGGCGCGGTCATCGACGGCCATGCCCCCTGCCGGACCGAACAGCTGGAAATGGCCCGCCGGCTGGCCGCCGGTGAATCCATCGAACCGCTGTTGTCCCGGCTGACATCCGGGGCGCTTTGTTCCCTGCCCGAACCTCCGGTAAGGCCGGAAGCCGACCAGGATGTTTTACCGCAACAGGCTGTCGATCCACACAAAAAGTGATGGGATCAGACACCTTCTTCAATGGCACAAAACGGAGAGAGGATGGCGCGGGAAGGAAAAACTCTTTTCAAAGCTTTTCCCCCTCTTGCGCCGTTTTTTCGAACGGCTAAAGCATGTCGTAGCCGAAAGCCTGGAATTCCGGGGCGAACACGTCGTTTATCTGTCTGAGCTGGTCACGGCGAAAGACTGTGGCCGGATCAAGCGTATTGGCCATGATGCCTTTTTGGGCATGGGGCAAGGCTACGGCAGCCTCGATACCAGGATGTTGCAACAGGCGTGAGAAATCGTATTGCAAGGATTCGTGGCGCAGGACTCAGTGTCGTCCCCTCTCAGCGTGCGGCAGCTTCCGTCAGCGGACAGGCGAGCCGCCAGTCGCTTTCCGGCTCGAACTGCCGGGCCACGTCCAGGCGTTTTTGGAACTCGCTTCGCCGCACGGGCACCGCGCCGAAATGGGCCAGGTGCCCGGTTTCCTGCTGACAGTCGATGAAATGGAAGCCGCGCTTGTCCAAGTGCCGGCAAAGGGTCACGAAGGCGACCTTGGACGCGTCCGTGACCCGGTGAAACATCGACTCCCCGAAAAAAGCCCGGCCGATGGCCACGCCGTAGGCACCGCCAACCAGTTCCCCGTCCAGCCAGGCCTCGACGCTGTGGGCATAGCCGGCCGCGTGCAGGGCCTCGTAGGCCGCGATCATCTCCGGCACGATCCAGGTGCCGTCGCCGACCGTGCGCGACACGCCGGCACAGCCCCGGATCACGCCGCTAAAATCCTTATCCAGCGTCACGGTGAATTTCCCGGACCGGATGGTCCGGGCCAGCCGATGTGAAACGTGGACCAGGCCCGGAAAGAGGATCGGCCTGGGGTCCGGCGACCACCACAGAATGGGCGTGTCCGTGTCGTACCAGGGGAAGATACCCCGCCGGTAAGCCGCGACCAGCCGCGTGACGCACAGATCGCCGCCCACGGCCAAAAGTCCGCCCGGCTCGGCCAACGACGGCCGTGGGAAAAGCATCGGGTCCTCGGTCAGCGAAAAAACCGGCATGCCGTTTGTGTCCTGGAGGACTGGGGGAGGGAACCCCTTTTTGCAAAAAGGGGTTCCCTCCCCCAGACCCCCACCCTCCCCAAAAATTCTTTATGGGGTTAAAAGATAGGGTGGGACTCCGTATCCCTTTGAAAGTTTTTGAAGGGGGTCCAGGGGGAAACTTTTTTCAAAAAGTTTCCCCCTGGCCGCCGGAGGCATTCCGCCTCCTTCTCCCTTATTCGACAACCGCCGGTTCCTGGGCCGCCTTTTTGGGCGCGCGACCGGTGAAGTTGAAGGTGAACAGTTCGGGCGCGCCTTCCGGGGCTGCGTCGATGAGGGCTTCGCCGCCCTTTTGCAGCTTGCCGAAGAGCATCTCCTGGGCGAGCGCGTCCTTGATCTCTTCCTGGATGACCCGGGCCAGGGGCCGCGCGCCGTAGTCGTGGTCAAAGCCCTTTTCGGCCAGTCTGGTCACCGCGGCCGGGGTCAGGCGCACGAACACCCGCTTCTCGACCATCTGGGCGTTGAGTTCGCGCAGGTACTTTTGCACGATCCGGTCCATGATCTCGGGCGTGAGCGACTTGAAGGTCACGATGCCGTCGAGGCGGTTGCGGAATTCGGGGCTGAAAAGCTTGTTGACGGCCTTGAGCCCCTTGTCCGAGGTGTCCTCGGGCTTGCCCGAACCGAAACCGATGCTTTTGGCCGACATCTCCCGGGCTCCGGCGTTGGTGGTCATAAGCAGCACCACGTGGCCGAAGTCGGCCTTGCGGCCGTTGTTGTCGGTAAGCGTCGCATAGTCCATCACCTGGAGCAGGATATTGAACATGTCCGGGTGGGCCTTCTCGATCTCGTCGAGGAGCAGCACCGAATACGGGTGCTTGCGGATGGCGTCGGTAAGCAGGCCCCCCTGTTCGAAGCCGACATAGCCCGGAGGCGAACCGATCAGCCGGGCCACGGCATGCTTCTCCATGTATTCGCTCATGTCGAAGCGCACGAAGTTGATGCCGAGCACGGCGGCGAGCTGCTTGGCCATCTCGGTCTTGCCCACGCCGGTCGGGCCGGCGAGCAGAAACGATCCGGTCGGCTTGCATTCGTTGGCCAGCCCCGCCCGGGAGCGCAGGATGGCCTTGGCGATGGCTTCCACCGCCTGATCCTGGCCGAAGATGAGGTTTTTGAGCTCCCCTTCCAGGTTCTCCAGGCGCACCTTGTCCGAAGACGTCACCCGGGCCGCCGGGATCTTGGCCATGGAAGCCACGACCTTTTCCATCTCGGCCACGCCGATGGCGCCCTTGGTATTGCCGGACAGCTTGCGCACGGCCCCGGCCTCGTCGATGACGTCGATGGCCTTGTCCGGCAGGAAGCGGTCGTTGATGTGGCGGGCCGAGAGCTCCACCGCCGCCCGAAGCCCGGCCGGGGTGTAGCGCACGCCGTGATGCGCCTCGTAGTAGGTGCGCAGGCCCTTGATGATCTCCACGGCCTCGTCGATGGTCGGCTCGCCCACGTCGATCTTCTGGAACCGGCGGGACAGGGCCCGATCCTTCTCGAAGTAGTTCTTGTACTCCTCGTAGGTGGTGGAGCCGATGCAGCGCAGCTTCCCGGACCCGAGCACGGGTTTCAGGATGTTGGAGGCGTCGAGGGTACCGCCGCTGGTCGCGCCGGCGCCGACGATGGTGTGGATCTCGTCCACAAAGAGGATCGCCCCGGGCTTTTGCTCAAGCTCGGCCAAAACGCCCTTGAGCCGCGCCTCGAAATCGCCCCGATACTTGGTGCCGGCCAGAAGCGCGCCCATGTCCAGGGCGTAGATGAGCGTGTCCTTGAAGGACTCGGGCACGTCGCCCCCCACGATGCGAAGGGCCAGCCCCTCGGCCAGGGCGGTCTTGCCCACGCCCGGATCGCCGACGAAGATGGGGTTGTTCTTGCGGCGGCGCAACAGCACGTGGATGGTGCGGGTCAGCTCCTGATCGCGGCCGATCAGCGGGTCGATCTCGCCCTTTTTGGCCTTGGCCACCAGGTCCACGGTATATTGTTCCAGGGCCGAGCCGGACTTGCCGCCCGTCTCGCCGTCGCCCTCACCTTCGGCGGAGGCCTGTTCGCGGCCGGAGCCATGGGAAATGTACTCCAGCACGTCCAGGCGGGACACATTGTGGGACTTGAGGTAGTAGACCGCGTAGGAATCTTCCTCGTCGAAAATGGAGGCCAGCACGTCGCCCACTTCCACCTGCTGTTTGCCGGACGACTGCATCTGCATGATGGCGCGCTGGAGCACACGCTGGACGCTTATGGTCTGCACCACCTCGGAATCGGCGTTCTGGGGCAGGGCTTCCATGTGGTCGGTAAAAAAGCGTTCAAGCTGATGCTTGAGGCGCACCACGTTGGCGCCGCAGTGGACCAGGATGTCCCGGCCCGTCTCCTCCAGGAGCATGGCGTAAAGCAAGTGCTCCAGGGTGAGGTATTCGTGATTGCGGCGCTTGACCTCCTTGACGGCACTGGTCAACACCTTCTCCAGTTTCTTGCTAAGCATTCAGACCTCTTCCATGCTGCATTTGAGCGGGTAGCCGTTTTCCCTGGCCAGCCGGTGCACGAGAGACACCTTGAGCTCGGCCACTTCGGCCGTGTACTCCCCACAGACGCCCACACCGTTGTTGTGGACGTTCAGCATGATCTGCGTGGCTTCGTTTTCGTTTTTATGAAACACGTCGACGAGGACCTGGATGACGAATTCCATGGTCGTGTAATCGTCGTTGTGCAAAAGCACCTTGTACCTTCTCGGCTCACGGACTTCCTCTTCGACATCGACGCCGAGACCCGGTTGTTCCTGTTCGATGGGATGGCTCATTGGGCTTGCCGTCACCTTTTCCCGGATATCGGGGAACTTCGGGGCGTCATCACGCCCGGATTGCGGTTTCTGGATAGAAATAAGTCGCCCTGGCGCACTGTCGAGGGGTAACGGCGTAAGGCGCGCCGCGTCCACCCTGCCTTGCACTCCATGAAATGGGGTACGAGAAATCGCGCCTACTGACAACAGGCTTCGCAGTACATTGAAATTGTTGCGGATCAGAAGGTAATTACAAAATAGTCGAAAATACGGGGCGGGAGTGGCCACGCTTTGCCGGGTTCTCCCTTCTCGCGTTCTCCCGTTCAAACGTCTTCTGGCCAAGGCGTGCGCAACATGGGGCAAGGGGGAAAACCGCCCGCCCAAGCCACAAGGGGAAAGGAAGTCAGGACAGGTCGGACAACACGCCGGCGCGTTCGTCGGGGTCGAAAACGAAACTGTCGCAGGCCGGCAGGCCGCAGGCGGCCAGATGGGCCTGGTAGAGGGCGTGATAGGTCAGCGGTATGGCCTCGGCCATGGCAAGCCCGAGATTCTCGGCCACGGCGGCAATGGCCGAGGCCGGCCCCTCGATTTCCAGGTAGCGGCCGAAAGGGAGCCGGTCGAGGCAGACATGGGTTTCGCCCACCTGCCAGGTCTCCCGGACTTTTTCGTAGCGCAGGGCCGGAGCGTAGCCCAGGGCGCAAAAGATCGATTCCATGACGGCGGGATCGGCTACCCCGGTCTCGAGCTCCCGGCGAACCTTGATCCCGGCGGCGGCGGCCGTTTCGGACGGGAGCTTGAGCGTCACCCGGCCCTCGCCGTCGCGGCGCAGGCGCAAGAGCACGTCGCGACGCCGCAGCTCCCTGCCCGGCGTATCGAAGACGATATTTTCCTCGAACACCCGGGACAGGCGCACGCCGCCGGCTTTTTCGAGCTTTTCGCGCACGGGCGCAAACGCCGTCACGGCGAACTTGGTTTCAATCTCGTCGGCATCGGACACGGCGGCCGCTCCTCGGGTTGCAATCCTGCCGGAATTCCAAAGGGCGTCGCCCTTTGGCCGCCGAAGGTTTTCCCCCAGACTATGGCACCTACAGGTCGAGCCTGTACTTAAAGTAGGCGGCGCAGCCTCCTTCGGTGGAGACCATGCACGGCCCCACGGGCGTGGCCGGGGTGCAGGCCTTGCCGAAAAGCGGGCACTCGTTGGGGGCCATCTTGCCCTTGAGCACCTCGCCGCAGCGGCAGCCGGGAAGCGGCGGCGTTTCCTTGAGTTCCACGCCCGGCAGGCGCATGGCGTCGAAATCGGCGAATTCTTCGCGGATGACCAAGCCGCTTTGGGGAATGAGCCCCAGGCCCCGCCAGAGCGCATCGGCTGGGGAGAACACCTCGTCCATAATGGCCATGGCCACGGGATTGCCGGCGTCGGACACCACCCGGGTGTAGCCGTTGCGGATGGCCGGAGCGTTATTTTTGAGCATGCCCGTGATGTCGAGCAGCGCGGTCAGGATGTCCAAGGGCTCGAACCCGGTGACGACTGAGGGCACATGGTATTTTTCGGCCACAAAGGCGTACGGGGTCGCGCCGATAATCGCCGAGACATGCCCCGGCAGGATGAACGCGTCCACGTTGATGTCCGGATCGGAGAGCAAGGCCTCAAGCGCCGGCGGCACGAGCTTGTGGAAGGAAAGCACCCGGAAGTTTTTCAGATTCTGTTCCCGGGCCAGCTTGATGGTGGCGGCCACGGCCGGGGCCGTGGTCTCGAAGCCGACGCCGAGGAAGACGACCGTGCGGCCGGGGTTGGCCGCGGCCACGGCCAGGGCGTCGACCGGCGAGTAGACGACTTCCACCCGCGCCCCGTCGGCCTTTGCGGTCTTGAGGTTGCGTCCCTTGGGGCCGGGCACGCGCATGAGGTCGCCAAAGGTGGTCAGCACCACGTCGTCACGGCCGGCCAAGTCCAAAAAGGCGGCCACTTCGGACTCGTGGGTGACGCACACCGGGCAGCCCGGGCCGGTCAGATGGGTAATGGTCGGGGGCAGCAGGCTGCGCAACCCGGATTGGAATATGGCCACGGTATGGGTGCCGCAGACTTCCATGAACCGAAAAGGGGTGGTCGCCTCGGCGGTCAGACGCGCAAGCAGCGCCCGGCACAGCTGGGGGTCCTTGAAAGCCTCAAACGAGTTCAAGGTCCAGGCCTTCCTGAAAGAGTTTGATGGTTTCCAGGGCGTCCTCGCGGTCCAGACGGCGAATGGCGAACCCGGCGTGGACAATGACGAAATCGCCTATGGCCGGCGCGACGTCGATGAGCTCCAGGCGCACCTGGCGGGTGACGCCGCCGATTTCCACATCAGCCACCTTATCGTTGATGGCGGTTACTTCCATGGGAACGGCAAGGCACATGGGGTGCTCCTCCGGCAAAGGGATGGCGACGGGCGAGGATGCCCGGCGCGTTTGGGGAAATATGCGCATCCGCAACGGCTTTGTCAAAAGCCGAAGGTTTGTTGGTTGGTCGGCCGGTGGGGGAAGGCGTTGCGGCCTTTGGTTAGCCGGCGGGGGGCATTGCGGACGCGGGCGGCGCATATTTAAAGAATACGCCTTCGCGTCCGTAATGCCCCCGCCGGCCCTGGCAACGCGGTCCAGGCTCGAAGATAATCTTTCCCCCAGTCCGCGCGGATAATCAGGTATTGCCAGCGCGTTACATTTTTCTGGCCCTCTTTGTCTCCTCGCCGACGGATAACCGTCCAGCCTCGTAAGCGGCCTCTTGTCCCTCTGAAAAACCAAGTTGAATAGACTCCCCGCCCTCCTTTGAAAATTTTTGAAGGGGGTCCAGGGGGAAACTTTTTTCAAAAAGTTTCCCCCTGGCCGCCGGAGGCGCCATTACAACGCGACAACCTCCAACGCCTTGAAGCACTTGGGCGGGATAAGCTCCTGGTGCACGGCGAAGCGGGCCTTGGACACGGCCTTGTCCGCGTCGGCCGCCTCCACCTCGACCTCGCCGGAGAGCGGCGTTTCCACCTTTGTCCGGTAGGCCACTTCATAGGTCCCGGCCGGCTCCAGGGGCCGGATGGTACGCGGTTCGAAATGAAAGTAGGGCTCGTCCCGACGCTGGTCGGGGTGCACGATGGCCTGGGCCGCGAGCATGGCCTGTCCCTTGCCGGTGGCCGTCACCACTTCGGCGCCTTCCTTGGCCTGCATAATTCTGGTTTCGTAGCGCACACGATATTTCGGCATGATCGACCAATCCATTTCCGGCCGGCGAAAGAACCGCGGCCGGGCGTTGCTTTTTCCCGAAGGGTTGCTATCAATCCGGTTGCCGGGCGCAAAGCTTTTCAACCCGTCCGGCAACCGACGTTTTCCATATGTCCGAACACATCCATGATCCTGCCCAGCCCAAGCCGGAAACCGGCTCCGGGGAGCTGCCCTTCCCGCCCGATCCGCCGCGGGTGTCCTTTGTTCCCACGGACGCGCAGTGTCGCGAATTGTGGGACGCCTACGGCATGTTGCCCAACATCCGGGAGCATAGCGCTCTGGTCGCCTGTCTGGCTACCGCCCTGGCCGAAGCGGCCGTGCGGGCCGGGCTTGACGTGGAAGTGGCGGCCGTGCGGGCCGCCGGACTGCTCCACGACCTGGCCAAGACCTACACCATCCGCCACGGCGGCAACCACTGCCAACTCGGCGGCGCCTGGGTGCAGGAACTGACCGGCAATCCGGTCCTGGCCCAGGGCGTGGCCTGCCACGTCACCTGGAGCCTGCCCATCGACCTGCGGGCACATTTTCTGCCGCTGGCAATCATTTACAGCGACAAGCGGGTCAAGCACAACCAGATCGTCACCTTGGAAGCCCGCTTCGACGATCTGCTGACCCGCTACGGCAAGACGGAATACATCCGGGAACGCATCCGGGAATCCTTCCAACAGGCCGCGGCCATCGAAAAGGCCCTGGCCCAAACCCTGGATTTGGATCTCCATGAAAATACTTTTGGTTGCGGGCGGCTGGTCGAGTGAACGCGAGGTTTCGCTGTCCGGCGCCGTCCAGATCGGCAAGGCGCTTACAAGCCTTGGCCACGAGGTCGTTCCCTGCGACCTGTCCGACGATTTTCCGGGGTTTGTCGACGCGGCCAGAGGCTGCGATTTCGCCTTTTTGAATCTCCACGGCGCGCCGGGCGAGGACGGCCTGCCCCAGGCTTTGCTCGACGCGGCCGGCGTGCCCTACCAGGGATCCGGCCCGGCCGGCTCGTTTCTGGCGCTCAACAAGGCCGCGTCCAAGCAGCTTTTCATCCGCCACGGCCTGCCGACGCCACGCTGGGATTTCCTGCCCACGCCGCCGCCGGCAGGGTACGCGCCCGATTTCCCGACGCCCTGGTTCGTCAAGCCCAACAGCGGCGGCTCGAGCGTCTACATGTCGCTGGTGCGCGATCCGGCCGATCTGCCGGCGGCCCTGAAAAAAATCTTCGCCACCGGCGACACGGCGCTTATCGAGGAAGGGATTTGCGGCGGCACGGAGCTGACCTGCGCCGTGCTTGGCGACGAGGCCCTGCCGCCCATCCTCATCCGGCCCAAGGCAGGGGAATTTTTCGATTACACCAGCAAATACCAGCCCGAGGCGGCCGACGAGATCTGCCCGGCCCCCATCCCGCTGGCATTGACCGACGAACTCGGCCGCCTCAGCCTGGCTGCCCATGCGGCGCTCGGACTTGCCGGCTACAGCCGGGCGGATTTCATCCACACCGACAGGCACGGACTGACACTCCTCGAGGTCAACACCCTGCCCGGCATGACGCCGACCAGCCTGCTGCCCCGCTCGGCCCGGGCGGCCGGGCTCGACTTTCCCCAACTGATCGCCAAACTCATGGAACTTGGGCTTGCGCGACGGGGCAAGAGGCCTTAATTGACCCCGACCCACGGCGCGTCCGGCCTTTACGCCGGCCCCGTTCCACTATACCCTGCCGGCGGCCGTAAACCCGCGGCCGACGGCCCATACGCGCGGAGACCTGCATGAAAGCCATCCTGGCCCTTGAAGACGGCACCCTTTTTCACGGCCATACATTTACCGACAAGGGCGGCGCCGGCGGCGAAGTGATCTTCAACACCGGCATGACCGGGTATCAGGAAGTGCTGACCGATCCGTCCTACACCGGACAGATGGTGTGCATGACCTACCCCCACGTCGGCAACTACGGCATCAATCCCGAGGACGTGGAATCGGCGAAGATCCGCGTGGCCGGATTCATCGTCAAGGAATGCTGCAAAGAGCCCTCCAACTGGCGCTCCACCATGAGCCTGCCCGAGTACCTCGTCAGTCAGGGCATCACCGGGATCGAGGGCATCGACACCCGGGCGCTCACCCGCCACCTGCGCCTGCACGGGGCCATGCGCGGCTACATTTCCACAGACGTGTCCGATCCGCACCAGGTGGTGGAACTGGCCAAGGGCCTGCCGTCCATGGAAGGCCTCGGCCTGGCCAAGGACGTTTCCTGCGACGCCCCCTTCGTCTGGACGGGAGGCAGCATCAAGCCGGCGACCATCGTCGACGGAGCCTACGACTGGCCCGGCGACGGCCCCCGGCTGGTGGTCTTCGACATGGGCATCAAGTGGAACATCATGCGGCTTCTTTCCGCCCAGGGCTTCGACCTGCTCATGGTGCCGCACACCACCACGGTGGACCAGGTCAGACGCTTCGACCCGGACGCCATTTTCCTTTCCCCCGGCCCCGGCGACCCGGCCGCCCTGACCGACCTCGTCGCGACCACCGCCCGCCTGGCCGAGGACTATCCCCTGGCCGGCATCTGCCTGGGGCATCAGCTCCTGGGGCTGGCCCTCGGCGGACGGACCTACAAACTCAAGTTCGGCCACCATGGCCTCAACCACCCCGTCAAGGACCTGGAAACGGGCCGGATTGAAATTTCATCGCAAAATCACGGTTTTTGCGTGGACATCGAAAGCCTTTCCAACGTAGAGTTGACGCACGTAAATTTAAATGACGGAACTCTTGAGGGCTTTGCCCACAAGAAAAAACCCGTCATCGCCATCCAGTACCACCCCGAGGCCGCTCCCGGGCCTCATGACAGCCGATATTTCTTCACCCGTTTCCGAAATCTCGTGCGCCGGGAGACGGGCAAATAACCTCGGGCGCCGACGCGTCGGGAAAGCATGTCCTCGGAACTGACCAAGGCCCGGTCCCAGATCAACAAGGTCAGGACGTTTCTCAAGCAGGCCAAACCGCTGCCCGCCGTGTCGGCCTTGTACGAGGCCATCGGGGCGATGCTGCGCACGCCGCTTATCAAGTCGGAAAAAGAGGAGTTCTGCAAGCTCATCACCGACGCGGTGCTGCTTCTTAACGGCGACCGCACCCTGCGCAAGATCTATCCGCTTATTCTCGATTACACTCCGGGAAAGGAAAAGGAGCTGGCCGACACCCTGGTCACCCTCCTCGGCGAGCTGCAGGCCACGGCCGTGGAGGAAGCCAAGGACATCATGGCCGACATGGCGCAGCGCATCGCCAGCGGTCTGGCCGAGGGCAAGCTCCTTCTCGAAGAGAAGCGTTTCGACGAAGCCAAGCAGTCCCTGGAAAAGCTGGCCCGGGAATTTCCCCGCGACGCCGATCTGCGGGCGCACATCGCCGAGCTTTTCATCTCCGGGGAACAGTACGAGCAGGCGTTTTCCTACCTCGACGAGGCCATCAACCTCTCGCCCGATCAAATCCACCACTACAACCGCATCGGCATCGTGCTACGCAAGCTCCACAAGTACGATATTGCCGAGAAATACTTCATGCGGGCGGTGGAATTCGCCAAATCCGATCCCAACCTCTACTTCAACCTCGGCCGGGTCTATCTGGACTGGCAACGCTGGGACAAGGCGGAAAAAGCCTCCCGACTGGCGTTGCGGCTCTCCCCTTCTTTCGTCGAGGCCCAGAAGCTGCTCAACTTCGCCCTCAAAAAACAAGGCAAGGAACCCGAGCCGGCATCTTAATTGGGAGGCCTCCGGCGGCCGGGGGGAAACTTTTTGAAAAAAGTTTCCCCCCGGACCCCCCTTCAAAAACTTTCAAAAGGGGATGGAGGCATTATCGAGGATACGAATGGCTCCGTCATTTTTTCGGAAATGACGGAGCTGTTTTTTTTGAAGGGCAAGATATTGCGAGTGTGCGTCCAGGGCGGGCATCCGGACATGAGACATGTAGCCAGGGCCGACAGGGTCAGGGCGGACGCGAAGGCGTATTCTTCAAATATGCGCCGCGCGCGGCGGCCCTGACCCCGTCGGCCAACCAAACTCTTTCGATTGTTAAAAGGCCCGGCCTGGATTGTGCGCGCCCCCCTTTTTAGCGCATCCCGGAAACCAGTTCCGGCGCGCCCCAGACCGGGGCCAGCCTCTGCAGCTCCGCGCGCGGCAGTTGCACCACCACCGGCTTTTTCGCGGCGTCGATCCAGCCGAGCAGGGTCCGCATGGACGACTCCCGCATGGCCGTGCAGCCGACGGTCGGCGCACCCGGGCGTCGCCAGAGATGGAAAAAGATACACGAGCCCGCGCCGGGTTTGGTGTCGGGCGCGTTGTGCTCGACCATAAGACCGTAGCGGTACAGGCCGTCGGGCCGCAGCATCCGGTCCGGACTCGTCCAATCGTGCACGGCCACGGTATTTTCATCCACGATCCGGTTGTAGGAGGCAGAGGTGGCGGTCTCCACGCACACGGTCTGATCGGTGACCCTGTGCATGGGCATCTTGGCCGGCGGGGAGAGCGTTTCTGGCTGATAGGCGAAGGCCGTGCCGAAGGCGAAGACCCCGGCCGGGGAACGGCCGTCGCCCTCGACCTTGACCGGGCCGTCCGCCGCCGGGTCGCCGGAAAGCCCCCTGCCCCAGGCCATGCCGTTTTTGCCGATGGTCACCGGCACGGCGTCTCCGACCGGCTGCCAGGGGCCGTCCCCCGCCCGTTCGAAGCGACGCATGGTGGCCTGGTTGTCGTTGAAGCTTTCGGGCACCACCAGGACCAACTGTCGCGCCCCGGCCAGCGGTGAAACGCTTCGACCGGCTTCCGGGGGCGTTGCCGGCGTCCGGGGAGAAATCGCCTTGGGACCAGGGGCGGCCGCCTGGCAGGAAGCCAGCAGCAGGCAACAAAACAGGCAGGCAAGCAGGGAAGAATACGTACGTGGCATAAGGACTCCAGGGAGGTCAGGATAGCGGCGAGGCAGCCGCGGAAACAATACGCCAATCCCCTTCCACGGCGACATGGTCGGCCGGGAAAAACAATCGCGCCGGGCGCTCCAGGATACAGGGCGCCGGCGCAAAACGAAACGGTCTTGCCGTGTCAAAAACGTCATGGGAACGAGGATCTTGACTTGGAGCGCTTCCCCGGCGACAACACTAAGCTATGGGGATTTCGCCATCGGGCGGGCCGACAACATACCGCCAGTCCACCACACGGAGCACCACATGATCGCATGGGACCCGGCCCTGGCCGTCGGACTCGAAAAAATCGACGCGCAACACCAGGAAATCATCCGGTTGATCAATGAGCTGGCCGCCAAGCGGGGAGGCGGGAACGCGCAACTCGCCGCCGAGACGTTACGATTTTTGCACGACTATTTAAACAGTCATTTCGCACTGGAAACCGAGCTGATGCTGCGTATCGGCTATCCTGGCATAGACCGCCATCGGGAAAATCACGAGCTGTTCGCCAATCATGTCGTCTTTTTTGAAATCGAAAAGGAATTCGGCATGGTAACGGACCAGATGCTCGACGACATCCTGGCCTTCCTGCTGGACTGGTTTCTTCACCACATCGCCACCGAGGACAGGGATCTGGCCGCCTTCGCACGCACCCGGGCAGCGTCCGAATAAAACGGCCTTCTTCTCCCCTCAGGCCAAGGACAGCAGCAATTCGCACACCCGACGGCTGTCGGCCTTGCCCGGTTCGTCCTCCCGGGCCATGGCCACATCCACCACCTCGACGCCGAGCTTGCGGATGGCGGCGAGGTCCAGCGGATTTTCGTAACGGCCTTTTTTGCTATCCACCAGCACGAACCGCAACAGGTCCTCGCTCCGGCAGGACTTGGTGCAGCCGGCGCGAAGCGTTTCCAAAAGCCGCTCCACCTGCCCGGCCACGGTCATGCCGCGCTGTTCCGGGTCGTGGCCGAGGTTGGGGATGTAGACCTTGGGGCAGTGGGTGGCGGCCACGGCATCCCCCACGCCCTGGGGGAGCAGGTTGGCGAGCAGGCTCGAATAGAAGCTGCCGTACGGGTAGCAGATCACGTCGGCCTGACGGATGAGGACTTCGGTTTTTTCCCGGATGCGCACCGTGGCCGGCGTGGGGTCATGCAGGTTCGCCACCAGCCATTGCCGCGCGATGGGCGCATCGATGGGCGCGGTTTCCTTGCCGGTCATGAGGTGCTGGCCCAGGAGCACGCGGCCGTTTTCCAGCTGGCAGGCCAGATGCAGGTCGCAGTTGACGATGGGCCGCACCACGCCGCGCGCCTCGACCAGCTTCATGAACAGGTAGATGACCGGGTCGAGCATGCGGTTGTAGTTGAAATAGCCGCCGGTCAGGATGCAGTTGCCGATGCTGGCGCCGCGCAGGTCGAAGGCATCGGTCCGTTTCTGCTCGAAAAAGCGCAGATGCGTGCGGATGATCTTGCGCATGGGATCGGGAATGTGGCGCACGAGCGGATCGTCGCCGGTGAGCATCTTGCCGAGCCGCGCCGCCAGCTCTTCCTGGGAGGCATCCTTGGGCAGGCGGTAGGCGAAAAGCTCGAACACGGCCGGGTTGCCGGTGATGGAACGGTCGGCCAGGGCCATGATGCGGTTTCGCAGGTCGCCCACGGCCGGCATGTGGAAGGCCTTGCGCAGCACGGCCGAGGAGCCGCCGGAGTCGAAGGGCGTGATCAGGTGGATGGAATTGGAGGTGTATTCGATGAGCGTTTCGCTTAAATGCCGCAGCGCCGTGCCGCCGCTGAAAAAGAGTATCTTGGGTCCCAGTTCCGGGGCGCGGCGGTAGAGCGCCGCCTTGGACAGGTCGGGCAGATTGACGGAACGGGAGATGTTCACGCGCGGAAAGGATTTCGAGTCAGCCACAGGCATTCCTCTGTCCCGAATGGGGAACGGATTGATGACGTCGTAGGGCGGGCGCGGCAAACCTTCAGACACAACAGGGTGCGGCAGCCGGCCCGGAGGCCGGGACGGCGGGCGGCCCCAGCACGTCCAGGCACAAGGCGGCGGCCCGCTTAAAATCCACACCGCCGCCGATGACCAGCACCGGGCAGGCTCCCAGCAGGACGCGATAGGCGTCTTGCGTGGCGGGACGCGGCCCCTCCTCGAAAAACACGCCCACATCCTTCATGAAGGCCGGCAGCAGCTCCGGGGAGGCGTCGACGTCCGTCCAACGCGCGCGCATGTCGCCGCCGCCGCGCCGCCAACCGAGGACCACCAGCGCCCGAAGCCCGGCCCGAAGCCGAAACCGGCCGGGGCCGAAACAGTCGCGGATGCGCACGTCGTATTTGTGCTCGACGCGCCACAACGCGTCAGGGGAAAGCCCGGCGTAGGCCGCCCGCTCCGCTTCGGTCAAAACCGGGGCCAAGGCTTCGTTATGGAGCAGCGTCCCCGGATTGATGCGGGGCATGCGGGCGATGCCGGTCATGGTCAGGCCGTCGGCGCCGGGGCCAATAAGCACCCGGTCGTTGGAGACGAACGAAGCGCCGTGACGCATGATTTCCAGGGCCAGCGTGGATTTCCCGGCCCCGGCGAAACCGGACAGGGTAATCCCCGCCCCGCCCAGGCACACGCCGGCGGCGTGGAAGAGCAAGGCTCCGGCGCGCAGTTCCCGGTCCCCGCAACGGGCGTTGACGGCATTGACGACCTGGTCGACGTTTTGCCGGCAGGGGCCGAGCACGTAGTGTCCGCCCGGGCCGAACACCAGCCACAAGCCCGTGCGGCGCTTGCGCACCACGCGGCCGTCCGGCAGGTCGACGTATTCTTCCTTGGCCTCCTCGCCCTGCCCTTCCCGCGAGGCGAAAGGCAGGACGCTCGGCACCGGGCCGCCGTCCAGGGCCGTGACCACGATGTCGGGATTGCCGGCCTCGTCGAGAAAATCCTGGTAATGGGCGGTCAGGGCGTCCATGAGCTCGCCGGAATTCGAGCGCACCGCGACACGCGTGTCGGCAAGACGCAAACCGAGCGCGAGGGTCGGCATCATGTCCCGCTGATAGGCCGCGACAATGCCGCGGCAGGTGACTCCACTGGCCCCCATGCGTTCTCCAAAGGCCCGCGATCGAGCGTTAGCGGGGCTGGCACTGCTGGCTCAGCGTGGCCCCCTTGAGAATGAAAACGACCGTCTCCGCGAGGTTGGCGGCATAGCCGCACATCCGCTCGAAGCAACGGGCGGCCAGGATGGCGCGCACCGAAGCCTCGGGCGCGGCGTGGCACTCGGAAAGCGCTTCGGTGATGGTGCGCATGGCCGTGATGACCAGTTCCCGGCCTTTCTCCTCAATATGGCAGACTTCCAGGGCGTCGTCGATATTGTCATCGACAAAGGCCTTGGTCGCCAGCCGAAACATGTGGGCGGCATGGTTAGCCAGCGCCTCCAGGGCCGTGTCGCAGTCCCCGGGAAGGCCGGCGCCCGTCAGCGCTCCTTCGGCCACCACCACGGCCTCGTCGGCCAGCCGCTCCAGATTGATGACCGCCCGGGCGTAGCCGACAATGCGGCGCAGGTCCAGGGCCACCGGCTGCTCCAGGGCCAGCATGTGCAGGCAGGCCTCGTCGATGTCGCAGGTCGCCTGGTTGATTTCCCGGTCGCCGTCGATGACCTGGCGGGCCACGCCCGTGTCGTGGCGCAACGCGGCATCCATGGCCCCCCGTCGCGACGCCTCGACCAGTTCGAACAGCGCGATGACGCGTCCCTTGAGGGCATCCAATTCGGCGTGAAAATGTGCTCTGGTTTCCATGGTGTCTCCCGCGCCCGGTTTCGGGCTCGTCGTTGCGTCTTTTTTGGTGTTGCGATCGAAACACATCTACGCACATTTGGCGAACATGACACTAGCCAAAGCGGCCGGTCACGTAATCCTCGGTCTGCTGGCTGGCGGGCCTTGTGAAGACGTCCTCGGTGGGACCGGTCTCCACCAGCCGCCCCATGAAGAAAAAGGCGGTCTGGTCCGAGACGCGGGCCGCCTGCTGCATGCTATGGGTGACGATGACGATGGTATAACTGCGCTTGAGGACGGCAATAAGCTCCTCGATCTTCTGCGTGGCGATGGGGTCGAGGGCCGAGGCCGGTTCGTCCATGAGCACCACTTCCGGCTCCAGGGCCACGGTGCGGGCGATGCACAGTCGCTGCTGCTGGCCGCCGGAAAGGCCCAGGGCCGAATCGTGCAGCCGGTCCTTCACCTCGTCGAAAAGCCCGGCCGCGATCAGGCTCTTTTCCACCCGGCTGGAGATGTAGTCCTTGTCGCGCACGCCCCCCACCCGCAGGCCGTAGGCCACGTTTTCAAAGACGCTTTTCGGGAAGGGGTTGGGTTTTTGAAAGACCATGCCCACCTTGCGCCGCAGCTCCACCACATCGAGCTGGGGCGTGTTGATCTTGACCCCGTCGAGGAGCACGTCGCCCGTGGTGCGCGCCCCCGGAATCAGGTCGTTCATGCGGTTGAGACAGCGCAGGAACGTGGACTTGCCGCACCCGGACGGGCCGATCAGCGCCGTGACCCGGTTTCCCGGGATTTCGAGGTTGATGCCATCCAGGGCCTTGAATTTTCCGTAGTAGAAATCGAGGTTGACGGCGGCCATCTTGAGGTCGTGTTTCATATCGCCTTCTTTGCCTGACGCAAGCGGCGGCAATTCTGCCGTCTTGCTGGCCGTTGCTGTGGCAAACCCCCATGACGATCGCGCCATGAAGACGTGGCGAACCCGTGACAAATCACGTTCGACCAGATGTAACCACTTTGAAAGCCTGCAAATCCCGAAAATGACGCCACCGCGGCGCGGTGGAAACTCTGGCGCGTTGCCGAGATGTCCGGCGCTTATCGGTCCCGGCGTCTGACGATGCAGTCCAGAAACGCCGCAATGAGGGCTTCACGATCCGGCGCGCTGCCGGCCCGGCGGCAAAACTCGCGAGCCAGCCGCCGCTCGCCCAGGGCGCGCAGCACGTCCCTGCCCTGGCGCAAGAGTCCGGCTTGACCGGGGTCCTCCGGCTGTCCGGCCGAAGGCACAGACGGTTTGGCAACCATGCCCCGTAACATGCTTGGCCGCCGCAGCGGAAACAAGCGACGTTTGCGTGACAATACCGCCAGTTGCGTCAACAAAAGTGTGGCCAAACGCAATCCGACCGCAACAGGGGCGGGGATAGAAGGCCCACAAGCCGTCCGACGCCAGGCCCATCCTTGCACCGCCTAGCCCTTCGCCGAAGGAGAGACCATGAAAATCGATATGCACGTGCACTCCAAGTATTCCACCAGGCCCTCCCAATGGGTGCTGCAAAAGCTCAACTGCCCCGAGAGCTTCACCGAGCCGATGCGCATCTACGAGGAAGCCAAGCGCAAGGGCATGGGGCTGGTCACCATCTCCGACCACAACCGTATTGAAGGGGCGCTTTCCATCGCTCATCTGCCGGACACCTTCATCAGCGAAGAGGTGACCTCGTATTTCCCCGAGGATCGGTGCAAGGTTCACGTGCTGGTCTACGACATCAACGAAGCCATCCACCGCGAGTTGCAGCGGATCCGGGAAAACATCTACGATCTGGTCGATTACCTGCGCCAGGAAAAACTCCACCACGCCGTGGCCCACCCGCTTTTCGGGGTCAACGACCGGATCACGGTGCCCAATTTCGAGAAAATGCTGCTGCTGTTTCGTAATTTCGAAATCAACGGCGCGCGCGACGCCTGGCAAAACGATTGCCTGCGCGAGATCATTCCCTCCCTCGGTGAAGAGACCATCTGGCGGCTGGCGGAAAGATACAAGATCGATCCCGGCTACGAACAGCCCTGGCGCAAGAACCTCATCGGCGGCTCCGACGACCACAGCGCGCTGTATATCGCCTGCACCCACACCCAGGTGGAAGGGGCGGGCAATCTCCAGGAGTTTCTCTCCGGCATGGAAAACGGCGCCTCCCGGGCGCTCGGCGTCTCTTCCACCCCGCGCACCATGGCCCGCACCCTCTACAGCATCGCCTACCAATTCTACAAACACCGCTTCAGCATCGACCGCTTCCTGGACAAGGACGTGACGCTCAAGGTCATCGACCGCTTCCTGGAGCCGGAACACCAGGGCAGCGCCGGGCTGGCCTTCAAGCTGCGCACGCGCCTCGTCCGCACGCTGACCCGCCGCCGCCCGCGCGCCAACACGCCGCTTAAGGACCTCATCCGCGCCGAAACCGAATCGCTTATCCGCGCCGACCCCATGCTCATGGAATTCGCCCAGGCGGGCGTCTTAAACGGCGAAAATCTGGAAACCGGCTGGTTCTCCTTCGTCAACCGGGCCACCAACCGGGTGGCCTCGCATTTCGCCCGCACCCTGCTCGACCATGTCAGCGGGGCCAACGTGTTCGACATCTTCGGCACCCTGGGTTCGGCCGGAGCCCTTTACACCATGCTCGCCCCCTACTTCGTGGCCTATTCCATCTTCACCAAGGAGCGCCAATTCAGCAGCGAGGCGCGCAAGGCCCTGACCGGTCAAAACGGCCATGGGCACGACATCAAAGTGGCCCACTTCACCGACACCTTCCATGAAATAAACGGCGTTTCCGGTACATTGCGCCAGCAGGCGGAACTGGCCATCCGCACCGGCAAGGGGCTTTCCATCGTCACCTGCGACCACGGCCAGCGGGTGTTCGAGCCGGGGGTACAAAACTTCAAGCCCATCGGCGTCTATCAGTTCGAGGAATATCCGGACCAGAAGCTCTTTTATCCGCCGCTTCTGGAAATGCTCCACTACGTCTACGCCGGGGGGTTCACCCGCATCCATTCGGCCACGCCCGGCCCCATCGGCCTGGCCGCGCTGTGCATCGCCAAGACGTTGCGCCTGCCCATCTACGGCACCTACCACACGGCCCTGCCCCAGTACGCCCAGATCCTGACCGGCGACGAGGCCATGGAAGACCTGACCTGGAAGTTCATCATCTGGTATTACAACCAGATGGACCTGGTTTACATCCCCTCCCGCGACACCGGCCGCGAGCTTGAGGAAAAGGGGCTCGATCCGGCCAAGCTGCGGCTGTTCCCGCGCGGGGTCGACGTCTCCCGCTTCCATCCCGGCAAGCGCTCCCGGGAGGTGGCCGCGAAATACAACATGGGCGACGGGGTGCGCCTGCTCTACGCCGGCCGGGTTTCCCGGGAAAAGGACCTGCATCTGCTGGCCCAGGCGTTTACGGAACTGTGCGTCAAGCACCCGGACGCCACCCTGACCGTGGTCGGCGACGGCCCCTACCTCGACGACCTGCGCGAAGCCCTTGCCGGCACGCCGACCACGTTTACCGGCTACCGCGAGGGCGAAGAGCTTTCCGCCCTGTTCGCCACCTGCGACCTGTTCGTCTTCCCGAGCGCCACCGACACCTTCGGCAATGTGGTGCTGGAGGCGCAAGCCTCGGGCCTGCCGATCATCGTCACCAACCAGGGCGGCCCTATGGAAAACATTCTGCCCGGCGAAACCGGGGTGGTGGTGCCGGCCGGGGATGTCGCGGCGCTCCTGGCCGCCATCGAGGGCATGCTGGCCGACCAGGAACTCATGCGGGCCATGGGCCGGGCCGGCCGGAGCTATGCCGAGGAGCGCACCATCGAAAAGGCCTTCGAAGCCTATTGGGACATGTACACGGACAGCACGCCGACCATCATGGAAGAACCCGCCGTCAAACCCGAAAAGCCCCAGCGCATGGTTTTCGCGGCCTAGCTTCTTCCCAGACACGCCTCACGCATCGCGCGCCAAGTCGTCTGCCAGCGACTTTGGCGCGCTTTTTTTGCCGTCCCCCACCGCCCCGCCAGGCAGAACGAACAACAGGGGACGCTGCCTTGCCCTTCGACCACGAGACGTCGTTGACCCTGTGGCAGGGCACGCTTATCTTCGCGACATCAGCCGGCTTTTCCAACAACAGCCAGGAACCGGAAACGACAACCGGCCGGCCCGCCAGGGCCGATAGGCCCCCAAGGAGCACTGCGGACATGACGCGACAAGGCGCCTACAAAAATCCCATCGCCAAGTACATCCACGAATACATGTTCTGGAAAAAGGAGCTGGCGGAAAAAGGATTTTTGCCGAACGCGCATTACGAAGCGCTTTTCACCACGCTTTTCGGCCTGGAAAAGGCTTTCTACGACGGCAAGCGCCTGCTCGATATCGGCTGCGGCCCCTGCGGGTCTCTGGAATGGGCGGATAACGCCGCCCAACGCGTCGGGCTCGATCCCCTGGCCGAGGCTTACGGATTTCTCGAACGAGCGCCGCAAGAAATGGAATACACGCCGGATTTCGTGGAGCACATCGCCTTTCCCGACGCCTCGTTCGACGTGGTGACCTCGATCAATTCCCTGGACCATGTGGACGATCTGGCCCAAGCCACAGCCGAGATGGCGCGCGTCGTGCGCCCGGGCGGCCACATTTTGATCGCCTGCGAGATCAGCCCCGCGCCCAAGCCCTGCGAACCGACCCTGGTCGGCTGGGACTTGGCCGCGCACTTTTCGGGCAAATGGCGCGTCCTCGACGCCTCACGCTTCCCCTTCAGCGAAAACGTGTCCACCTCCATCCTCCACAAACAGCCCCTCGACCCCTCCGCCCCCATCCCCCCACACGGCGTCCTGCGTTTGATATTGCAAAAGGGAGAGGAAGAGAAAACCTTGAAATAGAGTGCCGGGGTGAAACCTTTCTGAAGAAAGGTTCTCCCCCCGGGCCCCCCTTTCCAAAGACTTTTCATAAAAATGGGTTGTGCCCTGCGCCGGCCCTGCCCCGTTATATACTTTAGGAAGGGGAGAGCGCGAGAGGGGAGAACCCTTTTTAAAGGGTTTCCCCTCTCGCATGCTCTTTCCTCTTCTTCCACTCTCTTCTCCCATCAAACTGACCGCAAGCGGCGAAGTAGCGCAGGTCCTTGAGCCAGAGCAGGAGCTGGCGGTGGTCGGCCGTAAGGAGTCGCAGCCAGCCGGAGGGCATGGTCGTCAGGTCGCCGAGCGGTCCGAGCAGTTCGCTCGGGTCGCGGAAGCATTCCCAATCGCAGGCTTGGCAATGGGGCTTACCGTCGAGAGTTGCCTCGGAAAGCTTCCAGAACGGCCCCATGTTCTCCCCGGCCCGGTAGCCGCAGGGGAAACAGTCGCCATGCCGGTCCACGTAGAAAAAGCTCACCCCGCCGAGGCAGGGACGGGGCGGTTCGGATGGTTGGGCGTATTGCCGGACCAGGGCGTGGACCGCGCAAAGTGGCGTGAAAATCCGCAAGTCGCTCCGGTGGCGCGGCACAGTGTCGCGCAGCGCCCGGAAAAGCTCGTACTTTTCGGTGTTGGAAAAGGTCACCCGCGCATCGGAGGCCGTGGCCGCATACACGGCCTGAGCTCCCTTTTCCCGATCCGTATCGCTCATGGGGTAGCAGCAATTGGCCATGGTGAAGCCAAGGGCGGCGGCTTTTTCGAAAAATCGGCCGATCTGGGTGCAGGCGGCGCGGTAGAGCGCCTCGCCTTCGCCGCTTAAGGGTTGCGGGCCGCCCATGAAGCGGTTGAGCGCCACATTGGCCGTGGGAAACAGGCCATGGGCGTGGAAGATGGGGAGCGCCTTGGCAACCCCTTCCACCATGCCGGCATGGCCCCGGTTGGCTTCGTGGGTGGCGGGATCGGCGGAGTCAAGGCTGATCCAGAAATTGCGCACCGGGGTTCCGGCAAGATTCTCGGCCAAGCGCGTGACCCGGTCGATGAACCCGGGCGCGTCGGGACTGCCGAACTGGTAGCCGTTGGTGCCGGTGCGCAGATAGGTGATGCCGGCCCGGCCGGCGTAGTCGAGCAGGTCAAAAAGCGTCGATCCGGTCAGAAAGGGTTCGCCGCCGGTAAAAGACAAGGCGGCCACGTCCAGGGCGGCGCAACGGTCGATGATGCGCTTGGCCGTATCCGGGTCCATGTCGCCGCGTTCGCCGCCGGCCGTCACGCGCATGCCGCATTGGGCGCAGCGTGCGTTGCACCGGTTCGTGATCTGCATGACGACCTGTCGCGGCCTTCCCCGCCATCGCAAAACGCGCAGTATGGGCATGATGCTCCTTTTGTCGACCGGTCGGGCACGGCTAGCGTACTGCAACAACCGGCGGCATGGCTTCATACCCGGTGGTCCGGTCCGCCCGCTTTACGGAAGGGTTACGATCCGACGACAGGGGATCGCCAGGAAAACGCGTTACATTCCCGACCGCTGTCTTCAAATCGTAACACAACATGGGCATGTTTGATGGATGGACGCACTGGAACCCGGCGCGTTGCGCATCGCCTGCTGCAACCATAAGGGCGGCGTGGGCAAGACGACCTGCGCCGTGAATCTGGCGGCCGGGCTTTGTCGCGCGGGTTGGCGCGTTGTTGTGGTGGACGCCGATCCCCAGGCCCACCTGACCGCATCCCTTGGGCTGGGCGATCCCGGGGACGGAGGGCTGGCCGCCGTGCTCGAGAGCGACGTCCCGGTCTCCCGGTGCCTGATCGAAGCCGAGGGCCTGCGCGTGCTGCCGGCCGCCGCCCGGCTGGCTACTGTAGAGTCCGAACTTTCCAGGCGCGAAGCGCCGGATAGCCTTCTGGCCGCGGCCATGGCGGACCTGTCCGACAGCGACGTCGTCCTTTTCGACTGCCCGCCCCACCTGGGGCCGCTCACCCGGCAGGTACTCGGCGCGGCCACGCGGGTGATCGTGCCCATGACGCCCGATTACCTGTCCATGCAAAGCCTGGCCTGGCTCATGGGCACCCTGTCCGAACTGGCGTCGGCCGAAACATCCGGCCCGTCGGTGCTCGGCATCGTGCTCAACCGATTTACGGCGCGCAAACGCCTGCACCGCGAGGTCAGGCGCGCCGTGGCCGGACATTTTCCGGATATACCCTTCGAGACGCCCATTCGTGAAAACGTGTCCCTGGCCGAAGCGCCAAGCCACGGCCAGGATATCTTCCGCTACGCGCCAACCAGCGCCGGCGCCCGGGATTTTGCCGCCGTCTGTCGGGAACTCGCCCGACGCACGGGCGAACCGGCCAGGACGGCGAAACGAGGTGCAAAATGACCGCCCGCTCAAGACTCGGCCGCGACCCTTTAAGCGGCGTATCCCAACCCGAGACCAAAAAAACGGCCAAGAAAGCGACGAAAACCGCGACGAAAAAGGCCGCGCCTAAGAAATCCACCACGCCCAGGCCGACCAAGGCCGGGGCCGCAGTTCAACAGACCGTACCGGCAGCCGAGCCTATCCAGCCCATCCCGCAAAGCGCGCCGGTGGTCGAACCCAAGGCCCAGACCGATGCGCTGATGCCGGAAACCGTTGCCAGCCCCGCACCGGCAGCCGAGCCCATCCAGCCTATCCCGCAGAGTACGCCGGTGGTCGAACCACTGGCCGCCGCCACGGCCGGGGATGTGCCGGAAGCGCCCACGCCGGAACCGCTCGTCGAGACGGTGCCGACACGCGAGGCGGTCCAGCCGATTCCCCAAAGTACGCCGGTCATCGAACCGGCTCCCAAAGCCGTTTCGCCCGAATCATTATGCCCTTCGGCTCCGGCCGAGGCGCCGCATCCACACCCGGCCGAAGTCTTTTTGCGCGGGGTGCTCGAAGGATTGGCCCCGGCCGGCGCTCTCTTGACCGATGTGGAAGCGGACCCGGACACCTCCGCCCTGCCGGTCGAAAAACTTTTCTATTTCAGCCATGTTCTCCAACTGCTCGTCAATCCCCTGGAGCAGCCGGCTGCGGCCGGACGCAAACCGGGCGACAAGCGCGGCCCGGTCCCGGCCGTGTCCGTGCGGCTGCGCACCATCGGGCAAAACCGCCACAGCCTGCGCATCTACGACAACGGCCTGTTTTTCGGGCGCGCTCTTCCGGATCTTTCCCTGGAAATGGAAGCCTTGCGCCCGCTTCTGCTGTTCGTGATCAAACGCGACGGTTCGATTCTGCTCAAACGGGGCAAAAGCGTCGAATTCGAGATTATCGGCTAGCAACGCAAGCCAAAGGAGCGCGTCATGGAAAAAGAAAAAAACAAAATCAAGATCGAAGGGGTGATGCAGCTTTCCGAGGTCATCGCCAACCTGGAAAAGCTGGTCGCGGACATGCAGTGCGGCAAGGTCACCCTGGCCGCCGGGGATGAAAGCCTGACGCTTTCTCCCTCAGTGCTGGTCAATGTGGAGATGAAGGCTTCCCAGAAAAAGGACAAGGAGAAGTTCTCCCTGGAGATTTCCTGGAAGAAGCACAAGGAAATCGAGGGATTCGCGGACACCGTCGACGAATAGGCCTTTGGCGGGAACGAGGGGACACGAAAGACGGCCGGGGAGCGACCTCCGGCCGTCTTTCGTGTCCCGGACACCGGTACGCGGTGGCTCAGGCCTGGCGTCCCTCCCCGTCCAGGGCCCAATTGACGGCGTAGAGACTGTGTACGAGGCTGCTGCTTAAAAGCGGCAGGGACGATGCGGACAACAGCACGGGAAGCTCGGTGCAGCCGAGGATGACGCATTGGGCCCCGCGCCGGCCAAGCTCTCCGATGATGCGGTTGTGCTCGGCCCGATCCTCGTCGGTAAATTGATTACGGCACATCCGCTCGAAAATGGCAGTGTCGATATAGGCGCGATCCTTCTCGTCGGGCACGATGAGGCGCGCCCCGGACTTCGCCTCGATGCGTTCCCGGTAGAACCCCTCCTCCATGATCGGCCGCGTGCCGAGCAAGGCCGCGACGGAATAGCCGCCGGCCGTGATCGCGGCGGCCAGGGCGTCCCCGATATGCAAAAACGGCTCGGGAACGCGGGCGGCGACGGCATCGTGAACCTTGTGGATGAGGTTCGAGCACAGCATGATGCCGTCAACCCCGGCGCGATGCAGGCTCTCCGCCGCCCGGCCCAGGATGTCCCCGGCGGCGTCCCAGTCGCCGGCCTGCATCACCGCCGCCAGCTCGGCGAAATCGATGCTGGCCAAAACGAGCTTGGCCGAATGCAGCCCACCCAGGCGGCGGGCCGTCTCCTCGTTGATGAAGCGGTAATAGTCGACTGTGGACAGCCAGCTCGTGCCGCCAATGAGCCCGATGGTCTTCATGTACTTCCCCTTCTTGCTTCTCGAAAATGCCCGATTATTTTTCTCCAGCGCCCCGTTCGTGTCAATATTTCCCTCACCCAGCCTTCAAGGCAGGTTTTTCCCCCGCCTATCGCACAAAAAAAGGGCAGGCTCCGAGGAACCTGCCCGACAGTGCGTAACGAATGAAGCCTTAGCCTTCGTAGTAGGACCGCAGATGCTGGCTGCGCACCGGGTGGCGCAGTTTGCGCAGGGCCTTGGCCTCGATTTGGCGGATGCGCTCGCGGGTGACGTTGAAAAGCTTGCCCACTTCCTCGAGGGTGTGGTCGGACTTCTCGCCGAGCCCGAAGCGTTTTCTGAGCACCTGCTCCTCACGCGGGGTCAGGTCGGAAAGCACCTTGCCAATCTGCTCGCCAAGCTTGGTGTTGACCACTTCCTCGGCCGGAGCCAGGGCCTTTTTGTCCTCGATGAAATCGCCCAGGCTCGAATCCTCTTCGTCGCCGATGGGCGTCTCCAGGGAAATCGGCTCCTTGGCGATCTTGAGCACCTTCTTGACCTTATCCAACGGATAGTCCATGCGCTCGGCGATCTCCTCCGGGGTCGGATCGCGGCCCAGCTCCTGGACAAGGTAGCGCGAGGTGCGAATAAGCTTGTTTATGGTCTCGATCATGTGCACCGGGATGCGGATGGTGCGGGCCTGATCGGCGATGGCCCGGGTAATCGCCTGCCGAATCCACCAGGTGGCGTAGGTCGAGAACTTGTAGCCGCGCTGGTACTCGAACTTGTCCACGGCCTTCATAAGGCCGATGTTGCCTTCCTGGATAAGGTCGAGGAATTGCAGGCCGCGGTTGGTGTACTTCTTGGCGATGGACACGACCAGGCGCAGGTTGGCCCGGATCAGCTCCTGCTTGGCCCGCTGGGCCGCGGTGTTGCCTCGCTTGATGCGCCACAGCACTTCTTCCAGGTCGTGGACATGGTGGCAGCACTTATCCTGCAACCGATCGAGAATCTCCATCTTGGCCGTGAGCATTTCCTTGAAGGAAAAAAGCTCTTCGACCGTGAGCCCGAGCGATTCGGCCGCGACCACCGGGTTGACCTCCCGGGCGTCGAGCTGGGCGAAAAGCTCCTGGATTTCCGATTGGGACTTGCCGACCGACAGGATGTAGGCCGACAGGTCGCGCTGGCAGTTGTGCATCTGCCGCACATAGTCCCCGACGATCTCGATGATGCGGTCGATAAGCGTCTTTTCGAGCTTGATGTCGCGCAGCCGCACCACGATCTCTTCCTTGAAGACCATGATCTCCTTCTGGATGCCGGCCACGCGGCGATCCAGACAGGCGCATTGATCGAGCTTGCTGTAGATCTTGCGCTTCTTGCGAAAGGACGCCTTGACCTCGTCGAGCAGGAAGATGACCCGTTGGCGCTGGTTCATCTCGTCCTCGGACGGATCGTCCTCCTCGATGGTCTTGACCACGTCTTTCAGCTTGATGCGGCCGATTTTGAGGTCCTCGCCCACCTGGATAAGCTCTTCCACGGCCACCGGCACTTCGACCAGGGCGTAGAGCACGTCCATCTCGCCGTTTTCGATCTTTTTGGCGATGACCACCTCGCCCTCGCGGTCGAGCAGCGGCACGGCCCCCATCTCGCGCAAATACATGCGCACGGGGTCGGTGCTGCGCGAGGAATAATCGAGGGTGTCCTCGCTTTCGGTCAGCTCCAGATCGGCGTCAGGCGCATCATCCGGCTCGGCGCTGGACGCCTCGACCTTATGCCCGTCCTTGTCAGTGTCCACGAGGTTGATGTCGAGCTGATCGAAGATGGCGATGACCTCTTCGAGCTGCTCGGGATTGATGACCTCGGACGGCAGAGCCTTGTTGACTTCTTCAAAGGTGAGAAAGCCTTTCTGTTTGCCTTTGACGATAAGGCTCTTGATCTGCTGGATTTCCTTGAGATTACTCATCTCCCCTCCCGGAAAGGGCCTGTAGTTCCCCTAAAAGCCGCAAGACTTCCGCGTGCGCGCCCTGTTCCTGCGCCCGACGCAGGTCGTCCATCATGGCGCGCCGCCGGTCGCCTTCCCTGCACTCGTGGAGAAAAACGCAAATATCCTGGTAAAATGACGCAGCCTCCTCGTCAGTCATAGCCGGCTCCAACTGCGCATTGGTCCAAAACGCCGTCTGGGCCGTGTCCAGACGCGTGGCCAACTCGTCGGGGCCGCCCCCGAGCAATCTGGCGAAAAAATCCCGGGCCGCGTCCGTGGACAGCGCCTCGGCCATGCCCTGGCCCGACAGCGTCTCCAGATAATCGGGACGGCGCACGGCAAACGACAGCATCTGGGCGTCGCGCGGGGACATCTCCAACGCCTGCCGCCGCTTGACCGCCATTAGGCCAGGCTGACGCCTGGGCCGGGAGACGGCCTCGCCCAGGAACCGGCGCAACTCGATTTCGGCCAGCCCCAGCCCCGCGGACACCCGGGGGATGAAAACCGCCCGCAGCGCCTCGTCGCCAAGGCCCGTTAAAAATTCAACCGCCCAGGCGGCCATATCCTTGGGCGCGTAGGTGTCGCGCACCACGCGCAAGCAAAACGTCAACCCGTCCTCGGCCCGGGCCAGCCACTCCTCGAATCCGTCACGGCCCCTGGCGTGGAGCAGACTGTCCACGTCCTCGCCGTCGGGCAGCGGCACCACCCGGCAGGCACCGCCAAGGGTCAAAAACATCTGGGCCGCGCGAAGCGCCGCCTTGCGCCCCGGCGGGTCGCCATCGAAAACAAGGTCCACTTGCGAGGCGAACCCGGAGAGCCGCTTGGTCTGCTCCGGGGTCAGCGCCGTGCCGAGCACCCCGCAGGCCTCGCCGTAGCCGAACTGGTGCAGGGTGATGACGTCCAGGTAACCCTCGGTCAAAAGCGCCCGCCGCGACTTGGCCATATGCGGCCGGGCTTCGAACAATCCGTAAAGATGCTGTCCCTTGGTGTAGATCGGCGTTTCGGCGCTGTTTAAATATTTGGGATCGCCATCCCCCATGATGCGCCCGCCAAAAGCGATCACCCGCCCGCCGCCGTCGCGGATGGGAAACATGAGCCTGTCGCGAAACCGGTCCCAGACGCGACCGTTTTTGCCCATGCTCAAAAGCCCGGCCAGCACGCCCGCATCCTCGGAAAAGCCACGCCGGCGCAGCACGTCGCAAAGGCCCTGCCACCCCGCCGGGCTCACGCCCAGGGCGAAGCGCTCGATCATCTCCGGACTCACCTGCCGTTTGTCCAGGTATTCCCGGGCGGGTGCGCCCTCGGGGCGCGAAAGCGTATGCCGGAAGTAGCGATCGGCCAGCTCGTGCATGGCCAGGCAGGTGTCGCGTTCCTGCTTGCGCTTGGCCGCGCGCGGGTCGTTTTTGACCCGGCCGATGTCCACGCCCACTTCCGCCGCCAGCCGCTCCAGTCCCTCGCGGAACTCCAGGCCGTTTATGCGGCAGTAAAAATCAATGACGTCGCCCGAGGCCTGGCAGCCGAAACAATGGAAAAAGCCCTTGTCCGGGTGCACGTTAAACGAGCCCTTGGTCTCCTGGTGGAACGGACACGCCCCGACCAGCCGGCCGCCCACCGGGCGCAACGTCACATAGCGTCCGACAACCTCGGCAATGTTGGCCCTGGCCTTGACTGCGGCCACCACGCTTGCGTCGTGTTTCACGGGCGAGACGCGTGCGGGGGAAACCCCTTTTTTAAAAAAAAGGGGTTTCCCCCGCGCCCCCTTCCCGAAAAAACTTTTACCGGGAGTACAAGGGGGGACGAAAGTTTGCTCATTGAGACCTTCGTGTGCGACGCCTTTCATACCGCAGGAGACACTCGCCCCCGGGAAAAAGTTTTTGAAAGGGGTCCAGGGGGAAACTTTTTTCAAAAAGTTTCCCCCTGGCCGCCGGAGGCTCTCTCCCTGCCTATTTCAAAATCACCATGGTCATGCCGTCGCCGCCGCGGTCCTCGGGGGCCAGGGCGAACGACGCGACCTGGGGATGTTCCGTAAGTAACCTGTGCACTTCGCGACGCAGGGCTCCGGTGCCCTTGCCGTGGATGATCTCGAGCTCACCGTGTCCCCGCAAAAGCGCCGCGTCGAGAAACGTGGCCAGTTCGCTTTCGGCCGCGTCGGCGCGCATACCGCGAAGATCGAGCACGAGTCCCAGCCCGGAAGCCGCCGTCGTGCCGCGCGGAGCGCTGGCGACCGTCACGCCGCCCGGTTTGGCGGCCGGGGCAGCGGCAAGGGCCATATCCGCAACCGGCACCCACAGGCTCACGCCGCCCACATCGACCTTGGCCGCCTGGCGACGCATATCCTTTTCCCGAACCACGGCCGTCTTGTCCCAACTGATAATGCGCACGAAATCTCCGGGCGCAAGGGCGGCCAGATCGAGAGCCTTGGCCGGGGCCTCTTCGGGCTCCTGCCGGCCGGTTATGGCATTACCTTGTTCAATAAGTCTTTTTCTCGCATCGGCAAGGGCCTTCTGCGCTTCCTTGCGTCCGATGCGGCCGGCCTCGTGGCGGCGGGCAATCTCGCGGGAGAGGTCGCGAATCTCCTCGACCAGGGTCTCCTGGGCTTTCTTCAAGTTCTCCTTGAGCTTTGCCACCCGCCCTTCTTCCTCGCGCCGATTGGCCGCGATGGCCTCGAGTTCCCGCTCACGCCGCAGGGCCAGGTCGTTGAGCCGATCGAACACCTGCCCGGCGTCGCTGCCATCCAATAAAAGATACCGGCTGGCCCGCTCCAGGATTTCCTCGGGCAGCCCGTGCTCCCGGGCCACGTCCAGGGCGATGGACGCGCCGACCTGATCGTAGGCCAGGCGGTAGACAGGCTTCTTGGTGGCCGGGTCGAAAAGCATGCAGGCGGCGCGCACGCCGGGCCGGGACAGGCCGTAGGCCTTGAGCGCCGGAAAGTGCGTGGCCGCGGCCAGATAGGCCCCCTTGTCGAGCAGACCGTCGACCACGGACTGGGCCAGGGCCGCGCCTTGGGAGGGGTCCGTGCCCGCGCCGAATTCGTCAAGGAGCACAAGGGTGTCCGCGTCGATATCCGGCCAGACGCGGGAGAGGTGGCGTATCTGGGCCGTGAAGGTGGAAAGATGGTCTTCCAGGCTCTGCTCGTCGCCGAGAAAAACGAACACCTTGTGGAAATACGGCAGCCGGCTGCCCTCCCCGGCCGAAATGGGCAGCGCGGAAAGGGCCATGACGGCCAGCACGCCCAGGGTCTTGAGGCACACGGTCTTGCCGCCGGCGTTGGCCCCGGTGACGATAAGTCCCCGCTGGTCCTCGCCCAGAACCAAATCCTGGGGCATGACCCGCGTCCTGGCCCCGTCCCCATCGGCCAGGACCAGCAACGGATGGCGGGCGGCCAGCAGATGCACGGGGCGGCCCTGCCCCACTTCGGGCAGCGTTCCGCCGAGGCGGTCGGCCAGGGCGGCCTTGGCCCACAGGACGTCGCAGGCCACGAGCAGGCGGTAGGCGGCGGCCACCTCGCGCCGCTCGTCCCGGGCCAGGCCGGTCAGAAAGGCCATGACGCGGGCTTCGGCCTCGCGCTCCTCGTTTTTGAGCTCCTGGAGGCGGTTGTTGGTCTCGACCAGAAAAAACGGCTCGATATAAACGGTTTCGCCGGTCTGGGAATAGTCGTGGATGATGCCCTGGACGCGGCCCTTGAAGTTGGCCTTGAGCGGCAGGACATAGCGGTCCGAGGAGATGGTGACGTAATCGTCCTGCAAAAAAGGCACCATCTCCTTTTCGCCCACGAACTCCTTGACCCGGGTCATGATGGTCTGATGGATGGCGCGAATTTCCTGGCGTACGGAAAAAAGCTCGGGCGAGGATTCGTCGCGCAGGCTTCCATCCGGGGCCAGACAGCGGGCCAGGGCGGCCTGGGTCTTTTGCGCCCAGGGCGTGCCGGCCACGACATCGCGCAACAGCGAACTCCCGGGTTCGCCCTTGCCGAGGGCCTCGCGCAGGGCGGCCACCTGGCCCAGCACATGGCCAAGGGCGACCAGGGCGTCGAGCTCCAGGGCGCGGCGTTCGCTTTCGAGGATGGGGAAAATCGCCTCGATGTCGGGAAAGGGCGTGAAGGTGAATGCGGCGTCGCGACGCAACTCCACGGCCTCGGCCAGCTTGCGCTGTTCGTCGGCCAGGACCTTGGGATCGCCAATGGGGGAAATTTCCCGGCAGGCAGCCGCCGCCGGTTCGGAAACGGCCAAAGCGGCCAGCCGTTCCAAAACCTTAGGAAACTCCAGCAACGAAAGAGTTCTGGATTCCATAAGAAAAAAAGGAAGCGTTGTCAGGAAGCCAGGCGCGCCTTGACGGCCCCGCTGACCCGTTTACCGTCGACCCGCCCCTTGTGAGCGGCGAGCACCGCCTGCACCACCCGGCCCATGTCCTTCATGCCGTGGGCATCCAGTTCGGCCACGGCGGCGGCAACGGCGTCGCCAAGCTCGGCGTCGGTCAAAGGAGCGGGCAGGTAGGCGACAAGCACCTCCAACTCCCGCTCCTCTTTTTCGACCAGGTCAGCCCTATTCGCCTTGGCGAACTGTTCGATGGACTCACGGCGCTGCTTGGCCTGCTTGGCCAGGACATCGAGAAGCTCGTCGTCGGTAAGAGGGCGCAAAAGCTCCACCTGCCGCAGCTTGGCGGCAGCCTTGAGCATGCGCAGCACACTGACGACGAGCTCGTTCCTGGCCCGCATGGCGGCCAGATAGTCGGATTCGATTCGGGCTGTAAGATTCATTACATCATGTTGATTTTGCGCATTTTCTTGAGCAGGCGCTTACGAGCGGCAGCCTTTTTCTTCTTGCGCATGACACTGGGTTTCTCAAAGTGCTGGCGCTTTTTCAGCTCCGAGAGAATCCCGGATTTCTCGACCTGCTTCTTGAAGCGGCGAAGAGCCACATCGAAGTTGTCGGATTCGTCAAGATACACTCCGGGCACGGACCTCACCCCCTCTTTGGGAAATCCCTTACGGCAAACACAGATAGTTAACCCGGAAGCCCCTCGCCGTCAAGGGTTTCCTTCCGGAATCGAAAAAGTCCGCCCTGCCGAAGCCGGGCGGACTGGCGAAAGCCGGGCGTGTGCGTGGATCTAGTGTTGCGGCCCGTGGGCAGCGGCCTTTTTGGTGTCAAGGATGGCCTTGATCACACAATAGCCCATGCCGGAGGCAATGATGAAAAGCACCAGATACAACACGCTGAAAAAAACGAAGTGATCGGGCTGCCACCAGGGCAGGTCCTGCGGCAGGGGGCTGTGAATGGTTTCGCCGTGCAGCATGAAAATTCTCCAGGGAGGGTTTTATTGGATGGCGTCCTTGAGCAGTTTCCCGGGCCGAAACTTGACAACCTTCGACGCCGGAATGTTGATCTCGGCGCCGGTGCGCGGGTTGCGTCCGGTGCGGGCCTTGCGCTCGTCCACCATAAAGGTGCCGAAACCGGTCAGGGTGATTTTCCCCTCGCCGACCAGCGTGGCCTCCACGGCCTCGATAAAAGCGTTCAGGGCGCGTTCTGCATTCGCCTTGGTCAGGCCGGTCTTCTCGGCAATTTTTCCTACCAGGTCAGCCTTGGTCATCTGTCCTCTCCTCCTCGGTTGATACGCCATCTGCCAGCAGGCGGCGTCGTGCTCCCGTTTTCACCCGTCGCCATGTGACGATAACAATGGAAAACCGGCCACCCTCTCGCTCGCCTCCCCGTGACGAGGAAGGCCGGTCCGGCTCCGTCGCACATAGCCGAAACCTCGCCCGCATGCGGGACGAGTGGGCAAAAGAAAATCGATTTGCGGCCCAAAGTCAAGAGGCCAAGCGCAGTTTCAGCATTTCGGCCAGTCCGGCGAGCTGTTTCGGGGCCAGCGTTTCCGGCCGGTCCGTCAAGCGGATGCCCTGCCCGGCCAGCCAATCGTCCAGCGCCGCATCGCGCCAGGGCTTCAAAATTCCTCCCAACTGCTTGCGACGCTTGGAGAAAAGGAACTTGAGCAGTTTTGACAGCGCCTGGGGCTCGCCCGGTCGGTCCGCAAGCGGCAACGGTATCATGGCCACCACGGCCGAATCGACCTTGGGGCGGGGCCGAAACACCGTGGGCGGCACCTTGAAACAGTACGTGGCCCGCACATGGCTGGCGATCCAGGCGGTCAGCGCGCCGTACGCCCGGCCGCCCGGCGCGGCGCAAAGCCGCAGCGCCACCTCGTGCTGCACCATGAACACCGCCCGGGCGAACCGGGTCGCCCCGGCGCACAGGTCCCACAGCAGCGGCGAGGCGATGTTGTAGGGCAGGTTGCCGAGAATCCGCACGTCCCCGGAAAGCAGGTCGAGCCGGCTCCAGTCCTGGCGCAGCGCGTCGGTTATGGCCACGGCGAGCGAAGGATAGGTCCGGGCGAGATGCGCGGCCAGGTCCCGGTCCTTTTCCAGGGCCAGGAAGGACCTTGGCCCGGCGGCGGCGACCAGCCCGGTCAGCGCCCCCCGGCCGGGGCCGATCTCGATGACGGTGTCCCCGGCGGCAATGCCGCAGGCGGCCACGATCTTGGCCGCCGTGTTGGGGTCATTTAAAAAATTCTGGCCCAGGCTCCGCTTGGCCCGGGCGAAGGACTCCCCTGCCCCGTCCGCCATGGGCGTTTCGGTCGCGGATGAAAAGGACTTGTGACTCATACCGTCTCCTGGCGTTCCAAAAGATCCTGTTTGAGCGCCCAGACGACATGGTAGCGGGCGGCGGCCGCGTCGAGCTCCGGTTCGGCCGCGGCCAGCCGGGCGGCCAGGGTCAGCCCCGGGCAGCCGGCGCGCGACAGGAAAAGCAGCGTGCGAATGGCGGCAAGGGAGATGTCCCCGGCCATGCCCGCATAGAGGACCGGGAAATCCTGCCCCCGGTAGACGGCCCGGCCGGCCCGGCTCCAGGTGAGCCGCACGGCGTCGGACAGGACCCCGGTGGGATAGCCGGCGAACACCTCGCCATAGGCCAGGGTCTGCGGATGGCGCAAGGCCCGCAGCGCCTCGCGGTCGGGGACAGGCGACGCGGCCAGGCGTTCCCACAGGGCCAGGTGGCGCTCGATCACCGTTTCCAAGGAAAATTCCCGGCACACCCGTTCACGCCCGGCCTCGCCCATTTCCCGGCGCAGGGCCACGTCGGCCGTCAGCCTGCCCAGGACGCCGGCCAGGCTGGGCACATCCACGGCCAGTCCCTGGGCCAGATACAGATGGGTGTGGTTGTCGTAGCAAAGCGGGGCCAGAACGTCGCGCTGCCGCGTGTCCGGCAGGCCCATGGTCGGAACCAGATACCCGGTGCGGCCGGAGCGCACGATGTCGCGATAACCGTCGTACTCCGAGGCGAGTACGGGGAGGCCGGCGGCCATGGCCTCCAAAAGGGTGAGGCCGAAGGTCTCCTGGGGATTGTCGGCCAGGGAGACGAAGATGTCGGCCAGGGCGAAAATCTCGCGTTTTTGCGGCTCGGTCGGCCGCTTGATCAGGACAAAGGGCAAGTTGATGTTGGCGGCCAGATTCTCCAGCACCTGCAAAAAAGGCCCGGCATCATCGTCGGTCCAGCCCGCCGCCACCAGGCACAGCGCCCCGGGGTCGGCCCCTTGGGCCAAAAGCCGCTGCACGGCCCGAAAAAGGGGCAGCAGATCCATCTTGGAGCTGTGGGACAGCCGCCCAAAGACGAGCATGACCACCGCGCCGGCGGCAATCCCGTGGCCTGCCCGGGCCTCGAGACGGTCGGCGTCCGCGAGGGGTTGCCAGTCGCCGGGGTCCACGCCAAGCGGGATGCGCGCCACCTCCGGCCCGGGATGGGTTTCCGGCGACAGGCCGTAGCCTTGGCGCAGGCTGCCGAAGATGCGCTTCACCACATCCCGGCCGGCCTTGGATGTGGCCACGATGGCGTCGCGGCGGGTGGCGCCGGGCCACAGATGGGCCAGAAACTCCCGGCCATAGGCGGCATAACTTAAGGAATGGGTGGTGCCGGTGATGGGAAAGATGTTTTGGGCCGTGGCGTTTCGCAGGGCGGCCAGACGCGGCTGGGAGGTGATGCAGTCCGAGAGGTGGAATACGGTGTACGGGGTCGCGGCAATGGCGGTCGGCAGGTCGCGACGCGTCAAAACCTTGAATTTGCCGCGCGCGAACGCCTCCGGGTAGCGCACCGCGAGCAGCCGCTCGTGCAGGTCGCGTTCCCGGGGCGAGGGCATGAAAAAATGGTAACCGTCGAAAGGATCGACCCGCAGCAAGGCATCCAGAAAACCGGCATTGGCCACCTTGCGGCCCATGACGGCGCCGGATTCCACGAAAGGATCGAGGGTTGCGAAAAGGCGTGGCGCGGACATGGGGGGACGGAGCCACACCCGGGCCGTCTTGTCAATCGACGGGGGCAAGACATCTTTGGCCTTCATATTGCAAGAGGCAAGACGGGAATCCGCACTCCAGGCGGTCCCAGGACCAAAGGAGGCCGGTTATGACGCGCGGCATGCGCCCGGAACAGGTGTGGGGCATTGGCCTCACGGATGCCTTCGAGTCGGCAATTTCTGCCGCCCTCGGCAGTGGTTACACACTGCGCAACTGGCAGGTGGGCCGCTATCCGGCCGAGCGCGATCTCGGTCGGGCCGCCCCCCTGGTCATCTTCGTGGTCAAGGAAGCCTGGGACGCCCTGCCCGCCGCCGCCCGCCGCCGTTTGGAGGACTGGGAAGTGCCCCAGCGGGTGCTGGTGCTCTCCGCCACCCAATCCGTTTCCGATTTCGACGAACTGCTGGAGGACGGCTTTTTATCCGCCATCTCCGAGCCACTGACCGACAAGAAAATCCGCGACGTCATCTTCCGGGCCAAGGAAGTCAAAAGCCTCTACGACGACATTTTCCGCATGACCCGCGAGATCATGCTGGAACGCGAACTGCTTGCCCGCAAGACCGACCTGGTGCTCTTTTTGAACCGCATCCTCACCCGCGCCTCGGAGTCCCTCGACCCCACGGTCATCCTGGACAACGCCCGCGAGGACCTGGAGCTGCTGTTGCCCCTGCGCGGGCTTTTGGGAATCCTGTGGCAACCGGGAAGCTCCGGGGGCATGGACGCCGAACTGTTTTTGCAACCGGACATGGACCACGCGACCGAACGCCACTGGACCGAGGAACTGCTGCGCCACGGGGCCAAGCTCTCCGGCAAGTCCATGCAGAGTTACCGGACCACGTTCCTGGAAGGCGGCTCGGGTCGGGAGCCGCTGGCCATTCCGCAAGCCCCGGAGGAAATCATCCGGCTGCCGCTTCGGGCCGGGGGCGAAACCTTTGGCGCGCTGATTCTCTACCGCGACCAGGGCAAGGCCCTTGGCAAGGACCAGGTCCAGGCGCTTTACGCCTCCATCAACCACCTGGCCCTGGCCCTGCGCAATGCCGCGCTTTTCAGCCAGGTCAAAATCCGGGCCGATCATGACGGGCTCACCCGCATCCACAACCGTCGGGCTTTTGACGAACGCCTCGTGGAGGAATTGCGGCGGCACCAGCGCTACCACCACACCTTGAGCTTGCTCATGCTCGACATCGACCATTTCAAGACCATCAACGACCGATTCGGGCATCTTGTGGGCGACCATGTGCTGCGCGAGGTGGGACGCCTTCTCTCGGATACGCTGCGCAGTACGGATTTTACCGCCCGCTACGGCGGTGAGGAATTCACGGTCATCCTGCCCCAGACCGCCGAGGAACCCTCGCGCGTGCTGGCCGAACGGCTGCGCGGGGTCATCGAGGAAGCCCATTTCAACCACGATGGACAGGATTTCTCCATCACCGTCTCCATCGGCGTAGCCACGATGGTTCCCGGATCGCTGACCAAGCGCAAGGAACTGCTGGAAAAGGCGGACAAGGCCCTGTACCAGGCCAAGAAACTCGGCCGCAACCAGGTCTGCACGGCGCTCGGGCCGGTCTCCCTGACAACGGAGGCGGTCGCCGCCTCGGCCGCCAAGGCCGGTTAAACGACCACATGCGAGGGGAACTCCTTTCAAAGGGTTCCCCTCACGCGCCCGGCCATTCCGCAACATTTTGCTTTTCCGCGAAGATTCGTTTCTCAGCTGAGGGCAATCAGCGGTCCGTTCGTCCCACTCTTCTCCGTACCAAGCAGCGCATCCGTGGTCACGACCCGGTCGGCAAAGGACAAGGCCTCGACATTGGTGATGGTCTTGATTCCGGCCTGGCTCGACACCGTGAGCACGCCAGCGTCCGTTCCGAGCGTATAATCCGCATAAATGTCGGGGAAGCCGACCACATCGAAGCCCGGGCCGCCATCAAGACTGTCGTCGCCCCGGCTGGTCATGAGCACGTCGTCGCCCCGGCCGCCATACAGACTGTTGTCGGCGTCATTGTCCACGAGCAGGTCGTTGCCGTCGCCGGTGGCGAGATTCTCGATGGTGGTCAGCGGCGCGAGGACAACGGCCGCTCCGTCGACAAGGCTGATGGTCCCCGGCGCCAGGGTGACGGCGGACCCGGTCGTTACGGGCGAGGCGTTTATGGTGTCCGTGCCCGTCAGGTCGACAAGCAGCGTGCGCGAGGGGCCCTCGGCGGCGTAGGTTCCGTACTCGTTGGTATAGACGTAGCGCGTGTCGTCGGTCGCGGCCGCGCCGTAGAGGTTGAGGGTCCAGCCTCCAAGGCCCACGGTCGCGCCGTCGGCCTTGGTGTCGTAGACGGTCAGCGCCCAGTCGCCCTGGGAGGATTCGCCCAGAAAGGCGGTGGAGGTCATGGCGAAATTGGCCGGGTACGCCCCGGCCATGCCCGGCGCGTCGAAGAGGACGCTTTGGGTGCCCGCCGGCGAGGTCAGGACGACGGTCAGGCCGGAGACATCCTCGGTGGCCAGGTCGAGCACGACTTCGGCCCGCTCCACGGCAACTCCGGCCGCCATGGCGATGTCGGAGGAAACGGAACCGGTGCCGTCGTCAGGGAGCGTGACGCCGACCCCGGCCTCGCCGGTTGTCACGAGAAGATTATCGGTCGTGTTTTGCCTGTCCCAGGTCTCGGCCAGACGCACGGCGGCAGTGGCGTCCACCAGGCCGTATCCCACGTCGCGGCTGGCATGCATGCCGCCGCCGTTCCAGGTGCTCGCGCCGTTTATGGTCCATTCGGCGGCGGCGTCCGTGTTGCGCGCGGTCAGGGCCAGGATTTCCTGGACGTCGCGGTAGCCAAGGGCGGGGTTGGCTTCGAGCATGAGGGCCACGACGCCGGAAACCAGGGGGGCGGCGGCCGAGGTGCCGCCGAAATCATAGGCGTAGTCCCCTTCCGGCGAGGTCGCCGTATTGTAGCCGAGCGTCCCCACCCGGTCGGTGGTCACGATGTCGCCGTAGGAATGCGACACGAGCTCCTGGATCACCTCGTCCTCGTCGCCTTCGTCCTCGGCGGGAATGACAACGGTTTCCCAGGTGTAGTAAAAGGAATTGGACGGCGCGGCCACCAGATTGGACGCGCTCGGGGTGCTGTAGCTGCTCACCTTGCCGGTATTGTCCACAGCCGCCACGGAAATGCTGTACGGGGAGTTGGTGAGATTGTCGGTGTTGGCGTCGAAGCCTTCTTCCCGGTCGTTGCCGGCGGCGAAGACGACAACGGCCCCGAGTCCGCCACGCCCCTCGGATGCGGCCTGGGACAATGCCGCCCCCATGGCCTGCCCCTCGGGGGCATTGAAATTGTCGAATTCCCCGCTAAATCCCCAGCTGTTGCTCATCACATCGTAGACGCCGGCAGTACGTTGCAGGGCATCGGCAAAAGCGGCCTTGAGAGTGGAATTTTCCACCTGCTCCGACAAGTCGAGGTAGACCGAGGCCACGGTGGCGTCATAGGCAACACCGACACCGCCGATGGCGTTGCCGGCCACGGCGGCAATCTCGCCGGCCACGGCCATGCCGTGGTTGTCCTCGGTCAATACGGGCTGCCCATCCACCCCGGCCGCCATGGCGGAAAAACTCAAGGAGACGTCGAGATTGGCGCTTATATCGGGATGGTCGTATTCCACCCCCGTATCGAAGACGCCGACAGTGACGCCTTGGCCCGTGTAGTCTTGCCAGACCGGTGCGACATTGAGGTCAATGCCGGGCGTCGCGCCGTTTTGGCCGGTATTGAGCAGATACCATTGCTGGTCGAACAGGGGATCGTCGATGGTCGTCGCGGCCATGGGCGTCTCCGTACGTTTCTTGTGCCGTGCATTGGCTCTTCCGGGCCTATTCCCAGGCGAACGCCGCCATGGACAACACGCCCAGAGAATACTCTTATAAAAAAATAGCCGAACAATCGCGCAAAGGCAATGCGCCCATCCGCCGCTTCCCTGTCAGCCAGTCCTGCTTGATGCCACAGGCGGCGAACTTGTGCGTGTCCCGGCCGAAACGGTCATTGATCGCATCAAACGTGCTCACGAGCCGCTCTCCCCTGTCCCCGGCTTCCGGCACGCAAGTTGCTGGCGTTTCAGGCGCTCCAGGCCGAACAGCATGACGACGCCAGCCTTCTTATAGCAATAACATTTACGGGAAATGCCCGGATCGCGGCGGTGTGCGTCGTGGCCACGGGCAAGGCTGCATTGAATATAATCGAGTATCACTCTTCCGTTTACGGCTTCAAATTATCGGGAACCTCTTTCGGTGTTAAGACGATTTCCAAACGACGATATGCCTTTCCCGACTTATCTTGTTCCAGCACAAGTCCAGCCTTCCCGGTTAGCTTAAATTGCAATTCACAGTAAGTGTGCCCTTCTGGAGAGTACACTTCATTGATCTTCACGTGTTCCATCCCGTCCCAGACACCGCCTATTCCCGCAGAATAGGTATATAACGGTTGCCACTCGTCCTTCGGCGAAAAACGGTAGTTGGCGGCAATTCGAGCCTGACCGTCGTTGAAGACGCGACGGAAGGATATGACATCCATATTTTGAAATGGTTTTGTCGTGGATATTGCAAGGGTCACCGTCGCCTTGGCGTCTTTGTCCGTAAAGGCACGGGCCGGCGCGATCATGTCCGGACTATCGTGCTGCGCAGGAGAATCGCCGACGCCATCGAGAACAAGCTGAACGTCCTTAAAAAATTTTCCGTCGGAAGACGTCGAAACCATCTTTCCTTTCGGATCCCGCAACTGGAGGCCCAAGGCTCCGTCCGGCGATCGCACCACGGAAATCGACCATGTGTTCCCACAGTTCCGGTCAAAAAGAGGGGGGACGATCTTCGCCGGCCCTCCATTGGGAGGAAAACGCACAGACGCGGCGATTTCCTTGGCGATGATGTCGTCTCCTGCGGAGTTCGTATGGCCGTCGGCCTTCAGGAAAAAAGCTTCGGTGTCTTTCCCGGACAATCGGCGAAAGGTTGTAGCAAAATCGATGTAGGGAATCCCTTCGGCTTTTGTGAATGGGTAAAATTCACAACTATGGCAATTCAAATTATCCCAAATCTGAGAATTTGTGGGAATGGCGACAAAAAGGAACTTTGCCCCATCTTTTGCGCAAAGTTCGCGCAACATCAATAGAGCATTTTCATAAGTCGTCCATAAGCGCTGTAAAAATCTATTGTTCTTTTCGTTTAAAACTGCAAAGTTTTCGCTCTGCAGACAGGCGTTCTCTTCTGGCGTCGCTTTCAACAATAACGCGTTGATTTCATCCTTCTTGATAGTTTGCTTGATATGGAGGGGAATATTTGTCTTGGAAGGATTGTCTTTTTGTTTATTAAAGTACTTATAATAAAGAAGATATTTTATTTTTGCGGCAAAATTTCCAAGTGCGGTCTTCGAAAACAACGTGGAGAGTGTCGTCGCATAGTTGTTATTTCGGTTCTCCGCGGCCATCGCCTGCCGTCCAATTACATCTCTAAAGAAATCCGTATCGATATCATTATAACAGTATTGAACGATAACAAGATCAGGCCTAAGCTTACTTCCTTTATTTTTATAATAATCATATTGATCTAAAATATTAGAAAAAAGCATTCCAGCATTAATTACCTCAAAATGAATCTTCGGGTATTTTTTGGAAAGATACTGATATAATTTTTCTGAATAGGTGTCATGATCGTCTACTCCCCACCCCATGGTGTAGGAATCTCCAAGACACAAAATACGGAAAACATCTTTCCCTTTTGGAATGCTGATTTCTCGAAGAGAGCGGAGACCCTGTGAGTTAGTAGTAAATCTGTAGGGATAATTTTCCGGCTGATGGTTGATTACAGAAATATTCGGTTCAAAATCTCCAGCGAGATTTTCGTAATACCGACCATACACGATGCAGGACGGAACAAAATTAAAATATCTTAACACGATCTCCGCAACGAGCAACAACCCGGCGGTAGCCACCGTGATAATGACAACTTCACGCAAAAGCTTCTTCATGGCATCCTCAGTTTCACTTACAATAATCAGATATCCCAAAACAAAAATGGCCTGCGCATCCTGCGTGGCCGTTGTTTCTTACGGAAATACACACCCAGTTTCAACATAAAGGTGGCCCTGTAACTGAATATGGGCAATTACCCGCTAATGAGCAAAATAACTGGAATTTTCGTGCTGATTATCCGAGCGGAACTGGCCTGGGAGGTAGTTGGGGAAACAATCGCCAGCCAGGAACGCATCGTCCGCATTTTGTCGCCGGAACAACTCCCGGCACGCGACGGCCAATTCACCCATGGGAATACCGGCGGTCTTGGCCTCTGCCGACCGGACGAGGATGCAGCCGTCGTTGTTGGACAGCACAACCACGGGCCGATTGCCAGGGACGGAACAAACACCTTTTCGCCACGAGGCGTAAATGGAGTTGCAGTCTACCAGGGCCAAAGGCCGGTCAGGTCCGGTGAATGACTGAACGAAATCAAGGCCCAGTAGCGGCATCCCGGCCAAGACCCTCGAGGCGTAGCCACTACACAGGGCCAAGCCGCGCGTAAATCAGTACAAAATCGCGCGCCGCCTTACAAAATCCGGGCAACGATGTTAGCAATCCGTTAGCCGAAAACGAAGAAGGGGTTACGGTTTTTAACCGCAACCCCTTGAACTCGTTTGGTGGGCAATGGGCGATTCGAACGCCCGGCCTTTGGCTCCGGAGGCCCGGGGTCGGTCCCCGTGATAGCCACGGATGCCCCCAATGCCCACATTTTCCAACCGCACTTCCTTGTTGGCTGCCTGGGTAGGGCACTGTTTCGGCCCACAGCTATTTATCCCCCGATTTATCCGCCTGAGGCATTCACCGCCTGGAATGCATACGGCGACGCGCCTTCAGGCCGTGCCGCGTCCAGATACGTTTCGCGTCCAGGACGTTCGTCCGCGCGGCACGGCCTGAAGGCGCTACCGATCCCGCCGAGCGTCAGCGAGGCGGCTCTTTCCGCCCCCCTCCCCCTCTCTCATCTCTCTAAAACTGTCCAGCGAGGTCCTGGCGGCCTGGCCCCGGTCACGGGTCCTTCCTGGGGCCTTTATACACCGCGCACGTTGGGGTGCGGGGTGTCGCGGAATTTTGCGGAAAAAATCTGGCGGAAAAACGGAAAAACCGTCGCCGGCAGCTCGGCTTGCCGGGGGCTAGACCTGTGGGGACTGCCTGACCATGCCTGATCGAAAAGACCCGACACCGGAAGAGATCGCCGCCGCCGCCGAGCAGGTGGCCGAGCGCGTGAAAGAGGAAGGCGTCACTAACGAAGCCGCCGCGCCAGTCATCGATTACGAGTTCGTCAAGCGTTGCCTCTTCGCCAGCTCTAAAGGCGACGGCATTCTCTACGCTGCCGTGCACAAAGGAAAATTTCTTTGCGCTGCTTCAACTCAAAACAAGCAGGTGCAATGGTTCGAGTGGACGGGCTCATATTGGAAAGACGTGGTGATCTATCGGGCCGAAGCGGCTGTTGAGGCCGTAATCTCCAAATACGAAGAGGCGCGCGTCGAAACCGACGTCAAGGCTGGGAAGGCCAAGGAAGTCGGTGATGCGGACGAGCAAAAACGCCTGGAGCGCATCTCCAAGCGACTACGCAAAAACATCGATAGCCTCCGCGACGGGGCCGGGGTTTCGGGCGCGCTCCGGTTCGCGCTGTCCAACGACGATCCCCTCCTGGTGAGCATGAAGGAGTTTGATGCCGACCCGTATCTTTTCGGCGTCGCCAACGGCGTGATCGATCTGCGCACCGGGGAGTTCCGCCAAGCACGCCCGAGTGACCGAATCAAGCGAACCTGCAATGTCACCTGGGAAGGGATCGATGCCGCCTGTCCGCGCTGGGAGGCTTTCGTCAAGGAGATCGTCGGCGAGGACGCGGATGTAGCCGCATTTTTACAGCGGGTATTTGGCTACGCTATCACAGGCCAGAGTTCCGAACCGCTTTTCGTGGTGCTTAACGGCGAGGGGCGTAACGGCAAGACCGTCATGGTCGAAACCCTGGGCAGGGTCTGCGGCGACTACATGGCGCCGATCCCGGCCGAGCTGCTCCTCGACCAGGGGCAGGCCAGAGACGCGGACAAGCCGACGCCTACTATTATGTCGCTTAACGGCCTGCGCGTGGCCTACGCAACCGAGTCCGAGGAAAACAGGCGTTTTTCGATCGCCCGGGTCAAATGGCTCTCCGGTGATGACCGGCTTACCGGCCGCTACATGTGGGAAAACAATCCCACCAGCTTTTATCCGACACACACCTTGTTTTTGTTGACCAACCATCGACCTCATGCCGGGGCCCATGAGTACGCCTTTTGGGACCGGCTGCGTCTAGTCGATTTCCCTTTCAGGTACGTCGACAATCCAAAAGCCGAAAACGAGCGCCAACGTGACAAGACGCTTGGAGACCACTTCGAGCGCCATGAGCTGCCCGGGATACTGGCGTGGCTGGTCAAGGGATGCCTTGCCTGGCAGCGAGATGGCATCTCGCCGCCGTCGTCCGTGCTGGCCGCAACCGAGGAATATCAGCGCGAGGAGGACCACCTCCAGGATTTCGTGGAGGAGTGTCTCATCACCACCGAGGGCGCGCGGGTTACGGCCACCGAAATCTACGACCTCTACACCCGCTGGTACATGAAAAACAGGGGCAAGTACGTCCCGACCATGAACACCTTCGGCAAGCACCTCGGCAAGAAGATCCACAAGGAACGGCGCGGCGGCACGGTCTACTACTACGACGTGCAGCTCAATCCCGTCGCCGAAGACGCATATCCTGACAAAAGGGCTGAAAAAGAAGCCGGTTACGGAAACAACTTATGGGGAAAGTCCCGCAAGTCGTGACCAGGACATAGGACATCGCCAGGATATCCGCGTCTGGATTGTCCTGGTGGCGGAAAGGGGCGCGTTGACTGGATGGAGGGGTGCGCCAGGACATCAGGACCCCGGCATGTAATGCCATCTAAACGTTCAAACCTCGGCTCGGAGCATACCATCATGTCCTATCCTATCATCCTACTTCTTAAAAAAGAAAAGAAAGATGGGAGGTTACGGCCAGGATATTGCCAGGACATTGCCATGCAGACAGGACATTGCCGCCATGGCCGCTGATCTGCTTGGTTTGTTCGAGGCGCATGGGCTCACGCCGAAGAGGAAAACAGGCGGCGAGTGGGCAGCGCCCTGCCCGGCCTGCGGCGGCGAGGACCGCTGCATGATCAAGCCGGCGGATCATGAGGGGCGCGGCGGCTACTGGTGCCGTCAGTGCGGGGCCTACGGCGATGCCATCCAGTTCCTCCGGGACTATGAAGGCATGCCCTACCAAGAGGCTTGCCGCCATCTGGGAGTCGAGGCGGCCCGGGCCACGGCGTCCTCTTTGCCGCGCCCGCCGAGACAGGCCGCCGCCCAGGACTCGTTCGAGGCCGCGCCGTCCGTGCCTCCTGCCGAGCTGTGGACCCAAAAGGCCAGCGCCTTTGCCGCCTGGGCCCACCAGCATCTCCTCGCCAATCCCACAGCGCTTGCCTGGCTGGCCGCGCGCGGGCTGCCTCTCGAGGCTGTCCAGCGTGACCGCCTGGGCTGGAACCCGGGCGAGAAGGGACGTTCGTGCCTCATCCGCCCCCGCGCCAGCTGGGGCCTGCCGCCGGTCGAGGGAAAGCCGGACAAGAGCGGCAAGCCCCAGCTGAAAAAGACCTTCTGGATCCCCCGCGGCTTGGTCATCCCGCGTTTTGCCGGCGACGCTCCGGACAGCCCCGTCGCGCGGCTGCGCATTCGCCGGCCCGAGGCCGACCGCCGCGAGTTCCGCGCGGAGACGAAATACTACGTCATCCCCGGATCGAACATGGACGCCATGATCCTCGGCTGCGAGGCGCGCGCCTTCGTGGTGGTCGAGTCCGAGCTGGACGCGCTCATGCTCCACTATCAAGCCGGCGACCTGGCCGGCGCGGTGTCGGTGATGACGGCCAGCGTCAGGAAGATCGAAGCCGGAGTGCTCGAAACCCTGCGCGACGCCCTGGCCATCCTGGTGGCCCTGGACGCCGAGGGCAAGGACGGGGCCGGGGCCAAGGGGTGCGCACGGTGGATGGCCAGCTTCGCCCGCGCCAAACGCTGGCCGGTCCCGGTTGGCAAGGATCCCGGCGAGGCCTTCGAGAAGGGCGCGAACCTGCGCGCCTGGATCCTTGCCGGGCTGCCGGCGGTGTTGCGTCCAGGACTTTTGCCGCCTGGACAGCCGCGAGGCGTGGGGGCGGGAGAAGAAGAGGCGGCGCGGGGCGGCGCGGTCGAGAATGCGCGGGAGGATGTCGAAAATGTGCCGGCGGCGACAGAAGATGCGCGTGTGGCCGTCGAGGATGCGCGGCAACCGCAGGATACTGCGTCCGCCGTTCGCTGGCTCGATCCGGACCACGTGACCGCGTTCGACATGGTGCCGTTGCGTGAGCTGCTCGAAGCCATGGCGCGACATCGGGTGGAGCCGGTACTCGTGCCCGGCCGCGATAGTAACGTCGAGCGGTTGTTGGCGCTGCGGGACCAGGGCGATCTTTCACCGGAATCACAGGAGCACGTCGCGCGTCTTTTCTTTGATTGCTGCCTCGAGGCGGTGCTGTGGTTCGCGGACTACCGGGGAATGCGCTCGGTCAAAAGCCTGCGGGATGTGTTCGGCCGGTCCGAAGGCAATGGGCAGGTCGCGGCCATTGTGCGGCGCGCGGATCCCGAGACGACGAATCTGTCGTTTGCCGGCTGGGCCCGGCTGGACTTCTGGCGCTGTCCGGAAGCGGCGTGAAAGTGGAGGGCTGCCTGCCGGAGTTGCAGCTCCGACCGGCGGCCGGATGACAGGAGCATCCGACCAGGGAACCCCAGCCCTCCAGCCATGCATGGCCCGGAGGCAGTAGCACGGGGATGATCGGATGGAAACGCTCAAACTCGAACAATGGCCGCTGGCGCGGCTGCGGCCCTACGAGCGGGGCCTGCGCAAATACGGCAAGGACGTGGTGGAACGGATGATGTCGGCGATTCGGGAGTACGGATTTCGGGTGCCTGTGCTGGCGCGCTTCGACGGCCGCCTGCGCCTGGACGCGGCCGCGCGCCTGGGGCTGGCCACGGTGCCCGTGATCCCGGCCGACGAACTCACCGAGGCGCAAGTGCGCGCCTTCCGCCTGCTCGTCAACCGCTCAGCCACCTGGGCGGCCTGGGACGAGGAGATGGTGGCCGTGGAGCTGGAGGAGCTGCGGGAGCTGGATGTGGATCTCGCGCTCACCGGCTTCGACGTCGCCGAGCTGGACGCCCTGCTCGACCTGCTGCCGCTCCCCGGCCGCACGGATCCAGACGACGTGCCGCCTGTGCCCGAGACGCCGCAGACACGGCCGGGCGATATCTGGTTGCTTGGCCGGCATAGGTTGCTTTGCGGCGACGCCACCAGCTCGGCCGATCTGGCCGCACTGCTCGGCGATGAGCGCCCGGAGCTGGCCGTCACCGATCCACCTTACAACGTGGCCGTCGAGGGCAAGGCCGGAAAGATCCTCAACGACAACATGGCCGGAACAGCCTTCAGGGAGTTCCTGGGCCGAGCCTTTGCCGCGCTCCACGCGGTGCTGGCTGACGGCGCGGCCGTGTACATTGCCCACTCGGAGACCGAGGGCTTTGCCTTCCGCGACGCGTTCCAGGCCGCCGGCTTCAAGCTGGCCGGGTGCCTGATCTGGCGCAAAAACGTCCACGTGCTCGGCCGCTCTGACTATCACTGGCAGCACGAGCCCATCCTTTATGGCTGGAAGCCGACCGACCGGCACGCCTGGTTCGGCGGCCGCCGCCAGACCACCCTCCTCGAGGCGCTGCCGGGCGCGGTGCTCCTGGATGACGGCCGCGTGCAGATCCCGGCCGGCGACGACGTCTACCTTATCTCCGGCCATGATCTGGCCGTGGAAGTCGCCCCGGGCTCCATCGTCAGCGTGGACAAGCCGACACGCAGCGACGCGCACCCCACCATGAAACCCGTGGCGCTCCTCGAGCGTTTCATCCGCAACTCGTCCCGCCCTGGCGGCCTGGTCATCGATCCGTTCGGCGGCTCGGGCTCCACGCTCATGGCCTGCGAGGGCTTGGGCCGGTCCTGTCGCACCCTCGAACTGGATCCGCGCTTTTGCGACGTGATCGTGCGGCGCTGGCAGGAGCACAACGGCCGCGTGGCCACCCGTCCGGATGGACGGCCGTTCCCGGCCAGGGGGGACGCGGCATGAGCGAGGACCTGACGCCCTATCTCGCACGTAGCGCCGCCACCGATCTGCCCGCCCTGCTGCGGGCCAAGGAAGGGGCCAAGAGACGCATGAACGATACGCCGACAAAGGAAAATATCGAGGCCTTCAAGAAGGTGCGCGACGAGGTGGACAAGGCCACGACCGGAGGCGGCGAAGGTCGCATCTTCCCCAAGCGGCCGGCCGCCCTGGCCTATCTGCAGGGGCGCGGCTTTTCGATCCAGAAAACCAAGTTTTACGCCGACTGCAAGGCCGGGCTCGTGCCGACCAATGCCGCCGGCCAGTTCGAGGAGGCGGTGCTGCTGGCCTACGCCTCAAACCTCCCCACCGTGGCCAAGGAAAAGGACAGCGAACTCTCGGGAGAAGCCCGTCGGCGGCTGACGGCCGACGCGGACTACAAGTGCGAGCAAGCCAAGCTGACCCAAAAACGACGCGAGATGCTCGAGGGCAAGCTGGTCGAGCGGGTGCAGGTCGAGCGGGATCTGGCGGCCCGGGCCCAGTTCTTCAAGCGCCAGATCGAAAACGCCGGGCCGCTCTTTGGCGCGCGCATCATCGAGGCGGTCGGCGGCGACGAGACGAAGCTGCCGGAGTTCCTGCTGTTCTGGGAGCAGGCCACGGCGGACTGGATGGATGCCTGGTCGGCGGACAGGGAGTTTGTGCTCGGGACGGATGCGCCCGATGACGCGGCCTCTGGTCAGGCCTGAACCTGTAAAACGCGAGGAGCATGGCATGAGCGGAAATCCCTGGAACCAGACGTTTAGCGGACTCGCATTCGACTTGTTGGACCCGTTGTCGAACATGGTCAGCATCAAGGACATCGCGCACGCGCTGTCGAACCAGTGCCGTTTCAACGGTCATTGCAAACGGTTTTACTCGGTGGCCGAGCACTGCGTCTATGTGTCCCGCGTCGTGCCGAAGCCCATGCGGTATCTGGCCCTGCTCCACGACGCGGCCGAGACCTACACCAATGACATCACGCGGCCGCTCAAGTCGATCCTCCCGGATTTTCGGGATGTCGAGTCCAGGATCCGGCAGGTCGTCGCCCACCGCTTGAATCTCCCCAGGGAGATCCCCGAGGAGATCCACATCGCCGACCAGCGATTGTTGGTCACCGAGTCGGAATACCTCATGTCCCCGTCGCCGCGTCCCTGGCTGGCCGGCGTTGCGCCCTACGATCTGCGCGAGATCGGCCTGCGCCACCCTAACCAGTTCGGCCTGCTGCCGCGCGACGCGCATCGTCTGTTTCTTGAGCGGTTCGCCGAGTTGTCGATTTTGGAGGATGGTCATGAGCGGTAAGTCTAAAATAGAATGGTGCGATTCCACCTGGAATCCCGTTCTCGGGTGCTCGCCGGTCTCGGCCGGGTGCGCGAACTGCTACGCCGCCCGGTGGGCCTGGCGGCTCTATCAGATGGGCCTGCAACGGTACGACATCCTGGCCAAACCGGACGGCACATGGACTGGCAGCGTCCATTTCGTCGAGGGGGAGTTGAACCGGCCTTTGACCTGGCGCAAGCCCAAGCGGATTTTCGTGTGCAGCATGGGCGATCTGTTCCATTCGCGCGTGCAGCCCTTCCTCTGGGATGAAGTGTTCTCGCGCATAGTGCTGACGCCGCGCCACACCTATTGCATCCTGACTAAACGCCCCGAGCGGATGCGCGACGTTCTTACCGCGCCCGGCATGGCTGAACGTGTCCTTCGCAGGGCCACCAGCTTCCCTTTGCCGTTTCACCCCACAGGCAAGCCGGCCTGGCCGCAATGGCCCCCGGCGAACGTTTTTGTCGGCACCTCCATCGAGGACCAGCCGACGGCCGACGCGCGCCTGCCGTTTGTCACCGAGTTGGCGTCCCTGGGTTGGCGGACCATGATCAGTGCCGAGCCTATGCTGGGGCCGGTGGATCTGACGCCGTGGGATAGGTGCGACCAGTGCGGAAAGCTGCGCAACAGCTTCGATCCCTACAATGGGGTTGGGAAGCCGTGGGGGTCGGATCAATGTCACGAGCATTTTAATCCCCATGGCGGCTGCGACGGGAGTTACAGGGAGCATGTGCTCTCCTGGGTCATCTGCGGAGGCGAGTCCGGCCACCATGCCCGCCCCATGCATCCCGATTGGGCGCGCGGGTTGCGTGACCAATGCGCGGCGGCCGGCGTGCCGTTTTTCTTCAAGCAGTGGGGAGAGTGGGGGCCACTCGAAGGCTCGGGAGCGGGCAGCCCGACTCCGGTGGCCTTTTGGAGCGAAACGGATGTTTCCCGCCCCATCGGTTGGGTCGAGGGGCTCACGACGGAAAAGACACAGCACATGGTTCGCGTCGGCAAACGCACCGCCGGCAGGATGCTGGATGGCGTGGAGCACAATGCTTTCCCGGAGACACGGTCATGAAGGAACAAGCCCTTCTCCGCAAGGAGCGCCACTACTGCAAAACCACGCCCAATTGTTGCAGTGGGTGTTTGTTCTTCCAAATCCTCAACGACAGCGGCCATTACCTGTGCGCCAAGGACGGCGCCCCGGTGCGCAAGTTCTCTTGGTGCCGCGCGTACAAGCCCGCATAAGGAGGTTGAGCATGCCCATCCCCAAAGCGACCATGACCCTGCTGGCCGAAGTCCTGGACGAACGCGCCAAGCAGATTTCCAAGGGCTACACGCCCGAGCATGACGACGCGCACCAGCATGGCGAGCTGGCGATGGGTGCCGCCGCCGTGGCCTTGGCGGCGGCCGAGCGGCAGGCGGATGAACTCCACCAGTTCCTCCCGAAAGGGTTCCCCGGATCAGGGGATGTTCCCTGGCCATGGGGGGGCGAATATGTGGATCTGGTTTCCCACCGCCCTGTGCGCCGGGGGCTCATCGTCGCCATCACAATGCTCCTGGACGAAGTCGAACGCCTGGACCGACTGCGCGACGCAGGTGAGATCGAATACTGCGGCGGCTGCGGCGCGCTCGTGTGGAAGGACGAGGCCGTGGTGGACGTCGAGGGCGTGGTGCTGTGCCCCGAGTGCGCCGCCGGGAGCGAGGTCGCCTACGCCAACGAGCCCGATCCGGTGGCCCGGTTCCTGCGTGAGCGGTGCGATCGCAATCCCGAGGCCAGTGAGACCGTGGCGGACCTGTACGCGGCTTATGAGGACTGGGCTTCTCTCGATCCCACGTTTCGCATGACGTGCGTGGTTTTCAGCCGGAACCTCCAAGCACTGCCCTGGATCATGAAAGTGCAGGCCTTCGGCGCCGCGCACTTCAAGGGTGTGCATCTGCGGCGGGAGAGATAACCATGGATATCCCGCGCATCGCCATCGCCGTGCAACAGCCTTGGGCCTGGCTGCTGGTCAACGGATTCAAGGACGTGGAGAACAGGACGTGGCCGCTGCCCTCGGCCTACGTCGGCCGGCGGATCCTGATCCAGGCCAGTGCCCGGCCTACCTTCAACTTGTCCATGGCCAGGGACATCCTCGAGGAGATCCACGCCCGTTACGGCCTGCCGGGAGGACTGCGTTTCCCGGACGAGGGCCGGCAGTCCGGCGGCATCGTGGGCGTGGTCCGTTTTGTCGGCTGCGACCAGGGGCACCGCACCTCGCCCTGGGCGGAATCCGGCCAGTGGCACTGGCGCGTCGCCGATGCCGCCCCCCTGCCCTTCATGCCATGCAAGGGGCGGCTGGGGTTCTTTCGGGTGGACTATGCCGCGCCCGAGACGCGGCCCAACCTGCTGGGGGTGGCGTCGTGAGCAGGGAAACGCGCACTACGATGGATTGCTTGCGGATAATTCAGGAGAGACCTGAGTGGCGTTATCGAATTGGCAAGGTAATTAAGACTTTTGGCGACTATTTTCCGGGGGAGACGGTATTGTATCGCAACAGTCCGGGTGGGACGTGTATTGTTGAGACGCCCATGCCGGAGGATCATTATGCCGATGGACATTGCGGATCATTGCGAACTTGGGGAACCATCGTAGGAGTCCCCCATTTTATGGTTTCCCCTTTGGACAAGAAGGGGCCTCATCCATGTGTTGGATGCAGACAGCACAATCGTGAAGGATTTTCTTGTTGGGTCCTGGATTATTGCGGGGTGACGCCTAAATTCTTTAGCGACCAATTCAGCGATTTCTGTAGAGATAGAAGCAAGGTAGACTTATGAGCTACCGCGATCTTTCCATCCCAAAGCGGAGGGCTTTCCTTGGCAATCAGCTTCGTGTGGTGATGAGGCTTGTCAAGGATGAAACCATCCTGTGCGCCGAGTGTGGAAAATCAATCCGCATTTTCTACGCCTACCGTTGTCGCTGGTGTGGATTTTACTTTTGCCCTGTGTGTGCGGACACCCACTTTGGGCCAGACATTTCCGAATGGAGGCTGCCATGAAACGCCGCCCCACTCCTGGTCAGCTGTCCCTGTTCGACACGACGGGCGGCATGTCCGCTTCGGTGCGAAAGAAGCCGCCGCCCGCACCACTCTTGGCTCCAAAGACCATGATCCACGATAAGCCGAAGCGACAGTCTCCGCAGATTATACAACCAGACTACATGCGTGACGGTATGCTCTACCTCCCGGAGGGTGTTGCGCAACCGCCCTGCATGGCGAACTGGTATTGCGTGGTATCGGACGATGGGAAGCGTGACGCTTTGACCGTCCTCTACCGCATTTACAACAAGAATGAGGCCAAGGAACTCGAAGACATATCCGGAGTTCTTGAAATCCCGATCCTCGGGAGATGCTGGGAAGACCATGGAAACTGGCTGCAGGACGTCTACAGCCCGGCCATTGACGCGTTGGAAGCCTACGCCGCCGAAACGCTGGGCACCTCTATTTTGGGTGTCAAACTGCGGCACTATCTTGTGGTGGCTCATAGCCAGGAACAACGGTTCGAACAGCGCGACGTGCCGCATCTGGGGACCGTGCGGCCGCAGGTGAAAAGCGAGGTGGCGGCATGATGCTTGATGCCAATGGCCACGAAGCCGCACCTCTGACAGCTTACGAGCGACGTTGGGCCGAGTCCGTGGATTCCGGCAAGGTCTTGGCCGCCTACCAGGAATTGCAGCGCCGGCAGGCTTTGCCCTTGGCCGACAAGGTAGCCATGAGCCTTGACCGCATCAGGGACTGGTACGAGGCCTGGAACGGGCAGGTGTCTGTTTCGTTTTCGGGAGGAAAGGATTCTAGCGTTTTGTTGTGGCTGGTACGCCTGATTTATCCAGACGTACCAGCAGTTTTCTGTCACACTGGCCTAGAATACCCGGAGATATTGCGCATTGTGAAGGAGACTCCTGACCACGTCATCCTGCACCCGCGCATTCCGTTCCATCAGGTCATCCGGGACTATGGCTGGCCCATCGCATCCAAGAAGGTCGCCAGGGGCGTGAATATCCTGCGCAACCCAACCGAGAGGAATAAAAACATTTGGAGGCTCTACGACCAGGGTATCAACCGCTACGGGAAAGAGGTCCACGGATTCAAGGTTCCGAACCAGTGGCGTTTCCTGGTCCAAGCCCCTTTTTCGGTTTCCGATCACTGCTGCCAGGTCATGAAGAAAGGCCCGGCCGCAGTCTATGACAGAGAGACGGGACGCAAGCCGTTCATCGGCACGCTGGCCGCTGACTCCAAAGCCAGACAGCGGACCTACCTGCAGACCGGTTGCAACGCGTACGACCAGCAACATCCGCGCTCGGCCCCGCTCTCATTTTGGACTGAGCAAGACATTCTCCAATGCATCCTCGAAAACAACATTCCGATTCCATCCGTCTATGGCCAGATCGTTGAGGTGGACGGTCGGCTTGTGACCACGGGCGTGCGTCGTACCGGCTGCGTGTTCTGCTGCTTCGGCTTGCACATGGATCATTTGGACGGACCGGAGAATCGTTTCCAGCGGTTAGCCCGGACTCACCCGAACCTTCACCGCTACTGCATGGACAAGCTCGGCCTGCGCAAGGTTCTTTCTTACTGCAGGGATGCGGCCCCGCCGCGGTTGGCGCAGCTGTTTGTTTGGGAACCGAGGAAGATACTACGGCAGGGAAGCTTACTAGAGGTTCTCCCGGCATGACCTATCCTTTATTGTCACGAGTCAAGCAGTCGGACTGGTTTTTTGACGAGTACACGTCGCCAAATATTCCACGCGATGTTGCGTGGTCAAGATTTTATCTTGCTGCCCGACATCCTGTTTGGAAAATAAGTAAACTTCGTTTTTTGGGACTTTCTTATACTGACGTTTATCATTGGATATACTTGACTATCATAGACGCAAACAAAAGAGGTTTGGCGCATCAAGTTGACGCGTCAGAAATGTGGCCTAAATTCGAACAAGCCCGCGAGATGGAACGAGAGAAAATACGAACACAGGAAGCAGAACAGCGACGGAAGTTTAAGGAGCAGGAGGAACAATCAAAAGCGCTTTGGCGAGCCGCGCTGGATGTGGACGCAGTGAGGAGAAACTACCCGCACTTGTTTGAGCCTTCCAGTGTGCCCACGCCGAAACGAAAAGTCGTCGTGCGTGTGGAGCAATTGAGGTTGTTTGCATGACCGTCCCCGAGTCCGTTCGTTTTCGCTTCACCGACGGCGAGCGCCGCATCTTCCGCAAGCGGGTGCGACCGCAACCGTCCGTCTGGGCGGCGCAGAACATCGTGGTACAGGACGGGCCGTTCGCGGGCTCGCGCCTGCGCATGGACGTCACGCCCTACCTCCCCGGCATCATTGATACGCTGTACCAACCCGGCGTCGAGGAGGTCGGCGTCTGTGCTTCGCCGCAAATCGGTAAGTCCGAGCTGCTTTTTTCCAGCCTTTTCTTTTCCATGGAGTTCTTCCCTGGCCCGAAGCTGATGGCCATGCCGGACGAGGACACGCTGACCCGGGCCGTGGAAAAAAAGTTGCTGCCACGCATCAAAGGGTCCGCCGCGCTCCGCAAGCTCTTTTACCGTTACGCCAAGGGTACCTTCGAACTGACCGACGGATCGCCGGTCTACCTGGCCTCCTCCCAGTCTCCGGCCCAGCGCGCGTCCGTGACGGTCATGCACATGTTCCTCGACGAGATCGACCTCTATCGCCAGCTGGCCGGCCAGGGCGCGCCGATCACGGAGTTCGAGGAGCGCACAATCTCCTATGGAATTAAGCGCAAAATATTAAAAATATCCAAAACAATGGGCGATGAGACAAGCGCCATCTGGATTTTTATTACCATTATTTGTGACGAGCTGCGTCGCTGGCATGTCCCCTGCCCGGCCTGCGGCACCGTCCAGGTCATGCACGAGGACCACGTGGTCGTCCTGGAGCACTGCAAGGATCCTCGGGAGATCAAGCGCCGCAAGTTGGGACGCTACAAATGCCCGCACTGCGGATACCTCTGGACCGACCACGCCCGGAACCAGGCCGTGGCGCGCGGGGAATGGGTCGCCGACGAGCCGGTGCTTCGGCCCCGAGCCGTGGGCTTCCATCTGCCGGCGTTGGTGTCGCCGTTCGTCAGCCTTTCCGAGTTCGCCGCGGACAAGCTGACCGCCGAAAACTCCGATGACGATCGGGTCAAACGCGACTACGCCAACGGCCGTTGCGCCAAGCCGTTCAAGGCGATCGCCCTGGAAACACCCCAGGAATCCATCCTGTCGCGCCGGGCCATGTGGTTGCCGGCCAAGACCGTGCCGGTCGAGGCCGTGGCGCTCACCTGCGGCATCGATGTCCAGATGGACGACTTCTGGTTTTCGGTGCTGGCCTGGGGCCGGGAAATGCAAAGTTGGCTCGTGGACTATGGCCAGCTGCGCACCTGGGAGGACGTCATGGGGCTCGTGCACGGAACGCGCTATCCTGTCCTTGGCCGCGACGGTTCGACGCTCGGGATCTGGCGCGCCGGCATCGACTCGGGCGGCAACAAAACCAAGCACGAGATCCTGACCCGCACCGAGGAGGTCTATTCCTGGTGCCGGGCGCGCGGCGACGGCCGGCTGTTCCCGATCAAGGGACGCAGCCGGGACTACCACGTCAACGTCAGCTGGACGACCATCGACAAGCTGCCCCACTCCGGCCGGCCCATCCCTGGCGGGCTGCAGCTCTACCTGCTCGACGTCAATAGCCTCAAGCGCCTGCTGTATAAGCGGCTGCGCCAGGACGCCAAGCAGCCCATGCTGCTCCATGGCCAGACCGGGGAGGATTACGCCCGGCATCTGGCCGCCGAGCGCCTGGTCAAGGACAGGACCGGCAACTACGTTTGGGAAGAGTTAAGCGATACCAACCACTTGTTGGACTCAACCATGATCGCCCATGCCTGCGCGGACGATTCCTGGACGCCGAGCCTGCAGTACATGCTGGATCAGGAACGGAAAGATGCGGAGGCCCCGGCCGCGCGAGTCTCCGATAGCGATGCCGCCCCGGCCGTGGTCATGGCCCAGCGCCGCAACAATACCATTCTCGCCAACCGATAAGCGTGAGAGCCCCCACATGAGCAAAACGAATCTTCCCTACGATCGCGCCGCCGACGGCAAGCTCCTCACTGTGCTGCAGGTATCGGAGCGGCTGAAATGTCACAAGAGTTACGTCTACAAGCTGATCGGCAAGCATGAACTCCGGCATATCCGCTTGGGCGACATCAAGGGGTTGCGGATCACGGAACGCAGTCTGCTGCGCTACCTCAAGCGTCGGGGAGAATAGCCTCTCCGAACTTTTTTTCGAGGATGCAAAATCGAAGGGCAATTTTGCATCCTCGAAAAAACCCGAAAAGCCGCTCCGGGACTGTGTTGGCGAGTTCTTCGCCGACAGCCGAACCCCCTGAAAAAACCGTCTCCATGTTACCCATGTTATCCATGTTACCCTAATCGACCCAGGGGGGTGTGCTACGCCCCTCGCCATGGCCATATTCACCCGAGCGGAAAAAGCGGAACAGCTGGCAGCCTGGAAGGCGGCGCTTCTGGCCGTGGCCGAGGGGCAGGAATTCACGATCGGCACACGTCGCTTGCGCCGGGCGGACTTGCCCGCCATCCAGCAGCATCTGGACTGGCTGGACAAACAAGCCACGGTCGAGGATCAGGCCGCCGGCACGGGCAGCCCCATGTTCGGCCACCTTATCCCGGGGCGATACTGATGGCCGCGAACTGGTTGGACCGCGCCATCGGCTGGATCGCTCCGGAGCGAGGGCTACGCCGGGTGCGGGCTCGGGCCGCGATGGCCGCCATGGCCGGTCTGGCCGGCATGGTCCAGCCCATGCGGCGCACGGCCGGAAGCCGCGAAGGCACCCTGGCAAATTTTCTTCCTTCCAGGCTCAATGCCTTCGCCCTCGAGCGGGATGCGGACATGATCCGCGATCGGGCCGAATCCCTGGTGGCCAGCGATGGCCACGCCACCTCCTGCGTCGACTCCCTGGCCCTTAACGTGGCCGGTTCCGGTCTGCACCCTCAGTCCGCCCCCGATGCCCAGGCCCTGGGCCTGACCGACGAGGAGGCCGATGCCTTTGCCGACAGCGCGGAAAAGGCCTGGGACCGCTGGTGCCGCGAGGCCGACGCCGCCGACACCGACCACTTCGACGATCTCCAGTACCAGGCCGTCCGGAGCATGTTCGTCACGGGCGAGTTTCTGCACTTGCCCGTGTGGCTCGAGGAGCCTGGCCGCAAGTTCGGCCTGGCCATCCAGGCCTTGCACCCGGCCAGGCTGCGCACCCCCTCCGACCTGCTCATGAATCCGCTCATCAAGCAGGGCGTGGAGATGGGAGTCAACGGCCGCCCCATCGCCTACTGGCTGGCCGAGCCGCCGGACAACCGCCCCCTGGCCGGGCTGTCCAGCTCCTGTTTTCGTCGTGTCCCGCGCAAAGCCGGTCACCGCTGGACCTGCTTCCACCGTCGTCACGGCAAGGGACCCGAGCAGATCCGGGGTGAAACGATTCTCGCGCCGGCCATGAAGCTTTTTTCCGACCTGGCGGCTTATGTCGACGCGGAACTTGTCGGTGCGGTCGTCGCCGCGTCGTTCACCGTCTTTATGGAGGCCGCAGGCGACCAGCTGTCCGGCGGCGTGACCTTGGACGGGACCCGCAAGACCGGCCCGGCCAGCCCCTATCCCAAAGAGATCGCCCCGGGGACCATCGTTGCCGGCCAGCCCGGACACAAGCCGCATCTCCTCGCCAACCCCCGGCCGCCCCAGACCTTCGAGCAGTTTTACACCCGGGTCCTTCGGGCCGTGGCCGCGTCCACGGGCCAACCCTACGAGTCCGTGGCCAAGGACTTCTCGAAAACGAATTACAGCTCGGCCCGGGCCGCGCTCCTCGAGGTCTGGAAGCTCTACACGCTGTACCAGGACTGGTTCGTGCGCGGCTACCTGCAGCAGGTCTGGGAGATGGTCATGGAGGAGGCCTGGCTGCGCGGCTACCTGATCATCCCGGAAGGGAAGCCCGACCTGTACGAAGCCTGGGACGCCTGGCTCGCCGCCTCCTGGACCCGGCCGCCGCGCGGCCAGATCGATCCGGTCAAGGAGCGCACGGCCGAGCAGCTCGGCCTCAACAACCTGTCCGATTCCCTGACGGACATCCTTTACGCCCGCGGCTCGGATCCCGAGACCATGGCCCGCAAGATCGCCCGTGAACGTCGCATCTATGCCCGCTACGGCTTGGAGGCCACCCCGACTCCGGTCTCTGTCCAGGCCGCAGTCTCGGACAAGCCCGAGGACGCCCCCCAGGAGACCGCAACCGAGGAGGCCGCGTGACCGTCCTGACCGAACAGTTATGGGCCATGGAGCCCAAACGGCTTTCCGCCTTGTTCCGCGACATGCAGGCCAAAGGGTTCCCCGATGCCGCGGCCAGGGCCGCGATGCTTGCCGCCACGTCCAGCCGGGACGATCCGCTTTATGAGCGTTCCGGACCGCTGGCCGTCATCCCCCTGGCCGGACCGCTGGCCAAGGAGGGCAGCTGGTGGTGGGGGATCACCTCCACCCGCGACGTCGGCCAGGCCCTGTTGCAGGCGGCCACGGATCCGTCCGTGCGCGGGATCCTCCTCGACATCGATTCGCCCGGAGGCACGGTCGACGGCATCGAGGAACTGGCCGGCATCGTCCAGATGGTGGCCGCGCAAAAGCCCGTCTACGCCTACGCCGCCGACCTCATGTGCTCGGCCGCCTATTGGATCGGATCCCAGGCTCAGGAGATCGGCACCCAGGCCACGGCCATGGTCGGATCCATCGGCGTGATCATGACCCACCAGGACTGGTCGGCCTGGGACGCCAAGATGGGTGTGGATATCACCTACCTCACGGCCGGCAAATACAAGGCCATGGGGAACGCCGATGAGCCCCTTTCCGACGAGGCCAGGGCTTACCTGCAGGAGGGGCTCGATGAAGTTTACGGGCTTTTCCTTGATGCGGTGGCGCAGGGACGCGGCGTGGACCGTGAGACGGCTCTGGCCATGGCGGATGGCAAGGTTTTTCTCGGCCGGCAGGCCCTTGAGCTTGGGCTGGTGGACCGGCTCGAAAGCCGGGCCGATTTCATCAACCGTTGCATCACGGAGGTGCACATGGATCTGGCGAAACTGAAAGCGGAGCACCCGGGCGTGGCGGCGGAGCTGCGTGCCGAGGTGGAACAGGAAATGTCGGCCCAGCAGGCGACCGCGCTGCAGGCGGCCGTCAACGGCGAGCGCGACCGGTGCGTCGGCGTTGTTTCCGCCCTGGTCGGCGAGGAGCAGGGATCCAAGATCGCCGGCCTGCTCGCCACGGGCGTGACCCCGGAACAGGCCAAGGCCATGGCCGGCTTCATGCCCAAGGCCGACAACCAGGGGTCTTCCCATGCCATGCTCGACGCCATCGCGGGCGTGACCCAGGGCCCCATGAACCCGGCCGCCGACGCCACGGCCGCGGCTCCGGACTTCGACGCCCTGGTCGAGGCCGAGGTCAAGGGCGGCCTGTCCCGGGGCAAGGCCGTGGCCAAGGTGATCAAGGAACATCCCGAAGCCCACGCCGCCTGGCTGTCCAAGCGCAGCAAAGAGGGGAAATAAATGAGCTACGTCAACCAGTCCCGCCGCACCTTTCAGGCCGGCGCGGCCATCGACGCCTACCTGCTGGTGGGCCTGACCGACGGCAAGCTGGCCGCCAACGCCGCCGACGGCAGCCCCATCGGGGTGCTCGAGTATCCCGCCCTGGAAGCGGACCAGTTCGTGAGCGTGCGTCTGCTCAACACCGACGGCACCATCGAGGTCCTGGCCACCGGCGCGGTGGCCGTTGGCGGCGAAGTCCAGGCCGATGCCGACGGCACGGTCAAGGCGGATGCGGGCGCCGGCGCGCGCACCATCATCGGCCGGTCCCTGACCGCCGTGGCCGACGGGGGCGTCATCGAGGTGATCCCCTACGGCTACGGCAACACCTACACCGCGTAACGCCGGCTAGCCCACAAGGAGACTTGCGATGCCTTTTACCAACGTCATTTCCCGTCCCGACCTGGGGGCGCTCGCTTTCGAGTTCAGCTTGGGCGCGGCCTCCCAGGGCTTCATCGCCGACCTTGTGCTGCCGCCCTTCTACACGCCGCTCATCACGGCGCAGTATCCGGTGATTCTGGCCGAAGCGCTGCTCGAGGTGGCGGATACCGCTCGGGCCCCGCGCTCGGCATACGCTCGCGGCGACTGGCAGTGGGATTTCCTGACTTACCTGTGCTCGGAAAATGGCTGGGAAGAGCCGATCGACGACGTCGAGGCCAAGCAGTTCAAAAACTTCTTCGACGCCGAGACCCTGGCTTCCTACCGCGCCATGGCCATGATCCTTCGCACCCGAGAACGGCGCGTCGCCTCCAAGGTATTCAGCACGGCCACGTTCGAGGCCCATGCGGTGGGCCATGCCTGGAACAGCTATGCCGACGCCGATCCCCGGGCCGATGTGATCAAGGGCTTCGAGGCCATGCGGCTGGCTACCGGGTTGGAACCCAACGCGCTCATCCTGGACAAGTCCGTACTGCGCCACGTGTCCATGTGCGCCAGTGTCATCGAACGCGTCAAATACTCCGACCCCAATGCCATCCGCGGCGACCTGACCATCCCGCAGCTCGAGGCATATTTCGGCGTGCACGTCATTCCGGCCGGCGCGGTCAACAACACTGCCGCCAAGGGCAAACCCAAGGTGATCGATCCCATCTGGTCTCCGACCATGGCCATGCTGGGCGTGGTGTCCTCGGGCGGCCAGGATCTGCGCGAGCCCGCCCTGGGCCGCACCTTCATCTGGGAGGAGGATTCGCCGGAAACGGTGACGGTCGAGGTCTACCGCGAGGAGCAAACCCGCAGCGACATCGTCCGGGCCCGGCAGAACACCGACGAGCGCGTGCAGTTTACCGGCGCGGGCTATCTGCTGACCGGGGTCATCCCGAACGCCTAATCGAAAGGAGCTTGCGCAGTGACGTTCACGCCGCTCGAGACAGCCGGCATCACGGGGTTCATGTCCGTCATGGTCGCGCTCATCGTCCATGCGCTCACCAAGCGCAATTACGTCAGCCATGGCCAGTGCGAGGAGCGGCGGACCCATGTCTGCTCCACGCTCCAGGCTGTCCAGGCCGGCCATGCCGAGCTGCGGCAGGACCTCAAGGAGCGCACCAACACTCTGTTTCGGATGGTCCGTGGGCTGATCGTCCACGACAAGGACATGTCGCCGGACGTCAAGGCGGACATCCTCAACGAAACCCCGGGAGGAAAATAATATGCCCACCAGCAACCCCACGCCGCCCGAAACCGGGCAGCCCGTTGTCACCCCGGCCGCGTCGGAAAGCGCCGCAGGGATTTCGGAACGTCTGGACGCCCTTGCCGGCAAGTTCGAGGCGTTCCTCGAAGCGCAGGTTTCGCCCACCTTGGGGCCGGTCGACGGCTCGGGAAGCGGCGATGCCGCCTCGCCTTCCCTGCTCTCCCGCCTGACACCGCGCATGCTGGCCTGTCTGGTGCTGGCCTGCCTGCTGGTCGCGGGCGTGGCCGTGCTCTCCCCGGCCCAGCTGCCCGTGGCTGCCTACAAGCTGGCCCTGGTCGCCATCGCCGGATACCTCGGCTACTGGATCGACCGCTGGTGCTTCCCCTACGCCCGTCCGGACAGCTTTCTGACCAGCGCCGACTGGCGCGCGGACAACAAGCCCGCCGCCGACCGGGCCAACAGCCCCGTGGTCGCCGGCTGCGAACAGATCTACGCCGCGGCCATGCTGCGCCGGGCCCTGGTGATGTTGGGCTGCATGCTGGCCATGGGGCTGGGGCTGTAATGGACGCTTCGCGGGGCATCGGCGGATTCTTCCTTGCCGTCTGCTTGGCCGTCTTTGCCGCCTGGCTGGTGGCCGGCTGCGACAAAGCTGAAGCGCCCACGGTCGCCCCGGCGGCCTCGCATCCGGCTCCGGCGGCGCCGGCCGCCTCTCCCGCCGTCACCACGACGCCGGCCAACCTGCGCGGCATCCCGCAAAACGCCCTGCGCTACCGCTCCGAACTGATCCGCAACGCCCGGTCCGCCTGGGGCCTGGATGCGCCCGTGGCCACCTTCGCCGGTCAGGTGCACCAGGAATCCGGCTGGCGACCGCAGGTCAAAAGCCCGGTGGGCGCGCAAGGCATGGCCCAGTTCATGCCGGCCACGTCCGCCTGGATCGCCAAGCTCTATCCCGAGCTGGCGGCCAACGAGCCCTTCAATCCGTCCTGGGCCCTGCGGGCACTGGTGACCTACGACCGCTACCTCTGGGACCGCGTCCATGCGGCCACGCCCTGCGACCGCATGGCCATGACCCTTTCGGCCTACAACGGCGGCCTCGGCTGGGTGCGCCGCGACGCGCGTCTGGCCTCCGGACAGGGTCTCGCCCAGGACCGCTGGTGGGACAACATCGAGACCGTCAACGCCGGCCGCAGCGCGGGCAACTGGCGCGAGAACCGGGGCTATCCGCGCCGCATCCTGCGCCTGCTTTCACCGCGCTACGTCGCGGCCGGCTTCGGGGGAGGTCTTTGCCATGATTAACGGCGTGTTGCTCAAGGCCGGCGGCCTGATCGTGGCCGTGCTCCTGGTCGCCCTGGCCTGGCAGTCGGTGGGGGTGGCCCGGCTGCAGACCAAGCTGGCCTTCATGTCTAAGGAGCTGGGCGCGGCCAATGCCAGCATCGCCCAGCTCCGGGCGTCGGAACAGACGCTCAAGGACGCCCGCGACGGCCTGACCCGGCAGGTCGAAGACTGCCAACAGGCCAATGCGCGTGATGAGGCCCGGACCGTCGAGCGGACGGTCATCATCCACAACGCCAAGCCCGTCCCGGCGCAAAAGGGAAAGGTGGTGGACGATGCGACTTCTCGCCGTGCCGCTGTGCATCTCAATAGCTGCCCTGTTGAGTAGCGGCTGCGCCGTAACGCCGGTCACGCCAGTCGTGGTGCAGCACCAGTTCACCCGCTGCCCCCGCCCGGCCATGCACGAGCTGCCGGAACTGGATCCCGGCCAGCATGTCTGCTCGCCGGAAAACCTGGAGCGGCTGCTCACGCGCAGCGACCGGCTGTGCTGGATGATCGAACAGCAGGACGCGGCCCTTGATTGCTACGAGCGGCAGGTCGCCGGCGGGAAACAGTGATGCGCAATTTCCTCCAGCATCACTTGAACGATGGGCATCTCTACTGTCGCCTGTGCGACCTGGGCGTTTCCGCGACCCGGGCCAAACGCTGGAGCCGCGCCATTGCCCGCTGGGTGCGGCCATTGCTGTACCGCAAGAGGAGCTGACCGATGCCTGATTTTGCCGACCATGCCCAGGACGCCGAGACCCTGCACCGGCAAGCCGCCCTTTCCCTGGCCGGAGGCAATGCGGTCGCCGGCGAACAGATCCGGGATAACGGGGTGATCGTCTGCCGTGACTGCGGCGAGCCCATTCCCGGCGCGCGGCTGCGCATCCTGCCCACGGCCTGCCGATGCGTGGCCTGCCAGGAAGCCGCGGAGGCGGACCAGTGCTGACCGACGCGCCCGGGGCCTTCCTGGCCGCCTTTTCTTCCGAGGCCACTTACACGGCCAGCAACGCCGGGGCCTCGCTTTTGGGCATCGTCGAGGACTGCGCGCCCTGGGACGGCATCAACGCCTCCCTGCGCACATCCTACAACGACGGCCAGGTGCGCCTCGGCATGGCCTGGGTGCGGCCGACTGACCTGCCCGTCGTGCCAGCCTTCGGCCACACCCTCGAGCAGGACGGCCGGACCTGGACCGTGTCGGACAGCTGGCCCGAGGGTGACATGCTCGTGCTCGGGCTGTTTAGCGGCGTGTTCGTGGTGGACGTGGAGGTCAAAAAGGACCTCGAGGTGTCGGACGGGGCCATGGGATTCAAAAAGGTGCCCACCACGATCTGGTCGGGCAAGGCGGCGGTGCACGGCCTGTCCGGCCACGAGCGGCTGCTGTCCGGCCGGGAAGTCGGCGTGGGCTACCGCAACGGCTTCATGCCAACCTGTCCGGATCTGGCTCCTGGCTGCCTGATCGTCACGCCCCACGCCAAGCTCCACGTGACCAGCGCCTACACCGACCATGCTCGCGGCTGGACCGTGTTCGAGGCCGAAGCGCGCCAGGAGGATCAGAACTGATGGGCATTTTCTCCGACCAGTTCGAGCGCGTCATGTCCCGCGTCCAGGGAGCCGTGGACGCGGAGATGCGCGAGGAGGTGCTGCCCGAGGCCAAGCGGCTGTGCCCTGTGAAAACGGGCGCGCTGCGCGATTCCCTGGAGGTCGGCGTGGAGCGCGACGGGTCCCGGATCGATGCCTACCTGGAGACCGACATACCTTACGCCCCCTACCCGGAATTCGGTTCCCACGGCCGGCCGGGAAAAGCCTACATGCGTGGCGGCGCGGCTGTGTTCGACCTGCAGGGAATCGCCGACCGCATGAAAGGCGGTGACTCGTGAGCCGCCTGACCACGCGCGGATCCGTGCGGCCCAAGCTGCGCCGGGCCCTGGACGCCTGGTTTGCGGCCCATGCGGACCACTCCTTTTTCACGGGCGTGTCCGGGCGGCTGGCCTATGTGCGGGGCTCGAAATCCTGGCCGCGCCCATACGCCGTGCTGACCATCCTGCCGGCTGTTCCCCGGGACACCCTCACCGAACGCATCGACGAGGTGCCGCTGCAGATCATGGTGTTCGCGGACAGTTCCCTGGAGGCCGAGGAGCTGGCGTCCCTGGCCTCGGACCTGTTCGAGGGCCGGGTCATCTCCGGCGACGGGCTCAAGGATTTCGAGTTTTCGCGGGGTGAGGACGTGCCCACCCTGCCGGACGAGGACGGGGTTTGGGGCGCTGGCATCCAGCTGACCGGCCTCGTTGAAACCTCCCAATAAGGAGACATCATGGACAGGGCGAACTTTCAGCTTGCCGTGGATGCGGCGCTGGTCCTCAATTACGGTCTGGTCAACCAGGCCATCGTCAAGGGGCTCAACAAGATCGGCCTGCCGGAGCTGACCCGTGACACGGTCACGGCCCAGGAATTCCGCCGGGATTTCGACATCGAGTTCACCACCACGGGCAAGTTTGGCCGCATCACCTACAGCGGCAACATGCTCATTGGCGATACCCTCGGCCAGGATACGCTCAAGCAGTATTTGAAGGACAACGCCAAGATCAACAGCGCCCGGCTGTACATCGACTATGACAACTTCCTGGCTCCGGACCTGGCCAACGACAAGGAATCGGTCTGGCAGGTGTCCAAGCATTCCCCGGGCGAGACCGACAAGAACGGCATCTTTTCGTTGTCCGGGGAAATGACCTGCGGCGGCATGTTCGCCATGTTCGTCAAGCACCAGACCGCCTCTACCATCGCCTTTGTGGCCGCCGGCAACACCATCACCGACACCGGCAACGGCTTCGTGACCGCCGGGTTCGCGGCGGGCCAGACGCTCATCGTGGAAGGATCCACCAGCAACAACGGGCAATTCCTGATCACGGCCGTGGAAGCCGGCACCCTGACCCTGGACAGCGCCGTCAAGGCGGTCGTGGACGAGGAAGCCGGCGACGAGGTCACGCTCCACGGCGGCACGCTGTAGGCCGGACAATCTTTGGGCGGCGAGGGGCGTGCACGCCCCGGCGGGGTTCCCCGGCCCGCCGCGCCGCCCAATCACCACGGGGCCCGAAGGGGATGATCATGGCGAGACTTTCCGACGAGCTGCAGGACTGGTTCCCGCTGCCGGACGATCCGGACAAGAGCGAGATCCTGGTCAAGCATATCAAGAACGGCGAGCAGAACGACATCGAGGACCAGATCCAGCTGTACGAAACCATGCTGCGCCCCGACGCCGACGGCAACCTGCAGCGCGAGATCAAGCTCAATCCGGCCCGGGGCGACAAGCGCTATGTCTATCTGTGCGCCGCCGTGCGGGACTGGAAGAACTTTTTCGACCTCGACGGCAAGCCCATGGCCTGCACGGACGAAAACAAGATCCGCATGGCCCGGGATGACAAGCAGCTTGGCCAGTTCGTGGGCGAGTGCCGGGTGATCCTGGCCAAGCGGTTCGAGGAGCAGCGGGAGGCGGCAAGAAAAAACGCTACGACCTAGGCTTGTGGCTGTCCGGGGTTGACCGCAAGCCCTGCGAGGAGTGCCGGCGCACCTTCATGGTGACGCGCTGGGACACTCCGGAGGAGCGGGAAAAGAAAAAGCACGGGCCGCCCTGCGACACCTGCCGGCCGAAGGAGCATCCGTTCAATGCCGACTGTTTCAGGATTTACCGGCGCTGCACCAACCAGCTCATCGTGGCGGGCATGGGCAACGCCATCGACATCAACCTGCTGGCCGTGGAGATGGTGATGCGGCTCGAGCGGATACCGGAGCGGGACCAGCTCGAACTGATGGATCAGGTGCAGGAGTTGGCCCGGGTGGTGCTCGGCGAACGGGCCCGGGAAGCCGAGCGGAAACGCGAAAAGAACGGCAAGGGAAGGCGGTAACACATGAGGATTCGGGCCGGCACCCTGGCGGTGGACATCACCGCCGACGGCAGAAGCCTTGAGAGCACGCTCAAGCGGTCGGACAGCCTGACCGAAGCCTTTGCCACCAATATCGATCGTCGGATGAAGCGTGCCAGCGGCAGCCTCAAAAGCCTGGGGCAAGCCGCTGGCATGACCGACAAGGAGATCGCCAGCCTCGAGGACCGGATGCGCAAGGGCATGGCGGCCGATGCCGCATCCCGGTCCCTGGAGCAGCTGCGCCGCACCGCCGGCCTGACCACCCAGGAATATAAGCGCATGGCTGTCCAGTTGGGTGTGACCACTAAGGCCAGCGACAAGGCTGGCCTTAGTCTCTCCACATTGGCAAAACGGGCCGGCGCGGCTGCCGCCGCCTATCTGTCCATCCGGGAATCCCTCCGTGTCACAGGCGACGCCTTTTCCCAGTTCGCCAATTATCAGGCCGATCTGACGGACATGGGCAAAGTCACTACGGAGAGCCTTGACGCCATCGACGCCAAAATGAAGGCCATGCCCAGGGCGCTGGGCGACTCGGACGCCCTGGTCAAGGGCTACTACCAGACCATTTCCGCTGGTGTGACCGATTCCGCCGAGGCCATGGACATGCTGACCACGGCCGCCGAAGCGTCCAAGGCGGCCCATGTGGCCCAGGACCAGACCATCAAGGCCTTGACCAAGACCATGGCCGGCTTCGACGGTGAAATCAAATCCGCCACAGAGGCTTCGGACCTTCTCTTTTCCATTGAAAAGTTGGGGCAAACCTCCTTCGCCGAACTGGTTCCGGTTATCGGCGACGTGGCCGAGAGCACCCACCTGGTCGGCGTCACGTCCCAGGAGATGGCGGCCGGGCTATCGCTCATCACCCAGACCTCTGGATCCACGGCCGAGGCGGCCACCAAGTGGCGCGCCATCATGATCGGGCTCTACAAGCCGACCGAGAACATGGGTAAGGTTCTCAAGGCGCTCGGATACGAGTCTGGCGTGGCCATGGTCAAGGAAAAGGGGTTTGCCGGGGCGTTGCAAACGCTCCAAGCCACGGCCGACAAGTCTCACTTCTCCCTCGGCAAGCTGTTTGAATCCTCCGAGGCGCTCACCGGCATCGCCGGCTTGGGTGCCCAGGATTGGGAACGCTATGCCCAATCGCTTGGGCAAGTCCAAAGCGCTGCGGGCGGGACCAACAAGGCCTTCCAGGATTATTTGCAAACGGCCAAGTCCGTCAAAGATACCTACGATTCCACCCTGCGGCAGATGTCCATCGAGTTCGGCCAAGAACTGGCCCCCATGATGACGGCCAGCATGGAGACGTTTTCCCGCACCATCCAGGAAAACAAGGATCCGATCATCACCACCCTGGGCGGCATCGAAACGTCCGTGGGGGCAATCACCTCCGCCGTCATGGCCGCGACCCGTGAATACCAGACCTTCGCCAATACCATTGCCGCCGGCATCGCCGTGATCAAAGGTGAAATGTCCTTCGGCGATTGGGCGCTCTCCGGCCCGGAAGAACTGGCCAAGAAGCTCAAGGAGGCCGGTGATGCGGCCAAGGCCGCCGCGAAACAGCAATCCCTGGAGGCCAAGACCCAACAGATCATGGCCGGCGACAACACCGGCACCATCCCCGAACTGTCCAAGATGTTCCCTGGCGACTTCGAAGCCAAGGCCCAGAAGGCAAAGAAGGCCGTGGACGGCATCAAGGTGTCCCTGGACGGGGCCAAGAAGTCCTCGGACAGCGCGGCCAACGCCGCCGCCCGCTACGGCGAACGCTCCGACGCCTATTTCGATCAGGTGCAGGCCACCATCGCCTCCCTGACGGACAGCCTGTCCGGCGGCATGGAGAGCGAGACGCTCAAGGTCGACAAGACCTTCGAGCGCGTGTTCGCGGATATCCGCAAGTCGCTCATCGGCGCCAAGGGCGATACCGAGGGATTTTCCAAGGCCTGGGTCGCGGCTGAACAGGCCTGGCCCATCCTGCGCATGGCCGCACAGCTCAAGGACTTCGAGAAGGAGCTGGACAAGTCCGCCAAGTATGCCCGGGACATGGGCACCTATCTGTCCGATCCGGACCAGCTCATGGCCGCCGACTGGCTGGAAGGCTACAAGCAGTACCTGGAGGATCTGCGCGAGGCCCGGGCCGAAACCGACCAGGAGGACGCCGCGGCCGTGGCCAAGGCGCAAGCGCGCTGGGATGCCTACCAGGAGCACGTGCTCCAGTCCCAGCGGGAGCGCCTGGGTGAAGGCGGCAAGCTGTCCGGCGCCTACTGGCAGGACGAAGCCGCCGCCCTGCAAAAGCATCTGGACGCGGTCAAGGAGGTGGCCAGCGACGAGACGGCGGCCAAGATCTACGAGGCCGAGCGGTGGGACGAATTCCTTAAAGAAAGACTTGAAGAAGAGGTCAAGTACGCCGGCAGCTTCGGCGAGACCATGGCCGCGAAATGGTCCCTGGCCTTCGGCGGGTATGAGAGCGAGACCACCCGCGCGAAAAAGCGCTGGGACACCATGGCCGACGGCATCATCCAGGGCACCAACGACGTGGTGGACGGCATCTCGGGCGGCATGGGCGACATCGTCCGATCGGCCGGAGAAGGCGCGGACGCCATCGCCAACATCGGCGAGAACCTGAAATCGCGGCTCCTGGATATCGTGGCCAGCCTCATCGAGCAGGCCACGAAGATGCTGCTCAATGATTTCATCGGCATGCTTTCGTCCGGGGTGTCCGACGGCAGCGGCTCCTTCCTCTCGTCCCTGCTCGGCAAATCGTCCTCGTCCTCCGGCGGCAGCGACGTCCTCGGCCAGGGGACTTCCGCGCTCAAGACGCTGGGGGACTATCTCGGCCAGTCCGCCGGCGAGGCGGTGGGCGACACCCTGACCACGGCGGCGTCCTCCGGCTCGACGTTGTTCCTGGGCGGCAGCAATGCCATGGCGGACATTTTTTCCGATGGCATCGACATGTCCGCCCTGGGCGCGGCGGCCACCACCTACAACACCGTGGGCGCGGAGGCCATGGCCTCGACCTACAGCGTGGCCGAAACCGCCGGCATGGCCGCCACGTCGATCTCCTCCATCCTGACCACGGCCCTCCCTATTGTCGGGGCCATCGGCGGCGCGATCGGTCTGTTTTCCGGCTTGTTCGGCGAGAAAAAGGAAGAGGTCCGCAAAACCGCTTCCGGCTACAACGTCGGCTATTCCGGCGGCTCGACCACGGTCAGCGGCGTGGACTTTTATTCCGACGGCAGCGTGGTGGGCACGGGCGTGGCCGACCCGGACGTCACGCGCGAGATCTCGGAATCGTTCAGGGACGCGGCCGAGGCCATCGACGACGCGGCCGAAAACCTGGGTTTCGCCGTCGACAACCTGATCGAGAATTTCACCATGCCCTCGATGAACATCACCGAGGACCAGCTCGGGACGTACATCGAGAACGGCACGAATCTCCTCGCATTCCAGGCCTTGGAGCAGGCGGGGCTGCGCGGCGCGTTCGATGCCCTGGCCGACGATGGCCAGACCTATATCGACCAGATCCAGGAATTCTCCGCCGCATTTTCGACTGTGGCCGGCAGTCTGTCCGCCTACGGGTACGAGATGACCGACGTGGCCCAGATCACCGGGGATCAGGTCGACGCCTTGCGCCAGCAGACCATCGAAACGGCGGCCGGCACATCCCAGGCCATCCTGACCATGGCCTCGTCCATGGGCGCGACCTCGGACCAGTTGGCGATCCTGGCCGAGAACGCTTCCGACGGCTCGCAGGCCCTGGCCGTGACCGACGAACAGCTGCAGAACCTGCTGGCCGCGAAATACTCCGAGGACCTGCTCAATGCCGTGGGCGGCGAGGACGCCTTCGCGTCCATCATGACCAACCTGACCAGCAACATCTTCAGCACGGTCGACGCCTACGTCGAAAACCTCGGGTATTACACCGATAAGGCCACCGATTCTATCGGCAAGCTGGGCGACGCTTCGGTCACCATCGACAATTTCTGGACGAAGTTCGACGCGGCCATCAAGAACGGCTTGAGCGTGGACGAGTTTGAGGCCTGGGGTAAAGCCAGCCAGTGGGTGGCCAACCTCAACAGCGTCAACGACGCCATTGCCGCCTGGAATGATAGCATGACGCAGTTCGCCCAGTCCCTGGACGTGCGCATGCTCAAGGCCAAGGGGCTGGACTACGAGGCCGAAATCACCCAGCTGGCCACGGACGCGGAATGGGAGCTGGCCGATGCCCGGGCCGCCGGTTACGACGCGGCGCTCATCGCCCGGCTCAAGGAAGTCCAGGACGCCGAGATGGCCGCCAAGATCGCGGCGCACTTGCGCGACTACGCCGACAAGCTACGCGACGCCAACAAGCGCTACGCCACGGCCGTGGGCGATTCCGGCGCCCTGGTGCAAATCGCCATCGAGGAAAACGCCCTGGAGCTGCAGGACCTGGCCAAGGAATTCAACTGGTCCGTGGGCAGCGCCGAGGAGGGGCTGTTTCAGGCGCTCCAGAAAGCCCAGTGGGCCGAGATCATCAACATGATCGAGGAGACGGCAGATACCCTGGCCAAGGCCACCGAGGCCATGGAATGGGACCTCCGGCAGCGTCAGGCCGTCATCGCCGGCTACGACGAGGAGGCCGAGGCGCTCGGCATGGTCAAGGGGTTTCTGGACGAGTTGGACCAAGCCTACGCGGACGGCCTGGACGCGGATCTGATCGCCGAGCTGATGCAAACCCAGATGGACGAGCTGGCCAAATATTGGTCCGACACCATCGACGAGATGCAGGATGATCTCCAGGATCTCTACACCAGCCAGTCCGAGCTGCTTGATTCTCTGACGGGCAACACGCAATCGGCCATCCAGGAACTGTATGCCCTTTTTGCGCGATATCAGGCCGGGGAAACCGACCTGGCCGACGACATCATCGATTCCCTAAGTTCCATCGCCGACGCCATCGATTCGATGGTCGACGACATTTATGACACGATCTACGAGATCCGCACCGGCAGCGAATACACCACGGACGACGCCGAAACCGTGGCCGCCAACGCCAAGGCCTATTTCGACGAGCAGGCCGCCCTGGCCGCCTCGGGCGACACCACGGCCATGGCCAACATCACCAGCTATGGCACGGATTACCTGGACGCCCTGCGCAGCTCAACGGCTGACGAGTCCGTGTACAATTCCGGCGTGGATTATGTGACCTCCACCCTTTCCTCCCTGGCCTCGGGCGCGGCGTCCACGTCCGGATCGCTGACCGACATCGCCACCACCGTCACGGACGATCAGATCGCCGAGGCCGAGGCGGCGCTCAAGCGGGCCGAGGTGGCCCAGCTCGAAACCACGTATCAGACGCTTTGGGCCCAGGCCGTGGCTGCGTTCCAGGGCTCGAAATATGGCGAGCTGGTGGCGCAGATGGCCACCACGGGCGTGGGCTGGTCCGGCGGTGTCGCCAACCTGCTCTCGTCGGATTATTGGGACGGCGGATCGAACAGCATGCGCGCCGCCGATGCGATCCTGGTCGGCGAGGGCGGCATGACGGCGGCTGATTATGTCGGCTGGTTCTTGAGCAATTACGGCGTGGGAACCGGGTATGTTGATTGGGACGCCGCGCTCTCCCAATGGGTCAGCTCCTCGCAGTCCACATGGCCGTCCACGGCGGCACTGCCCTCCGGAGTCATGTCGCTCTATGCCCAGGCCACGACCGCTTATGACGACTGGCAGTCCCTGAAATCCGAATACGGCTTTGCAACTGGTGGCATGATCGAGGGCGGCATACCGGGACAGGATTCGGTGTTCGTGCTCGGCAAGCCCGGCGAGGCGGTGCTGACGGAATACGAGACAGACTTGCTGCTCTATCTGGCCAGACAACTTGGCGGCATCTCGGCCGGCGCCAGCGACCGGGACGATCTGGCCAGCGAGGTCGTGGCGCTGCGGCAGGAAGTGGTTTCCTTGCATCACGATCTCGCCGCGACCCAGGCGAAGCTCGCGGACAAAACGACGGAAATCGCCTCCATGCTGATCCGATGCGGCGGCAAGGACGGCACCCTCATGGTGAGCGCGCAATGAAAATTGTGATCCCCAGGGACATCACCCTGATCTCCACCAACGTGGCCGAGAACGACGCCCAGGAATGGGACGCCGACACCACCTATGCCGCCGGCACGACGGTCATGGTGACGGCTGATCATCGGGTTTATCTGTCGTTGCGCGAGACGACGGGCGAAAACCCGGCGGATCACCAGGTTGGATCGGATCCGGCCTGGAGCGATAAGGGCGCGACCAACGCCTACAAGATGCTCGACGAGTACATCAACACGACGACCTCGGCCGAGGAACTGCTCGACGTGACCATTTCCGTGGCCCGGTGCGACGCCGTGGGCCTGTTCGGCTGCCGTGGTAAGACGTTGACCATCGACGTCATCTCCGGCGGTACGATCATCTACACCAGGACCTGGACCCTGCTCAAAAAGGTCTACACCTACACCGAATACTTTTTTTCCGACCCGGTTTTCGTGCGGGACGTGTTTACGGCTATCCCGATCCGCGGCGCATCCACCATGCGGATCCGCATCGACGCGGGCGCCGGCGGCACGGCCAAATGCGGCATCGTGGTGACAGGCATGTCGGCCTATCTGGGCGAAACACAGTGGGACGTCACCCCGAGCCGCGTCTCCTACTCGAAAATAATCACCGACGATTACGGCAATACGTCCCTGAGCAAGGGCCGGCTGGCTAAGTACCTGAAATTCAAGGCGCGCATCAATACCAAGGAGATCGATTACATCCAGAAGCGCCTGGACGATATCGACGGCATCGCCTGCATCTTCGTGGCCTACAGCGAGACCGGGTACCAGCCGGAGGCATTGCTGGTTTACGGCTACGCAAAAGAGGTGGAGCCGAACCTGCCCAACAGTGAACTGTCCACCGTGCAATTCGAGGTCGAGGGCCTCGTTTAGGGGGAGCCATGTCCATACCGTCCCTGACGCCGCTGTCCACTCCGCCTGGGCGGACGGCCGACGATTTCGATGATGCCATGCCGCAGACATTGACCGAAGTCGACAACATGGTCGACCAGCTCAACGAGATCGTCGACGCGATCAATCCCATCCTTCCGGCGCTCGATGAAGTCCCGACGCAATCCGCGACGGCCTCCCAAGCGGCAGACACCGCTACCGACGCTGCGGCTGTGTCCATTGCCAAGGCGGCCGAAGCGGCGGCTTCATCCGCCTTGGCCGGCACGGCAAAGACCGACGCGGAAGCGGCGAGGGATGAGGCCTCCTCCTTGCGCGATGAGGTCGCGGCACTGGCCTCGAATGCAAGTGCAGGTGGTATTTCGGCTGCCATAGGCACGGCGGCCGGAGACCTCGTCTACTACCCCGAGGCAGGAGTCCCGCAACGTTTGGGCGTGGGGTCCGAGGGGCAGGTTTTACGGGTGGTCGGGGGCCTGCCGTTTTGGGAGGATGCTCCGGTCTCAGTCAGTTTAGAGCCGACGCACATCACCAACGCCGGATTTGGCGTGTGGAGCAACGGCACTCTGGAGAGCGCCTATTCGAGCGTTGATTTGCTCGGCGGAACGGGAAATTTTGAAACTGATGAAGATGTTGCTTCGTGGATCACTGGAAACAGTGCGGCGATAACGCGCGACACGGAAAATGCTAAATTTGGGAGCTCCTGCCTGAAAATAACGAACAATGGAGCTACAAACGGATATAAATCAATATCAATCAATACGGTTTCAGGTCATGTTTATCAAGTTGTTGCCTATGCTAAAAGAGGTACATGCAACATTGCGTATGTTTGGGTCGGAACATCTGTTGCCAACTACGATATATTTCAGATGTCAACGGCATCGACCGGATACGAAAGGCTTGAATGTACCTTTGAGGCTACGTCGTCAACCACATACATAACATGTGAAAACTATAGTACATCCGCAGGAACAGCTTATTATGATTCAATATCTGTATACGACATGGGGCCAAACCTCGTAACCAACGGAACATTCAACAGCGATACGACGGGATGGACGGCTGGAAACGGTGCCGTTCTTGCGAGCGTTTCTGGCGGAGTTAGTGGAAATTGTTTAAGGATTACAAATAGTGGGGCAACAAACGGTTATGCTACCCAGGTGTTTAGTGGGTTAACCGTTGGGAAGTTATACAAATTCTCTGGTTCAGCAAAGAAAGGGACAGCAAACGCGATATTCTATTTAAGTTCTCTCGGTGCAGGAATTGGATATGATGAAATATCTGGATCAAGCCTGTATGATGCGTCTGGTTCGTTTTCTCGATTTACATGCCTGTTTGAGGCTAAATCAGAGAATTTGTATGTTGCATGTATAAACGCTGCTGCGTCTGGTGGAGTTGGGTATTACGACTCCATCACCCTCACCGAAGTCACTGTTGGATGCGTCGACTACAATACCAAAGCTCTCGATCTCTGGAACAAAGACCCCACCACCAAATGCTGGCGCGAGACCAACAACGTCAAGAGTGGCGCTCTCTACGCCCTGCGCGTCTACGGAGGCAAGGTGTACTGGAGTGATGGCCAGCGTGTTGCGACGCCCGAGTTTTGCCGCCGCTACGCTGGGGCCGGCCCTGTGGTCATCGGCGTATGGGTCCATTCCTCGGTCGCCAATAAGGCCAGGATAGGGATCATCGACAGCGCGGGCGAGAGCTGGTCGGAGTACCACCCGGGTGATGGACTGTACCACTATCTCCAGGTCACACGCACACCAGCCGCTGGCATAACGTCGTTCCAGGCGGTTGCGGACAGCGGAACGGATGCAGAGGCGGTCTTTAGCCAGCCCCAATTGCAGCGGGGGAACCTACTGGATGAGGGGAGCTTTGTGGGTAGGACAAGAGAAATAATTCGATTCCCGTCCATACAATCCACTAAATACACATGGGCAGGAAAAACTGCTCAAGCATTTACGGCACATTCTATCGCTGTTGATTCTAATTGCAGACTCCCTCGAGGAATAAAGTCAGTTATCATCACTTTCGTTGCTGACGATAATGGCTCTGCCACTGCAACCCTATCTAATCGCGTTGCCATTGTAAACTCAACTGGCCCTAGCGGGGAAGCGGTTAACGGAATAAATAATGCAGACTATGGTGTTATAGTAAATGCTGGGTCTTCCGCATACAATTTTGCTAACGGGGCAATACCTGTCAATGCTGATGGACAAATATTCGTTGGATTTAGCTCGTCTGGCACTAACACTATGTATTTTTCGCTGAAATATGGAGGGGTAGAAATCTAATGGTAACACTTCGAGACATCAGCGCTGGCGTTGCCTCTATCAATATTAACCTCGACGGCACCACCTACGTCTGGACGGTCGGTGCGTTGGATGGCGTCGCCGACGTCCAGGCCTACCTGGAAGCCCATGCCGACGACTACCGATCCGACATCCGCGCGGCCCTGGCCATGGGGCGACAGCTGGAGATCGTGACGCCGCCGACGCTGACCGAGGCCATTTCCGCCAAACTCGCCGCCGTCCAAGCCGAAAAATGTCGCGTGCGCGATGGCTGCTTCCTGGTGGACGGCGTGCTGTTCGACAGCGACCAGGCGGCGCGGACGTCGTATCTCGAACTGGAAAACGAGTTGTCGGCCGACGCGGCTTACACCACGCCCTGGAAGGCTTCCGCTGGCTTTTGGGTGACCATGGACGCCACGCTCTACGCCAGCGTCAAGGCGTCCGGGCGCACTCATGTCGCGGCCTGCTTCGCCTGGCAGGCGGCCAGGGACGCCGAACTCGCGGCCATCCAGGCAGCCGTGGTTGCCGGAACAATGACCGACGCTGACGCCATCACGGCCGTCGACGCCATCTCGGCTAGCTACGAAGCGGTGTAGCCCGAGAACGCCAAGCGCGTGCAAGCCCTGGTGGCGGGGTTTTGAAGACTCAAATCGCCTTCACCTCCAGAATATCCCGCCAGTTCGTCGTGTAATGCGGCGAGCGCAGGGCCTGCTTCATGCGCCAGTCCTGCTCGATGCCGCAGGCGGCGAACTTGAGCGCGTCCCGGCCAAAACGGTCGTTGATCGCATCGAGCACGCGCATGAGCCGCTCTCCCCTGCCCCCGGCTTCCGGCTCGGGTTCCAGCAACGAAAGCTGCCGGTTTTTCAGGCGCTCCAGGCCGGACAGCATGATGCCGGCCTTCTTGTAGCGGTAGCCTTTGCGGAAAATGCGTTCCAACACCCGGATCGCGGCCCGGATGATCGCGGCGGTGTGCGCCGTGGCCACGGGCAAGGCGGCATAGGCGGAGTTCGCATACTGGGGCTCACCTTCGATAAAGGTATTCGTCTGCACCCAGACCGTGACGCCATTCGCCTGCAGGCGCGCGGCGCGCATGCGTTCGGCCGCCCGGGTGACGTAGGTGGCCACGGCCTCGCGCATGTCCTCGATGGCCAGGACGGGCCGGCTGAACGATCGTGAGGCGGCCACCGACTTCTTGGCCGGCGCGACGGTCTCCAGGTCGAGACACGGGATCCCCCGCAGCTCGAGCTGGGTGTGCAGCCCACCGATGGTCATCCGCTTCTTGACCAGGTCCCGTGGCAGATCCCGAAACTGCCGGGCATTGCGCACGCCAAGGCGCTCCAGCATGGCGGTGTAGCGCCGACCGATGCCCCAGACATCCTCCACCGGCACCCTCTCCAGCACGGCATCCGGATCCGCGCACGCCTCGAAATCCAGCACGCCCTCGAGGGCGGCGTCCTTCTTGGCCAGCTTGTTGGCCACCTTGGCCAGGGTTTTGGTCGGCCCGAGCCCGATGGAGACCGGGATGCCTGTCCAGCGCCCGACCGTCGCCCGGATCTGCCGGCTGTAGGCCATGACATCGTATGGCATGCCGGTCAGCTCCAGGAACGCCTCGTCGATGGAATAGATCTCCAGGTTCGGGGTGAACCGGGCCAGGGTTTTCATGACCCGGGCCGACATGTCGCCGTAGAGCGTGTAGTTCGAGGAGAACACGGCCGCGTTGTGCCGGCGGAACAGCTCCCGGCACTCGAAGGCCGGCTTGCCCATGGGGATGCCGGCGGCCTTGGCCTCGGCCGAGCGGGCGATGACGCAGCCGTCGTTGTTGGACAGCACGACCACGGGACGGTTGGCCAGGGACGGCACAAACACCTTTTCGCACGAGGCGTAAAAGGAGTTGCAGTCCACCAGGGCCAGGATCTGGCGGGGCGGCATGGCGGCGTCAGGTCCGGTGGATGACGAAGGTGACCACGCCCCAGATCTCGAAGGAGGACTCCGGCCGGATCTCGATGGGCTTGTAGGCGTCGTTTTCCGGGGCCAGGAACAAACGCCCGTCCATGTGCTTCAGGCGCTTGACCGTCAGCTCCCCGTCCACGGCCGCGATGACGATGCGCCCTGGCCGGGCTTCCTCGGCCCGATCCACCACCAGGATGTCGCCGGATTGGATGCCGGCGTCGCGCATGGATTCCCCGCTGGCGCGGACGTAGAACGTGGCCGCTGGATGGGTGATGCACAGGTCGTTGAGGTCCAGGGCCTGGTCGAGATAATCCTCGGCCGGGCTGGGAAAACCGGCAGACACCGGCGTCAGGTAGAACGGCAGGGGCAGCGGGGTCCTGGCCTCGAGAGGAATGGGCGGGAGTTGCGGGCGCATGGCCCCGTCATAGGGAAAAACGATGGGCGTTGTCCAGAAATATAAACAAAAGTTGTACTATATAAACAAAAAGCTCGTCTATCTGCCCGTTCCTTTCATCTCAGTAATAAACCCAGTCGAGATAATCCTCTATCAAACTTCAGGTACAGGGGTAATGCCAGTTGAGTGCGGGGCTCAAGGGGCAACATGCGGATGTTGTACAATATAAACAAACACCTCAATTCCGGACGAGCCACAAAGCGCGGCTCGTCCGGAATTAGCGCTACCGCTACACAGCCGTAAACGAACAGCTCCACTGGGGCCAATTATCACTTTTGCCGCGATTATTTTCCCAGTAGAGGGGCTGAAGGTTACTCAGATCGTCAGAGCCGCCCTGAGCTACGGGTTTGATGTGGTCGATTTCCCAGCCACGGCTGCTACCCGTGTTTCCATAATCGGAGTACCGCATCCAGGCTCCACAGGTATCTTTCCGGTACTCGGCCGGGGAATTACCCTGGACAATCTTGCCCTTACTCCAAACTTGTTGTTTGGTGCCTTCGTCGAAGGCCCCACCCCTGACATTACTACTGTGTTTTCTCATGCTGACACCCAATTCGAGTTTTGGAGTGGGTGACTTGACACGAACAGGTGGGCATGCGATGGCTTGATTCCCCAATCTAGCCGCGAACTCAACTGTTCGCATCAAGGGCCGCCACCCACTCCGTTGGGCCTGGCGGCCTTTGACTCATATATACTAAGTATCGTCGGAAGTGGGCGATACTTTTTTTCGTTTTTTCTGTTTGATTTTTATATTATCCTTGGATTCTTTTATTTGAGCATTCTCCTCTTTGACTATTGGCTGAGGTGGAATATGGATTGTCGGCAAATAAACTGGAGCATATGGCCCTCGTGAAGTAACAGTACATAAATACTCCCTAGCAGCACCGTAAAGCATGGAGGGGGCAAAATTTGTTTTAAGGGACTCCCATTTATCCTTAGGATAAGCTGCTGCTATCTCAAAAATGCCAACAACTTCAAGATAAAAGTCCCAAGCCTTTTCTTTCTCTGGATAGGGAGAAGATATTTGCAATGTTACTTGAAACTTTAACAGGTCCTCCGACACATCACCTACACCACCTCGGAGTGTGACAGTATCCATCTCATACGCTTCACCATTCTCCAATTTTTCTGGAGAGGTTTCAGGATTCGCTTTATAGCGAAATTCGGTATAAAAATGCGAAATAAGGCGGAGCGGTGGTGGGAATTTACTTTGCTGAGTCATAAGATTATACCCTAAGCCACTAATGCCTTATTGTTGTTTTTTTCATAATGAACGTTAGATACTGTGCCCTCAGGATGTATAGCTTTCCAGGTCGAAGGCTTACGTTGTTTTGATGTGTAGGTCCATTTTCCAATGCTGTCTATGGGAACAATCCGTGTCTCTGGTTTATAACCTAGTGCATGGAGGATCTTGATGAGGGTTTTCATGGTCAAATTAGCCTGTCCAGAAAGGACTTTCGTAACAAAAGGCTTACTAGTCCCAAGCCGTCTCGACAGTTCTGCTTTGCTTACATTGGTCTGTTTCATAATTAAATAAATTTGATCCGAGATATTATCAATATAATCATAATACGACCAGTCTTCAGAACTAATTTGAGAAACAAACTCAACAAAACACCCGCTATATTCAACATTATTTATGAGGCAAGATTTCATTACACCAACTCCTTCACGCAAAGCTCGACGAGCCTTTGTGCTCTTTTTACCTCCGACTTTGGCCAACGGTCACGTTTTTTTCTAAAGCAATTAACAACCACAAAAATAGTTTTGTCTTTATCGAGATATATACCAGGCAGACGGAGTTGTTTTCCTGCTTTGATAGCATAATAGCCTTCGTCGCCGTAATGTTTAAATTTTCCTTCGTTCCGAGGAAATTCGCCTAAAGTCAAGAAGTGTTTAATGAACCGAATAGCCAAAGTGCGTTCCTGCTCTTTTATACCAGGGCAACGCAGCAGAGGACCCTTGATTTCGTCCGGCGCCTTTTCAAACCAGTAGAGGACCGCCCGCCCCTGCGCTTCTAGTATGGTCATAACCGGCATGGTTAACCTTTAGGTAAACTCGAAGAAGTTTTCTGTCAAGTCAACATTCAAGCAATGCCTTGATATTTATTTAACATTCCGTTTTTTTTAACAAAATAAGCTTGCTCAAAGAGGGAAAAGGAGCGTTGAGACGAGTTATCTTTATAGCCGGCATTCCCTCCTGGCATCCGGCATTTTTGCTCTTTGCAACAACCTAACCATCTAAGTATTATGATGAATTCTTCGACACAACGCTCATCGTTCGCATTTTAGCACCTAGTTGCTCAAAACAAACCCATTAGGTTCTATACGCTCGTCGACGCCGCGATCCTTGATGCGGCGGGCATTGAACGCGCGGTTGCGGGGTTGGCCATGGGCATCGAGCGTCCCATCAGAACCCATGTCGCTCTCCTCTAGTCCGTGTCAGGAAGTGGAAGTTGCGGGCGATCCTTCCTGTGTCCGAATGCTGGGATCGGTGCCGGTAATCAGCCATTCGACAAAATGATCTTGGGAGATAGGGAACTCATCAACTTTCACAAGGTGTTGTTTCTGATCATCTGGAACGAGCTTGGCGACCTCGAGATACCCAGCAAAACGTTTTGTTTGGACGCGAAGGATATACTCCTTTTTCTTCACCTCTTCTCCATGTGAGACATAATTCTGTCCAAACAAAGCGATATATCGCTTTATTTCAGCATCATCTGGGCGTGTTGGCCACTTCTGAAGATTGACGGCAGCAGGAATAGCCGGGCTTGATTTTTGTATTTGAAAGGCAACTTTGACATGTTGGAGAGCTGTCTTCGATGTCTCATAAGCTTCTCGTGTATCGTAAACAGTATACCCCTCCCGAAATTCAAATCTACTTCCCTGTGTCCATGCTTGTTCAGGAATTTTATTTACTTTCTGTGTTGTAAATCGAATATCAATTGCTTCACGAAACTGTGAGGCAATTGGGAAAGCCCATCCTTCAGCATAGCCATCAGCAAAAGTTGCTAGTAACGTCTCCAGTCGATTGGTCTTATTTTGAGCAATAAGCTTCTGAAATATTTTAAAGGGATGGCTTAGCGTCAAAGATGCGTTCATTGTATCGGTCCGTTAGATGTCTTTCCCGAAGTCAGCCCCGGGCTCATGGAGGTTATGATATCCAGGATCGGCCGGAGGCTCGGCGGTCTTGTAGATGCTTTTAGTGCGGAGAGTCTTCCCCATCACGATGGCATCAAGGCCATCAGCTATTCGCTCTTTCGGGGTACCCAGCTCGGTTTGAAGCCGCTTGTAGGTGAGCATCTCCCGCTGAGCAGGGGATAGGTTTGGCGAAGTTTCTTCAGCAGGTACGGCTATCTGTTCAGAGGATGCTTCGTTCTGAAAGATGTTGCCTTCACCCGTCAAAAGCCAAGTCCCATTGAGATGAAAAACGTTGACCCAGTTCGCTAATGTACTCCGGGAAGGTTCCCTCTTTCCCGTCAAATAGCCGCTGAGCGTTTGTTTAGTAACTCCGCCATGCTGCGCAAATTCCACGTCCTTAACTCTAAGGACTTGAATTAACTCGCGTAGCCGTGTCGCGAACTTTTGATTGTCGTCGGAATTCATTTTTTAAGTAAAAATCGTTGACGTAAGTTCACGAAATTCATTAAAGCCAAAACCACGGGACACGTTTTCGCCAACTAGGACCTAGCCCGTCCTGCCAGCGGCCCCAAAAAGAGGTTTCGCTATGCAATTCTGTGAACCTGTTCACACAATTACCCCCACCCGTCAAGATAGGTGCCGCGCCTGGCTCGTGGAGCGGCGCATTGTTTTCAAGGAACTGGCCGCGGACGCCGGTATGTCCAAAACCACGCTGTCCAACATCATCGCCGGACGCCGGGCCACACCCGACCATATCCGAAAACTGATCGCACTCGGCGTGCCGGCCGAGCTGTTGCCCGAGCCGCGCAAGCCCGGAAAGCCAGGCCCCAAGCCCAAAACCGACCACCCGGCCCTGTAGGGCGGCCAGTATCCCTGGCTAGCCCGTTTTCGCGGCCCATGCCACGCAAAATCGACAGGAGAATCAGCATGCCACGCCACGAGTACCCGTCCCTCACCCCGATCCTGCACGCGCTCGTCAAACGCGCGCCGTCAGGCATCGGCGCGCAAACCATCGCCAACATGCTGGGCTGGCATTACCCGACCATGATGTCCGAGCTGTCCGGCCAGCCCGGCCACAAGTGCGGCGTGGACCGGCTGTTGCCGGTGATGGACATCACGGACTCGGACGAGCCCCTGCACTTCCTGGCCCGGGAGATGGGCGGCGTGTTCGTGCGCCTGCCCAGCATCGATGACGGTGACGACCCGGTGCAGCAGCAGTGCTTGGTTGCGGTCCGCGAATTCGGCGAGCTGATCGCGGCCTGCGCCGACGCCCTGGCCGACAACACCATCAAGCCGGACGAGCGCATCCGCATCCGGCGCGAAGGCTACGAAGCCGTGGCCGCCATCATGGCCCTGCTCAAGCTGGTGGAGGCGGACTGATGGACGACCCGCGCACAGACAAAATTTCCGAGCCCGTCCGGGGCGTCCCGTGCCCAGGCCAAGGAGACCGCATGAGCACCGATGTCGTTGCCTACAAGGCCGCCAAGCTGCGTCACGATCTGGCCCAGGCCTGCCTGGAAGCGGACAACTACGCGATATCGCTGCGCGAAAAGCTCGACGCCGTATCGCCAAGCGTGGTGATCAAGTTGGGACCGACCATGGGCACGACCGAAGCCATGATGCGCGAGTGCCTGCGCCTGGTCGGCAGCCTGGAGGTGGCGCAACACGCTCTGCAGCGCCTTGAAGAGATGGGAGCACAGCCGTGATTACCATCGAATCCGTGCAAAATGGCGTGTTGCTCGACGCCGGAGGCCGGCGCATGGTGTATGAGCTGTGTCCCGGGCGGCGCACACAGGCCGTGCATGACCTGCTGGTCGCCGTGGCAACGGAACTGGCCGCCGGCATCGAGGTTCGTATTGAGGTCCTGGACCCGCGCGGCCAGGATGCGCCGATCACCATCCGCCCGCAGAAACGATCCCTCAACGCTGAGGATATCGAAGCCGAATACGGCATCCCGGCCCGGACCCTCGAGGACTGGCGCGCGTCGGGCAAGGGCCCGCCCTACGTCAAGCCGGGCAAGCGCGTGATCTACCTGCGCGAGGATTTCGAGGACTTTTTACGCGCGCACATCGTGACATCGGGCAGGGGCTAGTCGTCATGGTCGGGATCGAACAGCGCGTCCTCGATGATCTGCAGTTTCGACCGTCCGCCGCCCGGGATGAGGTGGGCATAGCGCAACGTCATTTCGATTCGCTTGTGGCGCATCATCTCCATGAGTTCATGCAGCGTGACCTGCCCGGACTGGGCCAGCCAGCTGGCGAAGGTGTGGCGCAGGGTGTGGAACCGGACGCGCCGGCGTTTGTCCGTGACCCCGTCGTTCAGGCCAAGCTCTCGAACAACGCGGTCAAATGTGCTGCTGATGCCCCACGTGATCTGCCCGCCATTTTCGTCCTGGAACAGGTACTCATGGGGTTGCCGCCGATAACCGGCCAGGATCCGCATGATGTCCGCCGGGGCCGGCACGGACTGGGGCTCGCCGCCCTTGGCCCGGATATGGATGATGCGACCGGCGCAGTCCAGGTCCTGGCCGGTTATGCCGAAAATTTCCGTGGCTCGCAGTCCGGTCTTGAGCGAAAGCAGGGCCATGTCATGCACTTGCTGGGAGCGCCGGGCAAGCGCGACGAGCAGGTCGCGCGCCTCACGCCTGGTCAGGTAACGCGTAGCCTGGTTGTCCGCTCGCGGGAGCTTGAACGGACCATGCCGTTTCACGGCGAAAGGATTCTCCCCCTTCCACAGCTCCAGCTCGATGGCGTGGTTGACGGCTCGTCGCAGCAGCCCGAAACAATGGCGCACAGTTTGCGCCGCCATCTTGCGTCGCAGGGACGCTTTGACGTCCCAGAGCATTTGCAGTGTGACGGCATCAATTGGGACAGCGTCGAACCTCGAGGCGAGATGCAGGTCATAGCGGGCGCGTTCCGGGCCCACGCGCTTGCCTTCCCCTTCGGCCCAGCTGAGATAGCGCGCGACCATGCTGCCGACGGTCATACAAGCCGCCGGAGCATCCTCGTGGCTTGCCTTTACGGAGTCGTCTGCCTTGCCCGTGAGCAACCGAGCGCGGGCATCAACACCGTCGGTGGGCCGGACGCCGTCGGAATGCCAACCGACGGTGTGCCAGCGGACCTTTCCCGCGCTGTCCCGGTACCACACGACATAGCACCGATCCGCTCCGTAGGAGCACTTTCTGGTGGGGCTCTCCCGGTAGAAGACGCCTGTGTATCGCGTTTTGATGTACTTCCCGGCCATGATGAGGGGATAACCCCGGGGAAGGTTTCGAGGAAGGAATTTATCCGTCGTTTATCCGTGGAACGAAAAAGGGGCTACGATGAAAACCGTAACCCCTTGTAATCGTTTGGTGGGCAATGGGCGATTCGAACGCCCGGCCTTTGGCTCCGGAGGCCAACGCTCTATCCAGCTGAGCTAATTGCCCGAAGAAGCGGTAAACTATCCGTGAGCCCCGGGCTTGTCAATATCGAACCGGCCCATTTGGAGAAATTCATTCAGCTGGGGAGCAGGCCGTCCGGCAGAACGACAATGCGGCCAGGGCCGGCAAGCGCCAGCTTCCAAAACGGGGGGAGCGGAAACCCCGCGCGCCGGCGCCCCCTCTCTGAAGCACCCGCAGCAGCGGCAATCTCCCCTCCCCCACCCCGGCCCTATGCCCGCTTGGCCGGCCTTGCGCAACAAAAAAAGGGAGCAGCCCGAAAGCCGCTCCCCAGTGATTCGAGGAAACCGGAACTAGGCGAAGGCCTTCTGCAGGGGCGGCACGACCTGCTTTTTGCGGGACAGCACGCCATCAAGCCACACGGAATCACCCTTGACTTCGACGCCAAAGGCCTTTTTCACGTAGCTCGGATCGTCGGAGACGATCAGCATCTCGGAACCTTCCTTCATGATGTCGGTCAGAAGCAGGAACACGCTGTGACGGCCCTCGGCCTTGACCTTCTTGCACTCGGCGAGCAGATCCGCCTTGACCGGCTCGAGGATGGACAGGTCAACCACTTCCAGCTGGCCGATGCCGATCTTCTTGCCGCCCATGTCGAAGTCCTTGTAGTCGCGGAAGACCAGGTCGCGGGCCGGGGTGCCACCCACGGCCGACTTGACCTTGAACATCTCGACGCCGAGCGACATGTAGTCGGACACGCCAGCGATCTTGGCCAGGGCCTCGACGGCGGCCTTGTCCTCGGGGGTGCAGGTCGGGGACTTGAACATGACGGTGTCGGACAAAATGGCGCACATCATGATGCCGGCCATGGGCTTGGAAATCTCCACCTTGGCGCAGTCGTACATCATCTTGACCACGGTGCAGGAGCAGCCCACGGGCTTGACCAGGATCTCCAGGGGATTGGGGGTGGTCACGTCGCCGAGCTTGTGGTGGTCGTAGATGCCGATGATCTCGCCCTTGTCCAGATTTTCCAGGCTCTGGGCCAGGTCGGAGTGGTCGACCAGGATGATCTGCTTGTCGGTGGCGTCGGTGACGATCTCCGGAGCGGCCACACCGAACTTTTCGAGCACGAAAGCGCTTTCGGGGTTAAGCTTGCCCTGTGCGGCCGGCTTGGCGTCCAGCCCCTTGGCCTTGTTCATCAGGTCCGCCACGGAAATGGCGGCGGCGATGGAATCGGTGTCCGGATTTTTGTGACCAACGACATACAAAGCCATAGTAGTGTCCTCCTGGTGTTTTTTCCAATAACCCTAACGGGTTTGCTGCCGAAACTTACAACTTGTGAAGAATATCCCAAAATGAGCAAGTTGCCAAGTCAAATTCCCCGGGCCGCCAGCCTTTTTTCGGCTCCCCGCCAGGCCATCCGGTTCCTTACAATCAGGGATATCTAGTCTTTTCGACAAAAAAGCAGGGAAGTCCCCTTTCGCGCAATATTCGAAAAGGAGGGATTTCGCGTCCGCCGCCTCAGGCCAACAGGCACCAGGCCACGGCCAAAATCATGCCGGCGGCCAGCAGCATGTAGGCCGGCCGATAGCGCAGGGACAACACTCCACCCAGGCTGCCCAGTATCCAAAGCTGGCTCCAGGTCGCTCCGGAAGAGGCAAGATACGGCCAGACCATGGGCAGCAGCACGGCATACAACGCGATCAGCCCGGCCAGAACCACGCTAAAGGCCAGGCCGTTTAAGGCTGCCATGTCCAGCAGGGCCCGGCGCACCAGCCTGCCGGGCGCGAAATGGGACTTGGACCGCTCCCGGGCCGCCGTATAGCGCGACAGGACGATGTTTTCCATCATCCGCTGGGCCCCTTCCAGTGTGGCGAAAAGTCGTCCCAGGATGGCCGTGGTCGCGGCCACGAAAAGCGCTTCGGCCGGTGTCGTCAACTGGTAGACGTGCATGAGCGACAGGCCGGCCAGGGTCGCCGCGGCGGCATTGGGGGGGATGTGGGTGCCGGCGGGAATGCCGTCGAGCCAAAAGAGTTCGTAAAAAAGGCTCAGCTTCAGGGTCGCGTCCAGGTCACCATAGCAGGCGGCCCAGAAAAACCCGATGACAAGCGGCCTTTCGATCAGCGCGGCGTTGAAAAAGAAGCGGAAGGACGAAAAAAGAACAAAAAAAAAGCGACGCCAAGAACGTGGAGCAAAATATCGGCCTGATGGGTCATGCGCGTCGTCTCGCCTGGGCGATTTCCGTGGGCGGGTTCCTGTCCAAAGGCCCAAACTGCGGCCGTCGCGGCTCGTCGCCGCCTGCCTTAGCCGGCCGACACGCCCCGCTTGCGGGTCGTGCCTCCACTTGCATCCGCAAGACCAAGCCCGAAGCTTGTCGCGGAGTCAACGTGCCTGCGTCGCCGTTTCCTCGAAAATACGACCCGTTTTTCCAAGGCCGCAGCCTTACACGGAACGCAACTGCTGCGGATCGCTCGGCACGCAACGGTAGTCGAGCCGCACCCCCTTGTCCCGGAAAAAGTCCAGACAGGACTCGTCATCCTTGGACAGGGCCACATGGGGGCAGACCTGCTTTTTCCCCGGCGCGTAATGCATATTGCCGAGATTGAGGTTGCCGAAACCGAAACCACGCTCGTAAGCGGTTCGGGCGTCGCGGCAACTGGCGAACAAGATCAAGGCGTCCTCGGCGTCGAGGGGATTCCTGGATAAGAACCCCAGCAAGTCGCCGACCGGGAGAAATTCGATGCGCACCCCGGACGGTATGGCCAGGGACATGATCTCCTGGCGCAAAAAATCCATGGCCAGGTCGTCGTTGACCACCAGGATCGTACGGGCGTGCGTGAAAGGCAGCCAGCTTTCGATGATCTGGCCGTGCACGAGCCTGTTGTCCACCCGCACGAACGCCATGGCCCTAACCTTCGGCGACCCGCTTGCGCAGTACCTCGCCCGCCACGACGATTCCCTGGCAGCCGGCCTGCTTGCCTTCGGCGGCCAGCGTCTCCAGGTCCTTGGTCCGCGCGCCGAGGATCTTGATGAGCATGGGCAAATTGACGCCCGTGAGCACCTCGAGCCGACCCGAGCCCAGAAGCGACAGGCTGAGGTTGGTCGGCGTGCCGCCGAACATATCGGTCAGGATAAGCACGCCGCCGCCCTGGTCGGTTTCCTTGATGGCGGTCTTCAGCGACGCCAGGATGTGGTCCACCTCGGTGGCCATGTCCACGCTCACGCAACGGCAATGTTCCTGGTCACCCAGGATGCATTCCGCCGCCTTCAAAAGCCACGTGCCGTAATCGGTGTGGGTGACGATCACCACGCCAACCGGCGTCTCCGAGCGGGTTTGCCCATTCATGTTCGCGCATCCGGGGGCGTTATCAGGCCCAAACCTGGCGTCAAAACGGCGCGGCGGAGTAATCCAGCCCTGTGCCGCGACGCGTCCTGCTGCCGCAGTGACCCACCAACAAGACGGGAGCATGCCCCCGTTCGGCCGACACGATAGCCGCAACAGCGGCCTGCCGCATCGGCTTCTTCCGGTTTGCCGGCGCGTGCGGCCTTGCCGCCGCACGCCGGATCATCCGCGTTCGATATGCCGATGCTCAAGAGAAAGATTGTATCCAGCCTTGGACAAGGTGTCAAAGACAGACTCGGCCACGGCCACGGAACGATGCCGCCCCCCGGTGCAGCCGAAGGCGATGGTCAGGCGGTAACGCCCTTCCCTGGCGTACAGCGGCAGGAGGTAGAGCAGGAAAGCGGTCAGCCGGGAGAGAAATTCCCGGCCCGGATCCTCGGCCAGGACATAGTCGCGCACGGGCGCGTCCTTCCCGGTCTTTTCCCGCAACGCCTTGTCGAAATAGGGATTGGGCAAAAAACGCAGGTCGAAGACCATGTCCGCCTCGGACGGCGGCCCGTACTTGAAGCCGAAGCTCATGACGTGGACCTTGAGCGTGCCGGTGGAGACCCGGATGGAGGCCCATTTTTCCTGGAGCTTGCGGCGCAGGTCGTGGATGGAAAAATCGGTGGTGTCGAGCACCATGTCGGCCGCGTCCCGAAGCGGGGTCATGCGGGTGCGTTCCTCGAGCACGGCCTGCTCCAGGCCCCGCGATTCGCTTTCCAGGGGATGCGGCCGGCGCGTGGTGGCGTAGCGGCGGATGATTTCCTGGGTGTCGGCCTCGAGGAAAATGATCTGCAAGGCTGCCGCCGCGCCTTTGACCTGGGCCAGCGTCGCCCCCCAGTCAGTGTCCATGTCGGCCTGGCGCACGTCCATGCCGAGCGCCAGCCCCTTGTAGCGCTGGCCGCCCTTCACTTCGAAAAGGCCGATGAGTTTGGGCACGAGACTGACGGGCAACCCGTCCACACAAAAAAAGCCCAGGTCCTCGAAGACCCGCAAGGCGGTGGACTTGCCGGACCCTGAGAGCCCGGTCAGGATGACGATGGTCAGTTCCGCAGGCGTGTCTTCCATGGCGCATGGCCCCCCGGCCCCGATATGACACACTCCCCGCGCGCCGGCGCGACGGCCGGTGCGCGGGGAGGTGACGTTTCGTGTTGCTTCAGGCGGCGGCCGTGAGCACCTGCCACAGGGCGGCGTCGTTTTCGGCGCTCATGAAGGCGTGCCGGAAGGATTCGTCGGACAGCAGGCGGGAGATGTGGGCCAGGATGCGCAGGTGCAGGCCCGCCACGTGCTCCGGGGCAAGGACGAGAAAGAAGATGCGGCAGGGCTTGAAATCCAGCGCATCGAAGTTGACGCCCTTGAGGCTGCGGCCGACGACAATGACGATCTGCTCGAGGTTCTCCATCTTGCCATGGGGAATGGCGACGCCGTCGCCGATCCCCGTGGTGCCGAGGTTCTCCCGGTCAAGCAGCACCTGGCGCGCCCGGACATCGTCGAAATCGGGCCATCTGGCCTTCATCGGGGCGATCAGTTCGGCCAGCACGTCGGGTTTGGACTCGGACACAAGTTCCCCGATGACGAAATCGGGTTGGAGATAATCCTCAAGACGCATTTATGCTCCCGTTCCAGGATCAATGAGGCCGAAGTCGCCGTTGCGCAGACGGTAGATGACATTGGGCCGGTCGGTTTCGGAGTTGATGAACACCATGAACTCGTATTTGAGGCTTTCAAGCTGCATGGCCGCCTCTTCCACGGCCATGGGCTTGGGCTCGTAGTCGTCGGTCTGGACGATGGTGGGCGTCCGCGCCCCGGCGGCATCCTCGCTGATGCTGATGACCTGGGTATGGACGACCTCGGCCTTCTGGCGGCGGCGGTCCTTTTGCTTCTCGCGGAACTTCTTGGCCTGCGCCTCGACTTTGTCAAGGATCAAGTCGATGGTGGAGTACATGTCCTCGGAGGCTTCGTGGGCCGAGATGTGCATGTTGTCGGCCAGGAAGATGACGTCGGCCATCTGGCGGGTTTTTTCCACGGCCAAATTGACCTGCAACTCCGAGGCGTCGGTGGCGACGGTATATTTGGCGAGCTTCTCAAAACGCTTGCGGGCGTAGTCGCGCAAATGATCCGAGGGCTCGAAGTTCTTGAAATTAAAGGTAATGTTCATATAGTCCTCCGGGTGGCATGGTATTGAGCCGGGGTCCCGGCCCGAAGCATCAGAAAATTTCCTTGCGCTTGGACGAGGATTCGATGCCCATGGCCGTGCGATATTTGGCCACGGTACGGCGGGCGATGTTGATTTGCAGCTCTTCCTTGAGCATGTCGGCAATGGCCTCGTCGCTGATGGGTTTCTTGGCGTTCTCGCCGGCGATGATGCGCTTGATCATGGCCTTAACCGATTCCGACCCTACCGTCCCACCGTCGTCGAGGTCCAGGGAACTGTTGAAAAAAAACTTCAGTTCGTAAATGCCGTGAGGCGTGGCCACGTATTTGTTGGACGTGATGCGGCTGACCGTGGATTCGTGCATGCTGATGTCGTCGGCCACGTCTTTCAGGATCAACGGCCGCAGCCGCGTCACGCCGTGCTCGAAAAACTCCCGCTGGAACTTGAGTATGCTCTCCAGGACCTTGTAGAGCGTGCGCTGGCGCTGATAAAGGCTTTTCATCAGCCACATGGCCGAGCGCATCTTGTCTTGCAGGTAATCCTTATCCTTGTCCGCCTTCGGATTGAGCCCTTCCATGTAGGTCATGTTGACGTTGAGCCGGGGCATGCCCTCTTCGTTTAACAGTATGACGAAGTCCTCGCCGTACTTGTAGACAAAGGCGTCGGGGCTCACATAGATGGGGTCGCCCGAACCATAGCTGGCCCCGGGCATGGGATTGAGCGTCTGGATCAGCTCCAGGTATTCCTTGAGCTTCTCCATGGTGATGTGAAATTTTTTGGCCAGCGGCTTGTAGCGCTTTTTTTCCAGGTCCTCGAGGTGGTCGCGCACGAGCTCGATAAGGATGGTGTCCTCGTAGCCGAAGACCTCGATCTGGGTCAGCAGGCATTCGCTGGGGGTGCGGGCGGCCACGCCCACCGGATCGAAGCGCTGGAGACGGTGCAGCACCTCCTCCACCGCCTCGACGCTCGTGGTGGCCATCTGGGCCAGCTCCTCGAGGGAGGCGCAGAGATAGCCCGAGGAATTGAGGCTGCCGACGATGGTCTCGCCGATCTCGAGTTGCTTCGGCGTAAAATTGGACAGGCGCATCTGCCAGCCGATATGCCCTTCCAGGGAGGGCTTGGAGGCAAGCCTTGCGTCGAAGGCCATGCCCTCCTCGGGGATTTCGGATTCGCGGGACTGGGCTTGCCGGCCGGTGCTGGCGAAATCGCCGAGGTAGTCGTCCCACTCGGCGTTTTTCAGCAGCTCCTTTTCCATGGCCACTTCGCTGCTGTCGCCGCTTGGACCGAGGTTGTCCTCGGCCATCGTGGATTCGGGCTGCCGATCTTCGTCTATGGATTCCTCGAGAAGGGGATTTTCCAGAAGTTCCTGCTGCACGCTCTCCAGGAGCTCCAGCCGGGACAGCTGCAGGAGCTTGATGGCTTGCTGCAGTTGGGGAGTCATCACCAACTGCTGGGACAATTTGAGCTGCTGTCGCAGTTCCAGGGCCATGTCTACCGCCGTACGCGCTTTTTTATGGGTTTTCGTGTCGGCGGTGTCCGGCGCGTGTCCGGCCCCCGCCCAACAAAAAACATGCCACAATCAAAGGATCGTGGCAATCCGCCCGTCTTACCGTTCCCGCAGGAACCAGTCGTACGCGGCCGCAAGCCGTCCGGAAGCGTTCAGGATAAACCGGATGGCCTCGCGCACCGCGCCCTGCCCGCCGTTCCGGGTCGTCATCCAAAGGGCGAGGTCGGCAATTTCCGGTTGGGCGTCGGCCACGGCCATGGGCAGGCCGACAAGCCCCATGGGGCCGGCGTCCACCCAGTCGTCGCCGAGGTAGGCCGTTTGCCCCGGAGTGATGCCGGTACGCTCCCATATGGCGCGCAGAATCGGCACCTTGCGGTAATGGCCGGGATGGTATTCGGCGATGCCGAGCTCTTTTATGCGGGCGGCCACGGCCGGGCTGTCCAGGCCGCTTATGACCGCCACGGCGATGCCGGCGATCTGGGCCGCCTTGATGCCGAGCCCGTCCTGGGCATGAAACCGCTTGGCGATCTCCCCCCGGCCGTCGACGTAGAGCCCGCCGTCGGTCAGAACCCCGTCCACATCCAGCACGAGCAGGGCGATATCCCCGGCCCTGGACGCGGCAAGCGTGGCGTCGTGCGTCACATCGCGCCTCCTCTGTTTTTTTCCCTGGCGCCCGGGCCTGGCCAAGCCAATCCGCCCGTTTTGCTTTGTTTGCCGGTCGGTCCAGGCGGGCCGCACCGAAAAACGCAAGCCTCCCCGCGCGGCAAACAAGGCGTCCTTGGCGGTTACCATCCGCCAGGACCACAACCGGGATTCCCCTTTGAAAGTTTTTGAAGGGAGTCCAGAGGGAAACTTTTTGAAAAAAGTTTCCCTCTGGCCGCCGGAGGCGCACGCGCGGCTTACTTCCCCTGCTGGCGCTTGGCCGCCATCACGAACTCCCGAAAGAGCGGATGGGGCTTCATGGGGCTGCTTTTGAATTCCGGATGGAACTGGCAGCCGAGGAACCAGGGATGCTCGGGCAGCTCCACCATTTCCACAAGTTCCCCGTCCGGGGACAGGCCGCTTAAAACCATTCCGCTCTCTTCGAACGCGGCGGCGTAGGCCTTGTTGAACTCGTAGCGATGGCGATGGCGCTCGGAAATCTCGCCGGCGCCGTAGGCCTCGGCGGCGTTGGTGTCGGGCTTGACCACGCAGGGGTACGCGCCCAGGCGCATGGTGCCGCCCTTGTCGCAGGAAGGGTCGCGGCGTTCGATTTTTTTCGTGCGGAAGTCGTACCATTCCCGCATGAGGTAGATGACGGGATCGCTGGTGGTCAGGTCGAATTCCTCGGAATTGGCTCCGGCAAGCCCCAGCACGTGGCGGGCGTATTCGATGACCGCGCACTGCATGCCGAGACAAATGCCGAAAAAGGGGATGCCCTGGACACGCGCGTATTCGATGGCCGCGATCTTGCCCTCGACCCCGCGCGAGCCGAAGCCGCCCGGGACCAGGATGCCGTCGATGCCCTTAAAATGCCCGGCCGCGTTTTCCCGGGTGACGTCCTCGGAATTGACGTACACGAAACGAATCGACACGCCGGCGAGGCCGCCCGCGTGCACCAGCGCCTCGTGCAGGCTCTTGTATGCCTCCTTGAGGTCCACGTACTTGCCGACGATGGCGATGGACACCGTGCCGGCGGGGTTGTCCAGGCGGTGGACCATGGCGCGCCAGGCGCCCAGGTCGGCGTTTTTCGCGGGCAGGCGCAGCAGTATGGCGATCTTCTGGTCCACGCCTTCGTTGTAGAGATTGAGCGGCAGCTCGTAGATGTCCTTCACGTCCACGGCCGTAAACACGGCGTCGGCGTCCACGTCGCAAAAAAGCGCTATCTTTTCCTTGAGGTCCCGCGTCAGGTCCACTTCGCTGCGGCAGATGATGATGTCGGGCTGAATGCCTATGGAGCGCAGTTCCTTGACGCTGTGCTGGGTGGGCTTGGTCTTCACCTCGCCGGCCACGCGCAAATACGGCACGAGCGTCAGATGGATATAAAGGACGTTTTCCCGGCCGAGGTCCATGCGCAGCTGGCGGATGGCCTCCAGAAACGGCTGGCCCTCGATGTCGCCCACCGTGCCGCCGATCTCGATGATGGCCACGTCCTCGTCGCCGGCGACGCCGAGGATGGCCCGCTTGATCTCGTCGGTGATGTGCGGGATCACCTGCACCGTGCCGCCCAGATAGTCGCCCCGGCGCTCCTTCTGGATGACGCTGAAATAGACCCGGCCCGAGGTGTAGTTGTTGTTCTGGCTCATGGGCACGCCGAGAAAGCGCTCGTAATGCCCGAGGTCGAGGTCGGTTTCGGCCCCGTCGTCGGTGACGTACACCTCGCCGTGCTGGAAGGGGTTCATGGTGCCGGGATCGACGTTGATGTAGGGATCGAGCTTTTGGATGGTGACCTTAAGCCCCCGGGCCTGGAGCAGCGCCCCAATGGAGGCGGCGGCCAGCCCCTTGCCCAGGGAGGACAGCACCCCCCCCGTAACGAAAATAAATTTGGTCTTCATTGCTGATGCCGTCCTTGATGTGTGCTGTTTGAGCCGCGCCGGCGGACCCGGCGGCCCGCGCCGAAACATTCCGGCCCCCTCACGCGGGTCCGGTTGACGCGGTCGGGGCGGCCCCTTATGTTCAGCCGCGCAAAGTAAGCCTTTGGGCGCAATTTTTCAAGGAACCCCCTGGAGGACCCCTATGGCGCAGGTGCGCACCCTCGTGATCACCGGTTACGGCACCAACTGCGAAGTGGAATCGGCTCATGCCGCGCGCATGGCCGGTTCCGACGTCACGGACATCGTCTTCTTCTCCGACATCATCGCCGGCCGGACGCGGATCGACGCCTATAATTTTCTGATTTTTCCAGGCGGGTTTCTCGACGGCGACGATCTGGGCGCGGCCCAAGCCGCCGCAGTGCGTTGGAAACACGCCCAAACCGCGGCCGGCGAATCGCTGCTTGGACAATTGAAAACTTTTTTCGAAGCCGGCGGACTCATCCTCGGCATCTGCAACGGATTTCAGCTGCTGGTCAAGCTCGGGCTGCTGCCGGCCCTTGGCGGCGACTATTTCGCCCGGCAGGTGAGCCTGGCCAACAACGACTCGGCCCGGTTCGAGGACCGATGGGTGACGCTCGCCGCCAATCCGGCCAGCCCCTGCGTGTTCACCCGGGGCGTCGTGCGCCTGGATCTGCCCGTGCGCCACGGCGAAGGCAAGCTCGTGCCCATGTCCCCGGCCGTGCTCGACGACCTCGTGCGCACCGGGGCCGTGGCCCTGACCTACGCCGACCCGGCCTCGGGCGCGGCCACCATGGAATACCCGGCCAACCCCAACGGTTCGCCCCACGCCATCGCCGGCCTGACCGACCCCTCCGGGCGCATTCTGGGACTCATGCCCCATCCCGAGGCCTTCAACCACCCCACCAACCATCCGGGCTATACCCGGGGCGAACACCCCATGCTCGGCACCGTGCTGTTCGAAAACGCCGTGGCCCATCTGCGCGCTTCGGCCGAGTAAGCCGGCACGCGGTTACGCCCCAGCGCGCGTTTTGCGCCTCATTCGGGCGGAGGCACCATGGACAAAATCAATCTTGCGGAAAAGTTCGGACTTTTCGACGGCTACTGGGACCCGAAAATCATCGGGGAATGTAACGACGCCCACATCAAGCTGGCCAAGCTCAAAGGGACCTTCGACTGGCACCACCACGAAAATGAAGACGAACTGTTTTTCGTGGTGGCCGGCCGGTTGACCATCCATTTCCGAGACCGCTCCATCGACCTCGGCCCAGGGGAGCTCATCGTCATCCCCAAGGGGATGGACCACTGCCCCGAGGCGCGGCAGGAAGTCCGGGTCATGCTCATCGAGCCCAAAGGGACACTGAATACCGGCAATGTCGTGACGGAAAAGACCCGGGCCACGTTGGCGCGTATTTGAGCCCCTGCCGTTTTACCGGAGCGTGCGCCACCCGTGCGCCTCTGCCCAGAGAGGAATTCCATGGCCCTGCAACCGGCCCGTCGATTTGCCGCCGGCGTTGTCGACACGCCCCCTGCCCCGCCGGGCTGGGACAGCTTCGAGGCGGTGATGGCGCTTGCCCTGGAAAAAGCCCGGGAAGCGGCCGCCCAGGGCGAAGCGCCGGTCGGCGCGGTGGTGCTCTCGGCGGCGGGCGAACTGCTCGGCGCGGCCGGCAATGCGCCCATTACGCGCCACGACCCGACGGCCCACGCCGAGATCCTGGTCCTGCGCCAGGCCGCGGCCCACGTCGGCAATTACCGTCTGCCGGGCTCGATTATGGTCGTGACCCTGGAGCCGTGCGTCATGTGCCTGGGGGCCATGATCCACGCCCGGGTGGGCCTGCTCGTCTACGGGGCCTCCGACCCGCGCACCGGAGCCATCGCCTCGATGCTGCCCGGTCCGGACCTGCCTTTTTTCAACCACCGCTTCGATGTGGTGTCCGGGGTGCTTAAGGACAGCTGCGGCGGGCTGTTGCGGGACTTCTTCCGGGAGCGACGCAGCCAGTCGGCTGGCAAAGACAGCGAATAAACGCTTGCCAAGATCACCCAAGGGGTGTATTTTTCTAAATTCGTTGCACGTCTTTCCTTGACGAGCGGAGAGGTACCGAAGTGGTCGTAACGGGCCCGACTCGAAATCGGGTTGTCGGCTAATAACCGGCACGTGGGTTCGAATCCCACCCTCTCCGCCATTACAGCTTCTAATCAAGCCCCGCAGGTTCCAACACCCCTTCGGGGCTTGTTTTTTTGGGCTCATTTCTTCCAATGAGCTCTTTGCGTTTCATTGACAGCCGAGACACGTTTGGGGCAAAAACGGGGCAAAATCTGGCCTGACGCCGTTATTGAGTGAATTTTGCCCCACCTCATCGAAGTGAAGATTCCCCTAATTCTTTCAAGCAAACTGTTCGGATACTCTCGGTGTATTCCGGCGTCCTTGCCCCGCTCTCGAAACGTGTTCCTCCGTGGTCCCGCGTCTCGCCGGACGCATATAATATGACTGTCACCCGTTTCGCGCCGAGCCCCACCGGTTTTCTGCACCTGGGGCACGCCTTTTCGGCGCTCACCGCCTTTTGCGCGGCGCGGGAAGCCGGCGGACGTTTCTTGCTGCGCATCGAGGACATCGACCCCGTGCGCTGCAAGCCGGCCTACGCCCAGGCGATGCTCGACGATTTGCACTGGCTGGGGCTGACCTGGGAGGAGCCCGTGCGAGTCCAGTCCGCGCATATGGCGGATTACGCGGCGGCGCTTGACCTTCTTCGCGCAAGGGGCCTCATGTATCCCTGCTTTTGCACGCGCCGCGAAATCGGGGAACTCGCCGCACCCCAGGAAAACGACGACGTCGGCCCCATTTATCCGGGCACCTGCCGCAACCTGTCCGAATCCGACCGCGCGGCGCTTGCCCGAACGCGCCCCTGCGTCTGGCGGCTGGACATGGCCCGGGCCTGCGCCCAGGCGGGCGAACTGACCTGGAACGACGCGGCGCGGGGGGAAATACGGGCCGCCCCAGCCCGTTTTGGCGATGTCGTGCTGGCCCGCAAGGACGTTTTGACAAGCTACCATCTCAGTGTCACGGTCGACGACGCCTTGCAGGGTGTCACCCTTGTCACCCGAGGCGAGGACTTGTTCGCGGCCACGGATATCCATCGTCTGTTGCAGGCTCTGTTGGATCTGCCGACGCCCCGTTACCGCCATCATCCGCTTTTGCGCGATGCGACGGGCCGCCGCTATGCCAAGCGCGACAAGTCCCTGACGCTGCGCGCCCTGCGTGAAGCCGGAAAAACACCGGCTGCGGTGCGCGAGATGGCCGGCTTTCCCCGCTTTCCTCTTTGAAGGCGTACTGTCGCAACGCGCCGCTGAAACGCCTCGCCGGGCATAGAGGGAATCCTCGGGAGGGGAGTTTTCGGCGCAGGCAGGACAAACGCTGGTGTATTGCCAAAACCACGCTGTCCAAGTATGATAAAATTTGACGGGAAAGTACAATTCCAGTATTGAAAAAAAAGACGCACCTGGAAGCCCCGAGCACGAATGCGGAGCCCCTGACGCGCAAAGGTCCCTCCAAGCGTTCTACCAAGTTGTCTCTTTCCCCGCGCCTTGATCCCCCCACTGGGCACTCGCCTCCAGGCGGGACCCTCTTGGCTACGAGGAATTGCGTTCGCCATTTAACCGCGTGGAGTTTCTTTGTCGTTTCCTTCCTTAACCATCGGTGACTTGTTCCTCCCCATGGCTATCATCCAGGGGGGCATGGGCGTCGGGATTTCACTCTCCGGCCTGGCTTCCGCCGTGGCCGCTTCCGGCGGCCTCGGTGTTATTTCAGCGGCGGGCATCGGCATGAATGAGCCGGATTTCGCTTCCAATTATATCGAAGCCAACAACCGGGCCCTTACCCGAGAAATCCGGGCCGTCCGCGCCAAAACCACCGGAGCCCTCGGCATCAATATCATGGTGGCCATGGCCAACTTCGCCGAACTGGTCAAAACAGCCATCAGGGAAAATGTCGACGTCATTTTTTCCGGAGCCGGCCTGCCTCTCGATCTCCCCTCCCACCTGACCGAAGGCTCCAAGACCAAACTCGTGCCCATCGTTTCCTCGGCCCGGGCCGCCATCATCCTGTGCCGAAAATGGTTGTCGCGTTTTGGCCGCACCCCGGACGGGTTCGTGGTGGAAGGCCCCATGGCCGGTGGGCACCTGGGGTTCAAAGCCGAACAGATCGATGATCCAGCCTTTCTCCTGGAGAACCTCGTGTCCGAGGTCGTCACCGGACTTGCCCCCTACACCGCGCCGAACGGCCTGCCCATACCGGTCATCGCCGCCGGCGGTGTGTACACCGGCGCCGACATCCACCGCTTCATCAAACTTGGCGCGTCCGGCGTCCAGATGGGAACCCGCTTTGTAGCCACCGACGAATGTGACGCCGACGAGCGTTTCAAGCAAAGCTACATCGACGCCCGCGAAGAGGACTTGATGATCATCAAAAGCCCGGTTGGGATGCCCGGGCGGGCCATCCGCAACGACTTTCTGAAAAGTGCCGCGCACGGCGACAAAAAGCCCCCCTCCTGTCCGTATCGCTGCATCCTCTCCTGCGATCACCAAAAAGCCCCTTACTGCATCACCCTGGCCCTGGCCAACGCGCAAAAAGGCCGCCTCAAATACGGCTTCGCCTTCGCCGGCAAGAATGCTTGGCGCGTGGATCGCATCATGCCCGTGGCCGAGCTTTTCGATGAGCTGGCCACGCAGTATGCGCAGGCCGAAGCGGCGGCGATGTAAGATCACGGCCAAGAAGTAGAAAAAGGGCGGTGCGGGTTAGGCCGCCCCGCCCTTTTTGTATAGGCGCTCCATTTGAAGCGGTTCCGAGGCGCCAGACGGTGCCGTACCGCAGGGTCGGTGAGCGTTCCCCATTCGGCCCAAGGCCGCGATGTCCCTGCCGGTGTGGCACGACCGGATACGTTGGTTGCCTCGCACACCCTTGATAAATTCGCTCAATCAGGCGTATGGCTGCACATACGATTCTCCCGCTTGTCTCCCCAACCGCAAACAAGGGTGTTCGTATGGTGCGCTTTCCTCTTTTCCCTTTTCCCCGACGCGCCTTGAGCGCGGCAGCCGTTTTTTCCGCAGTTCTTCTCCTTATTGGCGCGCTCACGCCTCAAACCATCCTGGCGGATGATCTTGGCCGGCCCAGTGCCTATATTTCCATGCAGGTCGGCCAAGGCGGGTTCATACTGAGCGCCACCGGCGGCAGGGGAACAGTGACCTTCAAAGGACGCACCTATCCTTTCAAGGTCGGCGGCCTGGGCGTCGGCAGCCTGGGCGTGTCGAAGATCACCGCTATCGGAGAAGTCTACCGCCTCAAGCGTCTGGAAGACTTTCCGGGCGCGTTTTTTCAAGCCCGCGCCGGCCTCACCGTTGTCCAGGGCAAGGGCGTGCAATGGCTCGAAAATTCCAATGGCGTCATCTTGAAACTGCGCTCCACCAGTCAGGGCGTGTCACTCAATTTGGGCGCGGATGGCCTTAAAATCGAGATGGGCCCCATCAAGCCGCACGGCAAGCCCAAAGGGTAGCGCCGCTCACGGCAGGATGCCCGTCGCGCCCATACGCGGCTTCCCGCCTTCACGTCGGACAGGCTGCGGTCACCGGCCGTGACCTCACGATGCGGGCATGGCCAAGGAGGTGCGGTTATGTCGGGATATCACGCAAAACGCGTCCTTGGCCTGGCGCTTCTTGTCGCCGTCACGCTGTTGCCTGCCCGTGCCCAGGCCACTCCCGGGCAGACACGGTCCTATTCCAACAGCAAATACGGTTTCGCCATCACCTACCCCGCCGACCGTTTCATTCCCCAAGGCGAGTCCGACGCCGGCGACGGCCAGGTCTTTCGCGCCAGGGGCGGACAGGGCGAGATGCGCGTCTATGCCGGGTTCAATGTCTTAAACGAATCACTTCCCGCGGTTTTCGAAACCTGCCTGCGCGAACCGGGATTTCAGCCGACCTACAAGGTGCTGCGCAAGGACTGGTTTGTCGTTTCCGGCTTTGCCGGCAAGAACATCTTCTATCGCAAGACGATCCAGTCCGGGGATACGTTTTTTACCATCAGTTTCACCTATCCGCCCGGCGAAAAAGCCCTCTTCGATCCGCTCATCCCCAGGTTGCTGGCCGATTTTGCCATCGTGCACTAGTTCGGGGGAGTGGCATCTGCCGGACGGCACGGTGCTTCGCCTGCTGGAAGGAAACTACCTGTACCCGCGCTGCCGCAACAAGACGCTGCGGTTTTCCCGGGCCGGATTTTGGAATTGATTCGAAGAAAGGGTTCGGCGCGTCGCCAAAGACACAAGACGTCGCCGACGGGACGCCCGCACCCACCACCGCCTGGAAGCGGTCCGAAGGCCGGGATGGTCAGATGCCGCGAAGGCGCTGGTACGGAGCCAGATGATTGACCGGGCCGTCGCCGCCGCCAAGGTCCCAGGCCGTTTCAAGGGCAAGTTGCAGATAGTCCCGGGCGGCTTCCACGGCCTCGCCAAGGGGCTTGCCCAGGGCGAGGTGGGCGGCGATGGCCGCGGACAGGGTGCAACCCGTGCCGTGGGTATTGTGGGTCGTGACGTGGGGCCGGACGTATTCCCGGACCGTGCCCTGGCACGTGGCGAGCAGATCCGTCACCCGCGCCTCCCCATCCTTTCCGGCCGGGGAAAAATGGCCGCCCTTGATGAGCACCGCCTTGACGCCCTTTGTCAGCAGCCGGTTAGCTGCCTCCCGGACGTCCGCCGGGTTGTCGATAGGCATGCCGGCCAAGAGCGCGGCCTCGTGGCGGTTGGGGGTAAGCAGGTCGGCCAGGGGCAGGATGCGCGCCGCCAGCGCCGCGACCGCCTCGGGCAAGAGGAGCCGGGCTCCGGACTGGGCCACGCACACGGGGTCGACCACCAGGGGAAAATCCTTGCCGGAAAGCCCGTCGGCCACGGCCTCGATGATGGGCTCGGAAAAAAGCATGCCCGTCTTGGCCGCCCGGATGGGAAAATCAGCCATGACCACGCGCAACTGCTCGGCCACGAAACCGGGGGTGGGCGCTTCGATGGCCGTGACGCCGCGCGTATTCTGGGCGGTCAGGGCGGTTATGACCGAAAGGCCGTAAGCCCCCTGCATCATGATGGTCTTGAGGTCGGCCTGGATGCCGGCCCCGCCGCCGCTGTCCGAGCCGGCGATCGTCAGTACGCAGGGCGGCCGCATGTTATGCCGCCTCCTCCGCGTCTTCCAGGGAGTCCTCGCTCTCCCGGATTTTGCGCAGGGACAGACCGCTTTTGGCCAAAACCATCAGCCCGGTGACGGTGATGGGGATATACTGCACCATGTGCAGCACCAGCCCGGCCGCCAGGGCTTGCGAGCGGTCCATGCCGAAAAGGCCGAGCGAAAAAACCACCGCCGCCTCGAACACCCCGATCGCTCCGGGCGAGGACGGCATGGCCATGCCGAGCGAGGAGATGACAAAGACGGCCGCCGCATGGCCCCAGGAAAGGGGCAGCCCCGCCACCCACAAAAGGACCAGGAAGGTGGTGCTGGCGTAAAAAGCCCAGCACACGGCCGTATAAAGCCCAAGGACCAGCATGAAGGCCGGGGTGACGCCGTGCAGGACTTGCAGCTTGAGTTCGGCCAGAAACTCGGCCAGCCGGTTGGACGGCATCTTGTCGATGAGGCGTCCCACGAAATCGGGGAAAGTCCGCACCACCCACAAGGCGGCCCAGATGCCGCCGACGCCGACAGCCAGGGGCACGAAGGCCATCTTGAGCTTGAAATGGACGGCCACGACCAAGCCCATGGCCAGGATGGCGTTGAGGTCGAAAAAGCGTTCCCAGAAGACCATGGTGATGCTGCGCGACAGGGAAAAGTGGCATTCCCGGCGCAGGTAAAACGCCTTGGCCAACTCGCCGAGCTTGGCCGGCACGATGTTGTTGACCGCCATGGACATGAGAAAGGCCTTGAAGCACAGCCAGTTGCCAGCCTTGAACCCGGAAAGGAAGTTCAGGCGCAAGGCCATGACCCCGTAGCCGATAAAGGAAAAGATCGTGGTCCAAAGGAGGGCCATGTCGTCGTACTGGACGAGCGTGGCCCAAAGCTGTGCGAAATCAATGCCCCAGAAAGCGTAAACGAGGCATCCGCCGACAAGGATGAGCCGAATGACCAGGCTGGCGGCCTTTTTCACGAGCATCGCGGACCGCTCCCTGCCGTATCCGGCACGCGGCCGGTCTTGTTGGTATCATGCTGCATTGAAAAGCTCCCGAAGCCGGTAGTTGAGATGGGTGAAACGGGCATCGCCGCCGGCGTTTTTGAGCCCCAGATTGAGCGCCCGCCGGCTGCCAACGATGACGGCCAGGCGCCTGGCCCGCGTCAGGGCGGTGTAGATGAGGTTGCGGCGCAACATGACGTAATGCTGAGTGAGGATCGGTACGACCACGGCCGGGTATTCGCTGCCCTGGGACTTATGGATGCTGATGGCGTAGGCCGGGGCCAGCTCGTCCAGCTCGCTGCGGTCATAGGCGACACTGCGGCCGTCAAAGGACACCAGCAGTTCGCCCTCGGACGCGTCGACTTCCACGATGTGTCCCATATCGCCGTTGAAAACGTCCTTTTCGTAGTCGTTCTTGGTTTGCAGCACCCGGTCGTGCAGCCGGTAATGCGTCGTGCCGCGCACCAGTTCCGGCCCCTTGGGGTTCAGGCGCCCGCGCAGGGCCTCGTTGAGCGACTGTGTCCCGGCTTCGCCCTTGTGCATGGGCGAAAGCACCTGGACGTCGCGCATGGGGTCGAGCCCGTAGACGCAGGGGATGCGATCGCAGACAAGCGTCGCGATCATGTCCCGCACCATGGCCGGTTCGTCCATCTCCACCCAGAAAAAATCCGCCTCAGGGGCCGGCTTGGGCGCTGTCTGCGGAAACTGGCCCTGGTTGATGCGGTGGGCGTTGACAACGATCATGCTTTGCTGGGCCTGACGGAAAATATGGGTTAGCCGGGCGCTGCCCACGGCCTGGCTGGCCAGGATGTCCTCGAGCACGTTGCCGGCCCCGACCGACGGCAACTGGTCCGCGTCGCCGACCAGGATCAGCCGGGCCGTAAACGGCAGGGCGCGCAGCATATGGGCGCAAAGCCTGGCGTCGAGCATGCTGGCCTCGTCCACCAGCAGCACGTCGGTTTTGAGCTTGTTGTCCTCGCACAAGGCGAACGTGCCGTCCGGGGCCGACTGCAACAGCCGATGCAGGGTCGCGGCCGGCACGCCGGTGGCCTCGGAAAGCCGCTTGGCCGCCCGGCCCGTCGGCGCGGCAAGTTTGACTTTTAAGGACAACTTGTCAAGGGCGGCCACCACCATGCGGGTGATGGTGGTCTTGCCCGTGCCCGGGCCGCCGGTGATGACGAAGACCTTTTCGGCGCAGGCGTCCACGGCCGCCTGTCGTTGCTCCGGGGAAAGCTGGAGCCGCGCCTCGGATTCCAGGGCCGGCAGGATCTTTTCCACCTTGCCCCGCAGCTCCGCTCCGGGATGGGTGGCCAGCTCGTGAAGACGCCGGGCGATTTCCACTTCCAGGGCGTAATAATGGCGCAGATATACGGCGGCCTCGATGTTGCGGTCCGGCATGGGCTCGATTTTGATGCGCTTGAGCGCCTCCAGGGAGGCAAGCGCCTCGTCCAGGCGCTCCGGGGACACGTCGCCGACCATAGTCGCGGTTTTTTCGAAAAGCAGGTCGCGTGGGACGAACAGATGCCCCTGATCGCCCATGGAAAAAAGGACGTAGACCAGGGCGGCCTGGATGCGCTCGGGGCTGTCCGGGGCAAAGCCCAGGCGCAGGGCCATGTTGTCGGCGGTCTTGAAGGCGATGCCGCGAATCTCGTAGGCCAGCTCGTAGGGATTGGCCCGGATGCGCGTCTCGGCGTCATTGCCGTAGAGCTTGAAAATCTTGCCGGCGTGGGTTGTCGCGATCTCGTGGGTCTGGAGGAAAAGCATGAGCGACCGCACTTCGTGCTGGGCCTGCCAGGAAGCCACGATCTCCTTGAGCTTTTTTTTGCCCACGCCCTCCACGGTCAAAAGCTTCTCGGGTGCGGTGTCGAGGATTTCGAGCACCTTCTCGCCGAAGGCGTCGACCATGCGCGTGGCCAGTACCCCGCCGACGCCCTTGATCATGCCCGAGGCGAGGTAGCGCCGGATGCCGTTTACGGTGGCGGGCATCTCGCGGGCGGCCACGGTCACCAGGAACTGGCGGCCGTATTTGGGATGGGTGACCCAGGAGCCGGTCACGCGCAGCATCTCGCCGGGTGTCACCGGGCCGATGTTGCCGACGATGGAAAAAGGCCCCGGCTCGTCCTTGGCCTTGACCCGGGCGATAAGGTAATTCGTCTCTTCGCTGAAGAAGGTGACGGACTGCACTTCCGCCGAAAGTTCGCTGGTTGGCGCCGCGTCGGCCATGGCGGATGCTTGCCTCACAGATCCTGACGATACCGCAGGGATTGGGACAGGGTTTCCTTATCCACGTATTTGACCTCGGTCCCGAGCGGAATGCCCTGGGCCAGCCGTGTCAGGCGCACACCCGGAAATTCCCGGGCGAGCAGGTTCTTGATGTGCGAGGCCGTGGATTCGGCGGCCAGCGTCGCCCCGAGGGCCAGGATGCACTCCGTGATGTCGCCCTCCCGCAGCCTCGCGCGCAAGGCGTCCAGGCGCAGGTTACCGGGCGTCACGCCGTCGAGGGGATCGAGCAGGCCGCCGAGAACGAGGTAATAGCCGCCGAACTGGGCCGTTTCCTCGAGCAGCATGACGGAATCCCACTGGGCCACGATGCACAGCTGCTGCGGGTCGCGGGAGGGATCGGCGCACACCGGGCACACCGCTGTTTCGGACAGGCCGAAACAGCGCGAACACAGGCAAAGCCGTTCCCGCAGACGCAAGATGCCCTCGCCCAGGGTCTCGGCCCGGCCGCGCGGCCATTCGAGCAGGGTCATGGCCACCTTAAGCGCCGATTTGGGGCCAAGTCCGGGCAGGCGGGCGAGCTGTTCGACCAGCTCCACCAGCGGCGCGGGTAATGTCGTCTGTACGGCCATTTTTGCGTTTTATCCGATTTCCCGGGCGCGGCAGCGCACCTGGCTCCCGTCGAAGGATGGTCTTCCCGTCACGGTCGACGCCGCACGCGGAAGGTTTCGCCCAATTTCTTCATGCAGTCAGTGGCTGATTGGCCGGCAGAGGGCTGGGCGGCCGCGTGCGGGGCATATTTGAAGAATACGCCTTCGCGTCCGCCCAGCCCTCCGCCGACCCTGGTCATTTGCCTCATAGCCGAACATGATGGCGTGCCATGCCCCGATGACAACCACACTCGGATGCGACAACCAGTTGTCGTTATAGAGGAAAAATCTTCCTCCAGAGCAGGTCCCACCCTTTGAAAGTTTTTGAAGGGGGTCCAGGGGGAAACTTTTTTCAAAAAGTTTCCCCCTGGCCGCCGGAGGCGCCTTCCTCTCTCTAAAAAAGTCCCGGCATCTTGATGCCGCCGGTGAGTTGGCCCATTTCCTCTTCCATCATGGCCTTGGCCTTCTTGAGACCGTCGTTGACGGCGGCGAGCACCAGGTCCTGGAGCATCTCCACGTCATTCGGGTCCACGACGGTCTTGTCGATGGCGATGGACTTGAGCTCGTTGGCTCCGGAGACCACCGCCGTGACCATGCCGCCGCCGGCCGTTCCCTCGACGGTACGTTCTTGAAGTTCTTCTTGAAGTTTCGCCATTTTCTTTTGCATTATCTGGGCTTGGCGCACAAGCTCATTCATTCCCTTCATGGTGAACCTTCCTTGTGTCCCGCCATTAGCGGGGCTTGCGTTCGATGATCTCGGCGTCGAAATCGGAAACAGCCTGACGCACTTCGGGCCGGCTGTCGACATAGGCGGTGAGCGTATCGCCGGACATGCGGTCCTGATCGGGCTCGGCCGTATCCACGCGCACGGTGACGCCGGGGCCAAAATATTGGGCGGCCAGGGCGTCCAACTGGCGCAGCTTGTCCGGGTGCGCCAGTTGACTGCGGTGAAAGGCGTTGGTGCAGGCGATATGCACCATGCCCGGCTCGGGGTCCGGGGCAAACTCGCCGCGAGCCAGTTTGAGCCCGGAAATTCCGCCATTCTTGATGGCAAAACGCTTGAACCCGTCCCAGTTGCGGGGGCCGGAAGCGGCAGCGGGCGCGGCCGGAGCGGAGGCCGGACGTTCGGCCACGGCCGCATGGCTGGCGGCAGAGGGAGCCTGTCTGGCGGCATAGCCTGCCTGCCCCTGGGGCGGCGGCGAAGCGGGCGCCGGCGGGACGGCCGATGTGGGGGCGGCGGGCGACGGCGCGAAACGGGGCGTCGGTGTGCCCTGCGGCTGTCCTCCGTGGTGCGCTCCCTGCCCGGCCGGGGATCGAGGGGCCGAACCGCCGGAGGGAGCGCCCCCCGGGCCGGACCGGGGCGTACGCTCCGGGGGGACGGTGCAGGAAGCGAGATTTTGCAAGGGGAGCAGGTTCGGCAGGTAGGCCATATTGAGAAGCAGCAGCTCCAGGGACAGCGCCGGCTCCAGGCTGGTCAACACCCGGCGCTGGCCTTCCAGGGTCATCTGCCAACAGGCGTGGATGTGGGCCGCGTCGAACTTGCCGGCCCAATCGAGCCAAAGCCCGCTGTCCTCGGCCGGCAGGTCGACCACGGCGAGCCCCTTTTGCCCGGCCTGGCGCAAGAGGAACAGATTGCGCCACATGGCGGCCAGCTCCCGCAGGAAAAAACCGATGTCCAGGCCCTTGTCCAGCACCTGGCGCAACAGCGTCACCACGGCCGGCCCGTCCTGGGCGTGGATGGCCTCGATGAGGCCGAAAAAGATGTCCTGACCAGCCAGCCCCAGCACGCCCCGGGCGTCGACTTCGGTCAATTCCGCCCCGCCAAGGGCCAGCACCTGACCCAGAAGCGACATGGAATCGCGCACACTGCCCGCGCCGCGCCGGGCGATGAGGCTTACGGCCTGGGGTTCGTAATGGATGGCCTCACGGTCGAGCACGCCGGCAAGATGGGCCTCGAGCTCGGGCTGGGCCAGGCGTTTGAAAAGAAAATGCTGGCAACGGCTGATGATGGTGGCCGGAAATTTGTGGGCCTCGGTGGTGGCCAGGATGAAGGTGACGCGGGCGGGCGGCTCCTCCAGGGTTTTCAACAGCGCGTTGAAGGCCGCCGTGGACAGCATGTGGGCTTCGTCGATGATGAAGACCTTGTAGCGGCTGTTGAGCGGCGCGTAGCCCACGTCCTCCTTGAGCTTACGGGCGTCCTCCACCTTGCCGTGGGTGGCGGCGTCGATCTCGATGACGTCCGGGGAAACGCCGGCCGTGATCTGGCGACACTGGGAGCAGACGTTGCAGGGCTCGGCCGTGGGCGCGGTCTCGCAGTTGAGCGCCTTGGCCAGCACACGGGCCAGCGTGGTCTTGCCCACGCCGCGCGTGCCGCTGAAAAGGTAGGCCGGCGCGATCTTGTCCTCGGCCGCAGCCCGGGACAGGATGCGCTTGACGGCATCCTGGCCGGCGACGTCGGCAAAGCGCTGGGGCCTGTATTTGGCGGTGAGGCTGGTTGTGCTCATGAAGCGTATCCGGGCGGCCCCGCTTTTGGGGACCGCCCGGGTGTAGTACTACAAGCCGTACTTGTACAGCCAGTCGGTATGGGCCGGATTTTCGCCCTTGACGACCTGAAAGAAGGCTTTCTGAAGCGCCTTGACCACCGGGCCGGCATGACCTTCGCCGATGACGCGGCGGTCGACGGCCCGGATCGGGGTCAACTCGGCGGCCGTGCCCGTAAAAAAGACCTCGTCGGCCACATAGACCTCGTCGCGGGTAAAAAACTGCTCCACCACTTCATAGCCGAGTTCGCCGGCCACGGTGAGGATGCTGTCACGGGTGATGCCGGCCAGGACCGTGGTCAGGGGCGGCGTCTTGATGACGCCGTTTTTCACGATGAAGATATTCTCGCCCGAGCCCTCGGCCACGTAGCCGGCGGCGTCGAGCATCATGGCCTCGTCGAATCCGTCGGCCAGGGCTTCCATCTTGGCCAGCACCGAGTTGACGTAGTTGCCGGCGGCCTTGGCCTTGGCCATCATGGAGTTGACGTGGTAGCGGGTGTAGCTCGAGGTGCGGATGCTGATGCCCTTTTCCAGGGCCTCGGCGCCGAGGTAGGCCCCCCACGGCCACACGGCGATGGACAGCCGGATGGGGTTATCGGCGGGGTTGACGCCCATGGAGCCGGAGCCGACGAAGACCAGCGGCCGGATGTAGCCGGCGGTCATCTTGTTGGCCTTGAGCGTTTCCACGCAGGCGGCGGCGACCTGCTCCTGGGTGAAGGGTATGGTCAGCCCCAGAATCTTGGCGGATCCGAACAGCCGGGCCGTATGTTCCTTGAGGCGGAATACCGCCGAGGAACCGTCGACGCACTCGTAAGCCCGAATACCCTCGAACACGGCATAACCATAGTGCAGGGCATGGGTCAGGACATGCACATTGGCCTGATCCCAGGGCGTAAGCGTGCCATCCATCCAGATAAAATCAGTACGTAGCCCCATCTTCCTTCCCCCGTTGCGTATGGCCGTCGCCGGAACCATTCCGGCAGCGGCGTTTTGTGTCGCGTTTGCGTGACGTTGAAACGTAAACGTGGCATTGTAGGGGTTTTGCCCGGGAGGGTCAAGGAGGTCGGCCGTTTCAGACCGGCAAAGCCGCCTGGCCGGAACCGCGCAACTCGTCGATGAGGCTCTGCAAAATCCGGGTTTGTTCGCCAAGCCCGGTCACGGTCATCGTCGCGCGCTCCATGGCCTGGGCCGTTTCCCCGGACACCCGGTTGACGTCGGCAATAGAGTTCTCAATAGCGTCGGTGGCGGCGGACTGTTCCTGGGAAGCGGCGGCAATGGAGCGGACCTGGTCGGCGGCGGTTTCCACAAGGGAGACGATGGCGTCGAGGGCCTGTCCGGATTCTCCCGCCAGGGCGGTGGCCGATTCGATGAGGGTCACGGCCTCGCCCACGCCGTCGGCGCTTTTGCGGGTGCCGGCCTGGACATCGCGGATGGCCTGCCCCACCTCGGACGTGGCGGACATGGTCTTTTCGGCCAGCTTGCGCACCTCGTCGGCCACCACCGCAAAGCCCCGTCCGGCCTCGCCGGCCCGGGCCGCCTCGATGGCGGCGTTTAAGGCCAACAGGTTGGTCTGGTCGGCGATATCGGAAATGACGCCGAGAATGCGGCCGATGCCCTCGGCCCGATCGCCCAGTTCGGCCATGTCCCTGGCCAGGGTCAGAGCCTTGTCCCTGGTGGCGGTGATGCCGTCCACGGCCTTGCGCACCACTTCGGAACCGGCCAGAGCCCGCTCCCGGGCCTCGGACGCGGTCTGGGACGCGGTGGCGGCGTTTTGGGCCACGTCGAGCACGGTGGCGCTCATCTGGCCCATGGAGGCGACGGTTTCCGAGAGCCGCCCGGCCTGCTCGTCCGCGCCCTGGGTGGCCTGCGCCGTATGCTCGGCCAGTTCGCCTGCCGCGTCGGTGAGAACTTCGACAACATCGGCCAGTCGCCGGGCGGCATCGAGCATGCCCTCTTCCCGGGCCTTTTCGGCGGCCAGACGGTGCGCGTCGGCCTCGGCCGTGGCGTCGCAGGCCTTTTTGGCCTCGGCGGCGGCTTCCTCGCCCCGCCTTCTGGCCGCTTCCAGGCTCTCCCGCAGCGAGGCCAGCATCCGGCGCAAGGCGTCGGCCAGCTCGCCGATTTCGTCGCGGCCAACAACCGTCAGACGCGCGTCCAAATCGCCGTCGGCCACCGAACGGGCGAAAGCCACGCCCTTGCGCAACGGCCGCACGATGGAAAGGGTGACAAGGGTGCCGAGGGCAATGGAAAGCAACAGACAGGCCACGCCGGCCACGATCAGGACGAGGCCGCGCCGGCCGGCCTCCTTTTGTACGGACAAGGCCATGGCGTCGGCCCGGGCCCGGCTGCGTTCCAACAGAAAATTGAGCGCTGCCATGGCCTTGCGCAAGGAGATCATGGAGGTGCCGATGGACATGGTCAGGGCGTTGCTGCGCTTGTTGCGGGAGACCAGGTCCACCACCTTGGCGCTGGAGGCGCGCCAGTCGGCCAGGGCGGCGTTGAAGGCCTTCCACTGGGCGGCTTCCTCGTCGCCGCGAAGCAGCCCCTCCACCATGGCCCGGCCCTGATCGGCCAAGTCCAAGCCTTTTTGCAGGTTCTCGCGCTGTCGGTCGAATTCCTTGGAGTTGGCCAGTTCAGGAATGAGGATGGTGCGCTCGGCCGACTGGGCGGCGAGGATACCCTCCTTGACGAAGCCGAGCCCCTCGACGCAGGGCAGGGCCTGTCCGGCCACCTCCGAAACACCGGCCCCGGTCTGGCGCAGGCCCTGGTAGCCAAGCACCGCGATGCCCACGGTGATCAGCGCGGTGACGATCACGGAAACGAAAAGCCTCACTCCGACCCTGAACCGACCCATGGTCGTCCCTCCCTGGAACTGCTTGATTGGGAAACGGACGCTGCTTGCGCGCCAGATGCATGCCGCTTGTAAAAGTATTTCTGCTTATGCCATTTTTGTCAATTCAGGCAGCGCACTGAAAACAGGCGGGTAAAGCGGGAATACGACCCGCGCAGGCTGTGGAGCAACATGGACAATCAAGACAGCCGCTGGGCGCTCAAAAAAGAAAACAACGCCGACAGCCCCCAGCCACCCGGGGCCCACAACCGCTTATTCGAGCGGTGGTTCCGGCGGCATCTCGCCGCGCTGTCTGGAATCGAGATAGGCCATGAACGCCTTGCCCTCGGGAAATTCCGGATTGAGGCGCAGGGCATGGGTCAGCATCACCCGGGAGCTTTTCAGTCGCCCCTTCTCGTACAGGGTCCGGGCCATGTTGTAGAGCAGATGCTCATCGGTGCGACACAGGCGGTACGCACGGGTGTAATAGCGCATGGCCTCGTCGTACATGCCGAGCTTGCGCATCTGGATGCCGAAGTCGTTGAACAGATGCTTGTGCTCCGGGGTGAACGCAGCCTCGATGCACATGATCTTTTGAAACACAATGTCCGCATTGTGTTTTTCCTGGCGCTCAAGATAGGTGAGGCCCAGACCGAACGTGGCCTTGACGTGCTCCTCGTCCAGACGCAGCACGTTTTTATATTCGAATTCCGCCGTAAAGAGTTCCTGGCGCGCCCGATGCCGGTCCGCCGTGGCCACGGTCTCCTCCAGGCGGCGCATGACCGGCACGAGTTTGTTGATGTAGATGGACGGCTCGGGCAGATAGTCGGCCAGGAGGCTTTCCCTGGTGATAAAGCGCCTGGCGCCTGCGGGCATGAAGTTGCGGCTCAAGCGCTGGATGAGGATGCGGCCGTCGTCCTGCTCCACGGCGTAGATGAAGATTCGCTGGCTCAGGTGGCCAAGCCGTCTTTTGCCCTGAAATTCCTGGGCGTCGGTGGAAAATACGCCCTTGACGGGTTTGCGGCGGGGAGGAGCGGAATTTTCCATAGGCAAGAGGGTTGGGTCTGCCTACAATAGCCTTGGCCGACTTTTTCGGCAAGCACGTCCGGCGAGTTGACAGGTTTTTTTCCGGGCGCATATATCTCGAATTGCCGCGCGCTCGGCTGTCGGACGGCACGATGGCGCCCTGGCCGCGACCGGAACCGCACGCTCAGGAAAAACGCCCCATGCATATCGACGAATACCCCATCTTGGTGGAACAACTCTGCCCCGGACTTTTCATCCGCATCGACGAACCGGGACTCGCTCATCCGTTTCCGCCCAAGGGGTTCAAGCTCAAAAACGAAGCCGACGTGGCCAAGGTGATCGCCCTCGGCTTGGCCCATGTCCTTTGCCTGCCGGACAAATCCGACCGTCTGCCCATCTCGCTGGAAGAGATCGACGGCATGTCCGGCAAACCCCAGAAAGGCCCCTGGACCGCCGCCCGCACCCCGGTTTCGGCCGAACTCTCGAGCCTCAAGCGCGAAACCATCGAGCGAAACAAGGAGCGGCTGGAACGCTTCGCCAACTGTGAACGGCGCTACGCAAAGGCCATGGACAAGGTGGTCGAGGCCATAAAGCGCGTCTCCTCCCCCAGCGCCGAAGTGCTGGAAGCGGCCGGCGAGGTGGTCGGCCCCATGGCCGATGTGTTCCTGTCCGACCTCGATGTCCTCATCAACGTCATGACCGCCAAAATGCGGGAGGAGGCCAAGCACTACCACGCGTTAAACGTGGCCGTGCTGTCCATGATGCTGGCCAAGGAGATGGGTGTCGACAAAAAAGACATCGAGGAAATCGGCATGGGCGCGCTTTTTCACGATGTCGGCAAGGGCCGTGTGCCCATTCAGCGCTTCACCAAGGGCAACATGCTGACCATGAACAAGGTGCTCAAGGAATACTACATGGAGCATCCCAGGATCGGCTCAAAAATGCTGGCCGCCGTACCCGCCTTTCCTCCGGCGTCCCAGGCCCTGGTCCTGCAACACCACGAATTCGTCGACGGCTCGGGTTTTCCCGCCCATCTCACCGGTTCCGCCATCTCCCTCGGCGCCCGCATCGCCAGTGTGGCCGATGCCTACGACCGTTTCTGCAACGGCAGGGACGGCGAAGAAGGGCTGACACCCCATGAGGCCATGAAGGCCCTGTACAAGCATCGCGCTTTCTACGATCCCAAGGCCGTCACCTTTTTTATCCGCAAGCTCGGCGTCTACCCGCCCGGCACCCTGGTCACACTATCCAACGGCATGCAGGGCATGGTCGTTTCCGCCAACATGCGCGACTCCATGCGGCCGAGCATCAAGATTTACCATCCCGACATCCCCAAACGCGAGGCGCTGATCATCGATCTCGGCATCGAGACGGAACTGACCGTGACCAAGGCCGTGAAGCCTGCGGATCTTGCCCCGGACGTGCTCCACTACCTCAATCCCGGCAGGCAGGTTTCCTACTATGTGGACGCCGCACCCCGCACGTAAGGCGCCTGCCGCCGCGGCCAGAGGCACGCCGTGACCCGGCCGGGCTCCCCGGCCCAGGCCATCATGCGGACCCTGCGCACCGGTCTGTCCCAGCCGCCGGGGTCCGACCTGTCCCCCCTGGTTCCCCTGGCCAGACAGGCGCTGGCCTTTATCGACCGGGGAGCCTTCAACGATCCGGCCACGGCCGGCGAAGCGTCCGAACTGGCCTTTTTGCTGGCCGCCCTGCTCGCCGCCGGCGATGAGCACTTCGCCAGGCAGGCCTTCGGGCTCCTTTTCCGCCTCGGCGTCGAAGGCGAAGTCCTGGCCGTCATCCATCTGGAAAAACTGCCCGAGGACCAGGCCGTCTCCATCCTCGGTTCCCTCGGCGTCGAGGAAAAACTCCTTTTTGCCAATGCCTTTTACCGCCGCCCCCGGCCCTCGCGCCCCAAAACGGACCAGTATTGCCTCGAGATCATCGCCGACGTGGTCGAACGCGTGCCGGACGAACTGCTCATTCTGCTCGACCTCCTGGCCAACCGCCACGAATATCCGGCCCTGCCCGTGCGCAACGCCCTGGTGCGGGGCCGCCTCGGCATGTGGCTGCACCGGCTGTTGGACATGGACCTCTCCGCCGAGCAGACCCGGTACATGGCCCGTGTCGTCGGCCGCCTGCGCGAACCCACGCTGATCGAAAAGCTGGCCGTGCGCCTTGGCGAAATGGACGAGGTTTCCGCCGAAACGGTTTGCTTCGCCCTGGCCGAGACCCCCGGCGTCGACCCGGCCGTGGCGGCTGCGCCCCTGCGGGCCCTGCTGACCACGCCGGAACCTTCGCTTACGGCCGCCGCCCTGACCGCCCTGGCCCATTGCGACCCCGCCCAGGCCGCCGCCGCCGCCGCCGACTGCATCGCCAACGAGCCGGGCCGCACGGTCGAACTGGCCGCCTTTCTGGCCACCCTGCCCCTGACCGCCTTCGGCCAGTCCCTGCGGGCGCTTCCGGCCCAGGCGCGCCAGGGGACGCTGACGGCGGTCTATGCCATCCTGGCCGCCGCCGTCCCCCGGACCATGGAGATCGCCGCCCGGGCCGCGCTCAAATCGGGAATCGCCTCCCCCGACCTGGGGCAAGTGCTCTTAAACGATCTGGCCGCCCGGGCCAGGGCCGCCGCACGTCCTTTCCCGCCCCCCCCTCCCGTGCCCGGCCCGGCCGTGGCCCGGCAGGAGCAAAAGGGGCTTTGGGGACGCGTCAAAACCATGGTGGGCGGTCCGGCCGGGGAGGATGCGGACGGCAAGACCGAGGCGCTTCGCCGTACACTGGCGGCCGGCGGGGAAATCAACAACTTCCAGGCCTCCTGGGTGCGCCTGGACGGCGTGCAGGTAACCGGAGCCACTTTTTCCAAGGCCCTGTTTCGCGCGGCAAACCTGCGGCAGGCCTCATTTGCCAAGACGACCTTCACCAATTGCCAGTTCACGGACGTCGGCTTCGAGGAGGCCTCGTTTTCCCTGGTGGCGTTTCGCAGCTGCCGCTTCGCCGATTGCCGGTTTCCCAAAAGCATGCTCGAAAACGTGCGCTTCGACGCGTGCGAACTCCGCCTGTGCTCCTTTGCCTCGATCACGGGCCGCAACCTGGCCTTCGATGCGGTCGAAGCCTGGGAATGCGACTTTTACGGCGCCGCCGTCAGCGACCTGAAACTGACCCGCTGCCGGTTTCGGGGCGTCAGTCTGGTGCGGGCGGTGTTGCACGAATTTTCAGCCCGGGGCGCGCTTTTTTCCGATTGCCTGTTCGAGATGGCCTCCTTTCCCCGGGCCAACCTGCGCGGCGTGCGCACCAAGGGCTGCTATTTCGCCGGATCGCGCTTTACCGGCGCCACGGACGAACCGGACATCCTGGGGGCCATGGCCAAGGACGAAGCCGGCGCCCTGGCCGAAACCGAGATGGACATCCCCCTGCCTTCGGCGCTTGCCGCGGGCCCGGGCCTACGCCTTGTGGCCGCCTGTTGCGACGCGGCCTTTTTCTCCCGGGACGTGGCCCGGCGGCGGCGGGCATTTCTGGCCAACAACAAACGCAGGCTGTCCTGGGCCAGAAGGCGTCTTGGCGAAGCGGGCGCGGCCTTTGTGGACATGATGCCCGTTCTTATCGAAGCGCCCTTCGTGCGCGACGCCTCGGGCACGCGGCAAGCGCCGGCGGCGCGCATCGCCGGATACTCCCCCGACCTGCCGGCCGTGCGCCATGCCGCGCGGCATGGCGGCCGGACGATCGCGGACTGCGTCAGCCGTCCCCTGGCCCCCATCGGCGTGGAGGCGGTCTACACCATCGGCAGCGTGGGCACCGTGGCCCAGGGCGCGCAGTCGGATCTCGACGTCTGGGTCTGCCTGAATGAAAAGGCGGCCTCGCGCCCGGACTACGCGGCCTTTCAGGAAAAGCTCGAAACCATCAGCCAACAGGCCATGGCCGAGCAGGGGCTCGAAATCCATTTTTTCTGCATGACCGTTGCCGACGTGCGCGACAACGTGTTCGGCTATTCCGAGGACGAAGGGTACGGCTCGGCCCAGGGCTGCCTGCTCAAGGAGGAGTTCTACCGCACGGCCTTGGTCGTGGCCGGCCGCAAACCGGCCTGGTGGTGCATGGCGCCGCGCATCACCCCGGAAGCCTACGCCAAGGCGCTGGCCGGCCTTGTCCGGTCCGAACCGGAAATCGCGGCCGACACCCTGGATTTCGGTTGTGTGCAGTCCATCGCCGGAGACGAATATTTCGGGGCCTCACTGTGGATGATCGTCAAATCCTTAACGAGCCCGTTCAAATCCATCATCAAGTTCGGACTGCTGGAAAAATACGCCGCCGCCCCGAGCACGCCGGAACTGCTTTGCGACACGCTCAAGCAGTCCATCTTCAGCAACCTGAGCGGACTTTGGCATTGCGATCCGTACGCCCTGCTGTTCCGCGAAGTCAGCCGGCATTACGAGGCCGGCGGCCAGAGCGGGGCAGCGGAGCTGCTGCGCCAGGCGTTCATGCAAAAAACCGGCTTCGATCCTTGCGAGGAATACGTCGGCCGCGACGGCGACACCCTTCTTGACCATTATTTTCCCTATGCCCCGACGGGCGGCGGCGCTTGCCCGCCGCCGCCCAAACGGGAGGCCAAGACCGGACAGGCGAGCTTCGCCGCGGCCATGGCCCTCGGCGACGCCATCACCCGGTATTTTCTGCGCGCGTATGAACGGCTCAAGGAGCGAAGCCGGGAATTGGCCAGCGGCGGGGGGCTGACCGAGCGCGACCAGACCATGTTGTCGCGTCGCATTGCCGCCAGCTTCGGCCGCAAGGTCGGCAAGATCATGCGTCTGCCGTTCGTGCGCCCGGGGCATGACCTGTTCGATTCACTGGAATTCGGCTACGAGGAAATCGCGCCCAAGGAAAAGGGTTTTGTGCTGCGCGCCGAACCACGGGGAGGAGACGGCGAACGCGGGGCGCGAACGCGGGAAACCGTGCGCCAGGACGCCTCGCTGCCGCGCCTTTGCGCCTGGATCGTGGCCAACGAGCTCTACCGACCGGGCATGGCGCTTGGCGCATCGCCCCTGCCGGCGCCGCTCACCCTGCCCGATGCCACCGGGCTGCTCGCGGCCATCCACGACACATTCCCGGCCAAGGAGACCTTTGCCCCGCCGCTGTCCTGGGGGCTGGCTCCGGAACGCATCACCGCCGCCCTGATCGCGGTCAACCTGCTCGCCCCGCGCGAGGAACGCCGCACCGTGACCGCGGACGTGCTTTACGCCACAAGCTGGGGAGAACTTTTCCACCTGGAGCGCATCACGGGACTCGAGGCGCTCGACGATTCCCCGGCCTTTTTCCTGAGCGAGGCCGTGGAGACGGGACTGGCCCCCGAGCTGCGCCTCGCCATCCACGCCCCGGCCAAATCCCAGTGCCCGGCCGGCCGGCAGGCCAGACGCTAAACGCGCCTCGCCTGCCGTTACTGCGAAAACGGCCTCGAAAGGATGGAGCTCTTACGAGCGCAACACTAGACGCGGTTTTCCCGAACCGCTTCGACGGCCATTCCCGGTGGGACCCGGTAGAGCGCGTTGCCGTCGAAGTTGTGCTGGGCCCGGAACCAGAGCCAATAGAACGAGGGTTTGACGATGTGGCGGTTGCCGTGCCAGTCGAGCAGCATATGGCCCGACATGCCGATGGCCAGCCCCACACCCCAGGGCGCGGCCGCGCCCGTGCCGATGAGAAGCCACAGGAGAATCAGCCACTCGAAGCCGTGCATCACGAGATAGAGCTTCGTCAGCCGGCCCTCTTCGCAGCTTTTGAAAAAGTCCTCCACCCCGCCCCAGCCGCGATTGTGGATCACGTAGTCCGCTACGTGGTCAAGATCCATGAGAACGCTGGAGAAACCGGCCATGAACCCGGCCGCCACACTTCCCCCGGCGGCGGCGTAACCGGCCACGGCCAGCGGGATGGCGCTGAGGCAATGCTGATACAACTTCACTTGGGCAAGTCCTTTGCGGCCACGCGTCCGGCTTCGGTCAGCCGGCCGCTGTAGGCCGAGATGTCGTATTGATAATACCCCTTGTCGAAGAGAGCCCGGAAAAGCCGCCAGGCCTTTCCCGGCGCAAAGCCGAGCCGCGTCGCCACTTCGCCGGGCATGACGCGATCCGGGAAGGCCGCTTCCGGCTGGGCGGCCAATGCGGCCAGAAGCCGGACGGCCTCGGGTCCCAAGGGGTTTTTCTCTTCCATGCGCTTCGCCGGGCCTTCAAATATCGGGCTCCCTGCGATGTTGCAAGTCCTCCCCTCGGAGAAGAAAGACGGATTTCGCCTCACAGGAATCCGTCCTTTTCGGTTTATTCGGCCGGCTGGGGGGGGAGTGAGTGGGTGGTTTGTTGGGGGGGGTACGTTGGCAAGCTGGTCGGTTCGCTGGTTGGCCGGGGCGGGGGCAGGACGGCCGCGCGCGGCGCATATTTGAAGAATACGCCTTCGCGTCCGCCCTGCCCCCGCCCCGGCCCTGGTCACACTTCCGTGTCCGGGAGAAATGCCCGCCCGCTACGCGGATGTCGGGATGATAACCGCCTCGTACGGAAGCAACAGCACGCTATCCTCATTCCAACAGTCAAAACCGCCGACTCTGGCTGTGTGCTCAAAAAATATTCAATCTTTCCAAAATGTTGGATCTAAATAATTGAAAGAACCTTTTCTCCTCGGATAAAAAGCCCCCACACCCCTTGGAAAGTTTTTGAAGGGGGGTCCAGGGGGGAAACTTTTTTCAAAAAGTTTCCCCCCTGGCCGCCGGAGGCATTCCCCCTCCCTCTCCCCTATACTCCTGCTGCCTTGAAAGCGGCGTCGACGATCTCCCTGGCCTCGGCCTGGAGGGCCTGCAGGTGTTCACGGCCGTTGAAGCTTTCGGCATAGATTTTATAGATGTCCTCGGTGCCAGAGGGGCGCGCCGCGAACCAGCCGTTTTCGGTCACCACCTTGAGCCCGCCGATGGACGCGCCGTTGCCCGGGGCATTGGTCAGCTTGGCCACGATGGCCTCGCCGGCAAGCGTGGTGACGGTGACCATATCCGGGGAGAGCTTGGCCAGGGCGGCTTTTTGGGGTTTGCTGGCCGGGGCGTCGAGGCGTTCGTAGATGGGTGCGCCGAAGCGTTCGGTCAGCGCCGTGTAATGCTCGGCCGGGTCCTTGCCGGTCTTGGCCGTGATCTCGGCCGCGAGCAGATCCATGATGATGCCGTCCTTGTCCGTGGTCCAGACCGTGCCGTCCTTACGCAGATAGGACGCGCCGGCGCTTTCCTCGCCACCGAAGCCGAAGGAGCCGTCGATGAGCCCGGGGACGAACCATTTGAATCCGACGGGCACCTCGCACAATTTACGGCCAAGCCCGGCCGCCACCCGGTCGATCATGGCGCTCGAGACCACGGTCTTGCCGACCGCCGCGTCGGCGCGCCAGTTCGGGCGTGTGGTGAAGAGGTAGTTGATGGCCACGGCCAGGTAGTTGTTGGGATTTAAAAGCCCGGCCGAGCGGGTGACGATGCCGTGGCGGTCATAGTCCGGGTCGTTGCCGAAGGCGATGTCGTAGGACTGGCGGTGTTCGATGAGGCGGGCCATGGCATAGGGCGAGGAGCAGTCCATGCGGATCTTGCCGTCCTTGTCCACGGTCATGAACGAAAACGTCGGGTCGACCACATCGCTTATGAGCGACAGGTTAAGGCGGAAGCGTTCGACCATGGGTTCCCAGAACCCCACGCCCGAGCCGCCCAGCGGATCGACGCCAATGTGGATGCCGGAGTCGCGGATGGCGGCCATGTCGACCATGTTTTCCAGGTCGGCCACGTAGGGCATGACGTAGTCGTATTCCTCGGTGGTCGCGGCCCGAAGCGCGGCGGCGTAGGGCATGCGGCGCACACCGGCGAGTTTCTTCTCCAGGTAGGCGTTGGCCATGTCCTGGACGGTCCTGGTGATGTCGGTATCGGCCGGGCCACCGGAGGGGGGATTGTACTTGAAGCCGCCGTCGTCCGGGGGATTGTGGGACGGCGTAATGACGATGCCGTCGGCGTGGACCCCTTTGTGATCGCGGTTGAAGGTCAGGATGGCGTGGGAGATGACCGGGGTCGGGGTGTAGCCGCGTCCGGCCTGGATGCGGGTGGTAACGCCGTTTGCGGCCAGGACTTCAAGGGCGGTGATGAAGGCCGGCTCGGACAGGGCGTGGGTGTCCATGCCGAGAAAAAGCGGCCCGGTGATGCCCTTGCCGGCCCGATAGTCACAGATGGCCTGGGTGGTGGCCAGGATATGATGCTCGTTGAACGACCCGTCCAGGGACGAACCCCGGTGGCCGGAGGTGCCGAAGGACACCCGCTGCAAGGGATCGGCCGGGTCGGGAATGACGGCATAATAGGACGCAACGAGCCTTGGCACGTTGACGAGAAGCGACCTGGGAGCCGGCTTGCCGGCCAGCGGGCTTACGGGCATGGGAAGACCTCCTTGGTATGGACCCTCAGCATAGTGACCCAAAGGGAATCGGTCGTCCACATCCGGCGACGATTCGAGGGAAAATCGGGGCGGCGCAATGCGTGTCGCCCGGCAAACGGGACACTTGCCGGGTTTGGCCAGCCGGTCACGCTTGGCGAAGACGTACCCGCAGGCGAGGCAGTGCGCCGGATGGACGATGAGAGGCGAGCCTCCCCGACGAAGCGACCGGCGCACATGGTCCAGAGCGGCCAGCACGGCCTTTTCACCGGCCCGGACCTCCGCGGAAAGTTCCAGAGCCGTTGCCGGCTCATTCAAGAAGGACAACGCCTCCAGAAGTGCCCGGGCAAGGGTCTTTTCACGCGCGGCCGGAATGGGAGCGGCTTTGGGGCGCATAGCCGGAGCCATTTCCCGATCGGGACTCAGGCCAGATATTTTACGATGTCGTTCGCCGTGGCGTAAACCATGAGCGCAATAAGGACCAGCCAGCCGCAGACCGCCGAGGGTAGGTAGAAGCGGGCGAAGCGGGAAGCGCAGCGCTCGAGGCTATCGAATACGATCTTGCCGCCGTCGAGGGGCGGCAGGGGGAGCAGGTTGAAAACGGCCAGGCTCATGGAGAGATAGCCGCCGAATAAAAACAGCCGGACCGTCTCGCCCCGTACATACCGCCCGCCTTCGGCCACGATGCCGACAAGGCTGCTGAGTTCCCCGGCGTGGCGAAACAGTTCCGGAATGGACGACAGGATCAGCCCCGCGCTTTTGGCCGTCCAGACGAACGGCTGCCACAGCGCGGCAAGGCCGTGCGCGCCGGGAGTCAGAAAGCAGGCCACGCCATAACAGCCGCAGGCGGCAAGCACATTGGCCAATGGACCGGCCAGGGAGAAAAGCAGACGCGCCGCCAGGGGGCGGGCAAGGTAATCGCGGGAATCGATCAGGTCGAGCAGCACATAGCCGCCAAGGGGCACGGCGGACAGGCAATAGCGGGTGCCGCCAAACGACCGGCTCCACAACACCGGCCCGAAGCCCAGGGAAAACCGAGCGACCGGCAGGCCAAGGGCCTTGGCGGCCAGAAAGTGGCCCAGTTCGTGGATGAAGACGAGTATCGCCAACAGCGCGATGACAGCGACGTAGGGCATGGCAAGCCTCCGTTACGACGGTGCGCCCGAAAAAGCCTAGCGGCGACCCGTCAGATGAAATCCGGGTCCACGGCCGCCTTGCCGCCGGCCAGCATCACCTTGACGAAGCGCACCGAACGATCGTCCACCGGCACGATGGGGAACCGGTTCCGGCAGGCGTCGCAGGCGATCATGGCGGGCTTGACCGGAGCCACCACCGGCACCTCGCGGTGGCAGAAGGGACACGGATAGAGAAACACCAGTTCCACCCCGACGGGCTTGGCCGGGGTGAGGGGCTTTCGCGACTCGTTGCTCATGAACCCTGCTCCGCAAAAAGACAGTTTCCGCTCATGGCCGCCGGCACGGGCAGTCCGGCCAGGGTCAGCAGCGTGGGGGCGATGTCGCCGAGCCTGCCCGGAGAGAGCCGGCCACCCTTTTTCGCCGGATCGACAAGGATGAGGCGCACCGGATTGAGGGTGTGGGCGGTCATGGGGCCGCCGTCCGGGGCGATCATCTCCTCGGCGTTGCCGTGGTCGGCGGTGACGAACATGCGCCAGCCGGCGTCGGCGACAGCCGCAGCGATGCGGGCCACGCAGGCGTCGACTGTGCGCACGGCCGTCTTGGCCGCCTCGAGAATCCCGGTGTGGCCGACCATGTCGCAGTTGGCCAGATTGACGATGGAGAGGCTATGCCCCTTGTCCATGGAGGCCAGAAATGCATCGGTGACGGCCATGGCGCTCATCTCGGGCTTGAGGTCGTAGGTGGCCACGTCGCGCGGCGACGGAACGAGGATGCGCTCCTCGCCCGGAAAAGGCTCTTCGCGGCCGCAGTTCATGAAATAGGTGACGTGGGCGTATTTCTCTGTCTCGGCCAGGCGCAGCTGGGTGAGCCCTTCCCGGGAATAGACCTCGCCCAAAACGTCGGTGAGGCTTTCCGGGGCAAAGGCCACGGGCAGCTTAAACGCGCTGTCGTATTCAGTCATGGTGGCGAAACCCGAAAGCTTCGGCCGCATATTGCGGGCAAAGCCGTCAAAATCGTCGCGGGTCAGCGCCGCCGTGATCTCCCTGGCCCGGTCGGCCCGGAAGTTGAAAAAGAACACGGCGTCACCGTCGCGGATCACCCCGTCCCCGCCGGTAAGCACCCGGGGCTTGACGAATTCATCGGTCTGGCCAGCGTCGTAAGCGGCTTTGACCGCCGCAATGGGATCGGCAAAGGATTCGCCCACGCCTTCGGTCAGGCCGGCATAGGCCTCGGCCACCCGGTCGAAACGCTTGTCGCGGTCCATGGCGTAAAAACGCCCGGTGAGGCTGGCGATGCGGCCGGCCCCGGTTTCGCGCAAAAAAGCTTCGAGCCCGGCCACGTAGCCCGCGCCGCTTTGGGGCGGCGTGTCGCGGCCGTCGAGAAAGGCGTGCACGAGAATATCGCGCTGGCCAAGGGCAATAAAAGTCTCAACCAAGGCTTTAAGGTGCCGGATGTGGCTGTGCACCCCGCCGTCCGAGACGAGGCCCATGAGATGGACGCGCCCGCCGGCGGCCAGGGAGGCCCTGGCCAGGTCGGCCAGGACGGGGTTGGCGGCAAGCCCCCCCTGCTCCACGGCCATGTCGATGCGGGTCATGTCCTGGTAGACCACCCGGCCCGCGCCGATATTCATGTGGCCGACCTCGGAGTTGCCCATGAACCCGTCCGGCAGCCCCACGGCCCGGCCCGAACAGGCCAGGGTGGTGGACGGATATGTATCGAGCAACCGGTCGAGGGTCGGCATGCCGGCTTCGGTCACGGCATTGCCGGGGCCGGCCGAGGCCAGCCCCCAGCCGTCGAGAATGAGCAGAAGCGTGGGAGTCGGTTTCATTACGGCTTGGTTTCGTCGGCGGCCGGAGCGGACAGGGCGATACGCTGGCCCTCCGACCACAGTCCTTCGATGTTGTAGAAGGGGCGCAGGTCTTCCTGGAAGATGTGCACCATGACATCGTTCAAATCGAGCAGCACCCATTGGCCATGGCGGTAGCCCTCCATACCGAGGTAGGAAAAGCCGTGCGTGCCGCACTGTTCCAGCACATGGTCGGCGAGGGCCTTGGCCTGGCGGGCGCTGACGGCCGAGGCCACGACCATGGCCTCGCACACGGGGTTGATGGACGCGACGTCGAGGGCCAGGATGTTCCTGGCCTTTTTCTCGGCCAGCCAGCCGGCGACCATAACGGCCTTCTGCACGGCGTCGAGGTTCTTGTCGGATGTGATTTCAGGCATTTTATCTCCGGAGCGTACGTGTCTCCCGCGACCAGGCCATACCGGCGATAGCGGGAAACCACGGTGGTTTATCCGATTTGCGCCGCACCCGCAAATGGCACGGCCGACGAGTTCCCTTTTTCGCGGCCCTCTCTTGACGCCCCGGGCGGCTTTCGGGCAGGTAATCCCATTGGGCGCGCCAAGCCATCCCTTCCTTGGCCGTCATCTGGAGGAAGCCGCATGATTTTCGACATGGATATCGAAACCCTGCCCCGCGACGAGCTTGAGGCCATCCAGCTGCGACGCCTCAGGATCCAATGCGAGCGGGTCTACGCCAACGTGGCCTTTTACCGAAAGGCCTTCGACGAAGCTGGGATCACCCCGGCCGACATCAAGAGCCTGGCCGACGTGCGCTACCTGCCGTTTACCGAAAAGCAGGACCTGCGCAACCATTATCCCTTCGGGCTGTTCGCCGTGCCCAAGGACAACGTGGTGCGCATCCACGCTTCCTCCGGCACCACCGGCAAGGCCACCGTGACCGGCTACACCCAGCGCGACGTGACCAACTGGGCCACCATGATGGCCCGGTCCCTGACGGCGGCCGGGGCCACCCGCCGCGACATCATTCACGTGGCCTACGGCTACGGCCTTTTCACCGGCGGCCTTGGCGCCCACTACGGCGCCGAGCGCCTCGGCGCGACCACGGTGCCGGTTTCCGGCGGCGGCACCCGGCGGCAGGCCATGCTGCTGCGGGATTTCGGGGCCACGGTCATCTGCTGCACCCCCTCCTACAGCCTGGTGCTCTACGAAACAGCCCTCGAGGCCGGCATCGATATCAAGGATCTGCCGCTGCGCATCGGCGTGTTCGGAGCCGAGCCCTGGACCAACGAGATGCGCCGCGAAATCGAGACGAAGATGGGCATCAAGGCCATCGACATCTACGGCCTGTCCGAGGTCATGGGGCCGGGGGTCGGCATCGAGTGCACCGAAGCCCAACAGGGGGCGCACTTGCAGGAAGACCATTTCCTGTGCGAGGTCATCGACCCGGTGACGCTCGAGCCTCTGCCCCCGGGACAGCCCGGCGAGCTGGTCATCACCACCCTGACCAAGGAAGCCCAGCCGCTGATCCGCTACCGCACCCGCGACATCACCTCCCTCAACTACACGCCCTGCAAGTGCGGCCGCACCACCGCCCGCATGATCCGCGTCCAGGGCCGAAGCGACGATATGCTGATCATCCGCGGGGTCAACGTGTTCCCGTCCCAGATCGAAAGCATCCTGCTCGAGACCGAAGGCCTCTCCCCCTACTACCAGCTCGTGGTCGAGCGTGAGGGCAACCTTGACACACTGACCGTTCAGGTGGAAGTGGATGAGAAGCTTTTTTCCGACGAAATCCGGAAACTCCAGCGCCTGGAAGCGAAGATCCAGAAGAACATCAAGGAGTTCCTGGGGGTCACCACTGTGGTCAAGCTTGTCGAACCACGGAGCATCCAGCGCTCGGAAGGCAAGGCCAAACGCGTTGTGGACCTGCGCCACGCCTAACGGTTTTCAACCCGCCATCCGGAGGGATACGCCATGATAAAAGCCGAACAGATTTCCATTTTCCTGGAAAACCGCGCCGGACGCCTGGAGGAAGTGACCCGTGTCCTGGCCGAGGCCGGCATCAACATCCGGGCCCTGTCCCTGGCCGACACCTCGGATTTCGGCATCCTGCGCCTGATCGTCAGCGACCACGAGAAAGCCAAGGTCGCCCTTAAGGAACACGGATTCACCGTGGGCAGAAACGCCGTGGTGGCCGTGGAAGTCCCGGATTCCCCCGGCGGCCTGCATTCCATGCTGCAAATGCTCTGCAACGGCGGCATCAATGTGGAATACATGTACGCCTTCGTGCACCAGTGCGAGCATTCGGCGGTCATCATCGTCCGCTTCGACCGCACCGATCAGGCCATTGAACTCTTGCAGAAAAACAACATCAACATCATCCCCGGGGATAAACTCTACAAGATCTGACGATCACGTCCCGGTCCCGCCGGGACGGCATTGCCGCGGGGACGAAACGGCTGCGAATCCTTCCTTCCGCTTCGCCCCCGCATTGCACCGGGCCTGCCCGCCCACGCGTTCCATATGCCCAAAATGACGTTTTGCCATCGGCTGTCGCGCCGGCTTGTCGGCGTGGCTTGTTTCGCCGCCGTGTTCTACCTGGCCCTCGTGGCCCTGGACGCCGGCCTTTATCGCCTTGTACCGCGAACCCACCTTTTTTCGCCCAAGCACAGGGAACTGCTCTATTCCTACGGCGTGTTCAACCCGGACACCAACCCGCGCTATCGGCCGTGGCTCCACGGCTACGTCAACCAGCCCGGGCTGCCGCCACGTCCCGGCACCGCCGATGACGCCTACCGGGCCTACGGCATGTACCTGCCCGATCCGCCGTCCCTGACCGTATCCGGCACCGACGCCCTGGGCTGGTGGAACAGCCGCATGCCCCGCGACGCCAGCGTCCTTTTTATCGGCGATTCGTTCTGCTACGGCGCAGGCTCGGGCTCGGCGGCCTCCATCCCGGCCCTGTACGAAAAAGCTACCGGAAAGCCCGTCTACGCGGCCTGCAAGAACGGCTACGGGCTCCCCCAATACCGCGACATCCTGCGCCGGCTGACCGAGCAGGCCCCCGTGGGCTCGCCCGAGCATTTCGGCGGGGACACGGTCTTCGTGCTCCTTTACATCGGCAACGACGTGTCGGCGGACCTGTTCGTCTACCTTTCCCGGGTGGCCGAGGACAACCTCGGGCTGTCGCGGCATTTGAAGCTCCTCACCCTGCGCCGGCTGGTGCGCTTCCTGCGCGATGCCAGCCGGGGTTCGGGACAGGCGCTCGCCGCCGGTCCCAAGCCGACCGTCGACACCCACGGCTATTATCCCGTGCCCCTGTCCGTGCCCACCCAACGCGGGCTGCCGTTCGCCTTCCACCCCTTCTACCGCACCTTTGCCGACACCGCCTGGTTCGGCCCGCGCGAGGAGAAGCAGGTGGCCGACGTCCTGGCGCAGCTGCGGCAACTGGCGCGGCAGGAGCACCTGAAACTGTACGTGGTCCTGATTCCCACCGCCTTGCAGGCGCTCTATCCGGACATCGACTTCAAGGCCGTGCCGGCGCGCAGCGAGTTCGCGGCCAAGGCCGGCGACGAGACGCGAAACCTCAATGCCCTGCACGGCCTTGTCGGCTTGCTGCTCGACCAGGCCGGCCTCCCGACCCTGGATATGCTGCGTCCCTTCATGAGCGCCCCGGACGTCGGGCTCTACTACTGGCCCACGGATTCCCATCTCACACCCGTCGGCAACGCGGCCGTGGTCAGGGCCATGTGCACCGCCTTTCCCCCGGATGCGTCCACTGCCAAAGCGCCCAAGGCCCCAATGCCTTGACAAAGTTCCCGCTCCGTGCCCTAACATTTCCCTATAGGGAAGTATGGAGTCACGGGGACGGGAACGACGCATGAAAGGCCGTAATCTGACGCGCCGGGAGGCGCTGGTCTGGGAGCTTGCGCCCTCGGGCGCCATGCGCGTGCCCTGCCTGCTCTTCGGCTCGCCCCCGCTCATCGACGCGGTGGAGGAAGAGGTGCTGACCCAACTGCGCAACGTGGCCAGCCTACCCGGAGTGGCCGCGCCCGTTGCCGCCATGCCCGATACCCATCCGGGTTACGGCTTTCCCATCGGCTGCGTGGCCGCCTTCGATCCTGAGGCCGGGGGCGTGGTCAGCGCCGGCGGCGTGGGCTTCGACATCGCCTGCGGCGTGCGCACCCTGCTGACCGACCTCGACACGGCGGACGTGGCTCCGGTACGGGAAGCCCTGGCCGACGCGCTTTTCGCACGGATCCCGGCCGGCCTGGGCAGCACGGGCGGGCTTCGCCTGTCGGATCGCGACATGGACCGGATGCTCGCGGGCGGCGCGGCCTGGGCCGTGACCGAAGGCTACGGCGAGGCCGGGGATATCGCGCGTTGCGAGGAAGGCGGCCGCATGGACGGGGCCGATCCCGAAGCCGTTTCACCGCGCGCCCGGGAGCGCCAGCGCGATGCGCTCGGCACGCTGGGCTGCGGCAATCACTATCTCGAAGTGCAGCGGGTGGAGGAAATCTGCGACGCGCGTGCGGCGACCGCCTATGGGCTGCGCCCGGACCAGATCGTGGTTTCGATCCATTGCGGCTCCCGGGGCCTGGGACACCAAGTGGCCACGGACCATATGGCCATCATGCGCCAAGCCGCGCCGCGCCACGGCATTGCCCTGCCCGATCCGGACCTGGCCTGCGCCCCCATCGCATCGCCCGAAGGTGCACGCTATCTCGGGGCCATGCGCGCGGCCATCAACTGCGCCCTGGCCGGCCGGCAGGTCATCACCCATCTCGTGCGCGAGGTCTTTGCCGCGCTTTTTCCCGGCTGCCGCCTGCGCCTGCTCTACGACGTCTCCCACAACACCTGCAAGGTCGAACGCCATCCCACGCCACATGGCGTCCGGAAACTTTACGTCCACCGCAAAGGCGCGACCCGGGCCTTGGGACCGAGCCACCCCGACCTGCCCCAACCCTTCCGGGGCGTGGGACAGCCGGTGCTGGTCGGGGGCAGCATGGGCACCGCCTCCTACATTTTGTCCGGGACAGACGCCTCGCCGCCCGCCGCCTTGACCTCGGCCTGCCACGGCGCGGGCCGGACACTCGGACGCAAGCAGGCGGTCAAGCGCTTTCCCGGCCGTAGCGTCCTTGCCGACCTGACGGCAAAAGGCATCAGCCTTCGCGCCCACGACCTGCGCGGACTTGGCGAGGAAGCGCCCCAAGCCTACAAGGACATCGAGGAAGTGGTCCAGGCGGCCCATGGCCTGGGTCTCGCCGTCAAAACCGCCAGGATCCGCCCCCTGGCCTGCATCAAGGGATGAGTCACCCATGCCCGAACAACTGATTCGCGACACCGACATTCTGGGCCGCCTGACCGGTGACGCCCTGCTCCTCTTGGATGAAAGCGGCATCATTCTCCACGCCACCGACGCCGCCAGCGCGCTCTTCGGCACGCCATCCAACCAGTTGACGGGCCTTCCCTTCGGCATTCCCCTCGGCGCGTCGCCGGGCGGCACCGAGGTCACCATTGCGACAACGTCCCGTACGGCGCTCATGCGCCAGGAAAGCCTGGGCGAGGTGGGGCTGCCGCTCACCCGCGTATGGCTTCGCGACGTCACCGAACTGCGGGAGGCCAGGACGGCGCTGGCCGCCGCCCATGAGGCCGCCCTGGCCGGTGAACGCGCCAAAAGCAATTTCCTGGCCAACATCACCCATGAAATCCGCACGCCCATGATCGGCATCCTGGGCATGACCGAGCTGACCCTGGCCACGGAGCTGACCTCCAAGCAGCGCGAGTATCTGGAAATGGCCCGCCACTCGGCCCAATCGCTTTTGACCGTGCTCAACGACATCGTGGACTACGCCCGCATCGAGGTCGGCGCGCTCGAATTGGCCAAGACGCCGTTCGACCTGTTCGCCACGGTGGAGGAGGCGGTCAGCGTCTTTCGTCCCCTGGCCGTCAAAAAAGGCCTGTCCCTGGAATACCGTTTTCTCGGCGAGGTGCCCCAGAATCTCGTCGGCGACGCCAGCCGGCTGCGTCAGATTCTCATCAATCTCGTCGGCAACGCGGTCAAGTTCACCGACTCCGGCAGCGTCGTCCTGGCCGTGTGTCCGGAACAGGATACCTCCCTCCCAGGCAAGGTGCGGCTGCGCTTCGCCGTGCGCGACACCGGCATCGGCATCCCGCGCGACAAGATCCAGGCCATTTTCGACAGCTTCACCCAGGCCGACGTGTCGCCGGCCCGGCGCTACCAGGGCGCGGGGCTGGGGCTGGCCATCGTGCGGCACCTGGTCGAGATGCAAGGCGGCGTCTACGACGTGGAAAGCGAAGAGGGGCAAGGCAGCGTCTTTTCATGCACCATCGATTTCGGCTTGCCCGCCGACCACGACGAGAACGCCCCCGACACCGTGGTGTCCCCCCGGACGGCCCCATCCCGTCCCCTGACCATCCTGCTGGCCGAGGACAACCCCATCAACCAGATCTATGCCCAGGAACTGCTGGAAATGGATGGGCACCAGGTGGCGGTGGCCCATACCGGCCGCCGGGCCCTGGAGGTGCTGCGACGGCGGCGCTTCGACATCATCCTCATGGACATCCAGATGCCGGAGATGGACGGGTTGGAGGCGACGCGGGCCATCCGTCAGGACAAGACCGGGGACTTCGACCCGCAGATCCCCATCGTGGCGCTGACCGCCCATGCCCTCAAGGGAGACCGTGAGACGTTCCTGCGTGCCGGCATGAACGAATATCTGAGCAAGCCCGTCAGCCCCGAAAGCCTGGCCACGGCCCTGTCGCGGGCCATGGGACGTCAAGCCACGACCGCACAGGAGGTGGCTCCGGCAGCCCCCATGCCGGCCGATGCCGGCAGCCTCGAATGGTCCGAACTTCTCACCAAGGCCCGGGGCAACACCGGATTTCTCATGAAGCTTTTTGCGGCCTTCGTGGCCGAACAGCCGGTCAACCTGGAATCCATGCGCGAGGCGCTGGCCCTGGCCGACTTCGACCAGTTGGCCTTCATGGCCCACTCGCTCAAGGGTGCCGCCGCCACCATGTGCACGCCGCTGTTGCGTGAGGCCAGCCACGCTCTGGAACGAACGGCCAAGGCCGCGGACGCGAAAGGAGCCGCTCATGCCTTCGATGCCGTGGAGGCGGCCCTGCGCGACGTGGTGCGGGCCATGCGCGAGAAGCTCGCCGTCTCGGCCGCTTAGACAGGAGAATTGAAGCCGCTGGGGGAAAACTTTTCTGAAGAAAAGTTTTCCCCCAGACCCCCTTTCCAAAGACTTTCAATAGGAATGGGATGTTTCCCGCACCACATCGCGAAAGGTAAAAAGTTTAGGATGGGGAGAGCGCGAGAGGGGAGAACCCTTTTCAAAGGGTTTCCCCTCTCGCACGTTCTTCACGCTTCTCCCCTGCCCTTCCCTACGCCAACATGTCGGCCATGGCGTAGAGTTTGCCGGGCTTTTGCCGCCGCACCCAGGCGGCGGCCCGCAGGGCTCCCTGGGCGAAGGTTTCCCGGTTGCCCACCCGGTGCGTCACTTCGATGCGTTCGCCGGGGCCGAAGAAATAGACGGTATGATCCCCCACCACATCACCGCCGCGAAGCGCCGCCACGCCGATTTCGTCCTGGGTGCGCGGCCCGATGATGCCGTCGCGGGTATGGCGCTTGACCGCGTCGTACTCCTGGCCCCGGGCCGAGGCCAGGCACTGGCCGAGCTTGATGGCCGTGCCGCTCGGCGCGTCGGCTTTCCGGTTGTGGTGGATTTCCATGACCTCGAGGTTATAGGCGGGGCCGAGCTTGCGCACGAGATCGGGCAGCACGGTGAGGAGCACGTTGAGGCCCACGCTCATGTTGGGGGCGAAAAAAATAGGCGTTTTTTCCGCCGACCGGGCCAGGGCGGCCGTCTGTTCGGGGGAGAGCCCCGTGGTGCCGATGACCATGGGGTTGCCGGCCTTGGCCGCGATTTCCGCCGAGGCCACACTGGCCTGGGGAGCCGTGAAGTCGATCACCACCGCGCCCGGGCATTTGGCCAGAACAGTCGCCAGATCGTCGCCCACGGCGCATTCGAGCCCGGCCAACCCATCGGTGCAGCCGCTGCGTTCCAGCGCCCCGGCCAGACGGTAGTTGTCCGGATCGGCCTTGGCCAGCCGGGCCAGGGTCGCGCCCATGCGCCCCATGGCCCCCATGATCACCACATCGCACACGCTCATGTTCGCGCTCCCATCGGGTCAAAGTGTTGCTGCCGCCACAGGCGCCGCCCGCCGGACGGCGTCAGCAGATACGGGGCAGTTGCTCGCCTTCGAGCATGCCGAGAAGCCTTTTCCCGCCAAGCGGCGTAATCATGGCCACCTTGCCGGGATGGTCGGACACGACCCGGCCGATGATGGCCGCTTTTCCGCCCAGGGGATCGGACCGCAGCACCTGCAAGGCCGCCTCGGCATCGGCCCCGGGCACGATGCAGATGCACTTGCCCTCGTTGGCCAGGTACAGGGGATCGAGCCCGAGCACGGCGCAGCCGCCGGTCACGGCCGGGTCCACGGGGATGGTGTTCTCGTCCAGCTCGATGCCGACCCCGGACTGGCCGGCGATCTCGTTTAACGTGGTGGCCAGCCCGCCGCGCGTCGGGTCGCGCAGCACGTGCACGTCCGGCAGTCCTTCGAGCAACCGGGACACCATTCCGGCCAGGGAGGCGCTGTCGCTGACCACCGGCGCATCGAAGGACAGCCCCTCGCGGGTGGACAGGATGGCCAGGCCATGATCGCCCATGGAGCCGGAAATCAGCACCGCGTCGCCGACGGCGGCCCGGTGGCCGCTCGGGGCCGGATCGACCTGAATTTCGCCAATGCCGGCCGTGTTGATGAAGATCTTGTCCGCCGCGCCCTTGGGCACGACCTTGGTGTCGCCGGCCACGATGCGCACCCCGGCCTTGCGGGCCGCCTCGCCCATGGAGGCCACGATGCGTTCGAGATCGGCCATGGGCAGGCCTTCTTCGAGGATGAAGCCGCAGGTCAGATAAAGCGGTCGCGCGCCCATCATGGACACGTCGTTGACCGTGCCGTGCACGGCCAGTGAGCCGATGTCGCCGCCCGGGAAAAAAACCGGATCGACCACGAAGCTGTCCGTGCTCATGGCGATGGGGCCTTTGACGGAAAGTACGGCGGCGTCGTCCATGCGGGCCAGGATGTCGTTGCCGAGATGGCGGAAGAACAAGTCGTTGATGATGCGCTGCGAGGCCCGCCCCCCGCTGCCGTAGTCGAGCAATACCTTATCCATGGTTGGGCCTTTGGAGCTGCGGCGGGCGGGAAGGCAGGCATGCGGCGCGCAGGCGTTCGCCCGGCCCCGCGTCCTGTCGCGACGGTTTTCGGAAAATGCGTCCCGGCCCGCCGCCCTGGGTTGCGGTCACGACGCGATATGCGTCAGGGCCGCACCATAGCCCCAAACCGGGATTGTTTCCAGAGGGTTTGGGGAAGGGCAATGAGGCGGAAAGGAAGAGGATAAAAAAAGTGCGAGAGGGGAAACCCTTTTGCAAAGGGTTCTCCCCTCTCGCGCTCTCCCCTTCCTAAACTTTTTAACTTGTGCGATGTGGTGCGGGAAACATCTCGTTACTATTGAAAGTCTTTGGAAAGGGGGCCCGGGGGGAAACTTTTCTACAGAAAAGTTTCCCCCCGGCATGCCTTGCACCCTCCTACCCGGCGCAGGCGCGAACCACTTCGCCGGCGATGGCGCCGAGGGACATGACCTTGTCCACGCCACCGAGCTTGATGGCTTCCTGGGGCATGCCGAAGACCACGCAGGAGGCCTCGTCCTGGGCGATGGTATAGGCCCCGGCGTCGTGCATCTCCTGCATACCGGTGGCCCCGTCGTCGCCCATGCCGGTCATGATGACGCCCACGGCATTTTTCCCGGCGTAGCGGGCGGCGGAACGGAAAAGCACGTCAACGCTCGGCCGATGGCGGCGCACCAACGGGCCGTCCTTGATTTCGACGTAATAGCGCGCGCCGCTGCGCTTGAGCAGCATATGACGGTTGCCCGGGGCGATGAGCGCCTGGCCGCGCAAGATCGTGTCGTTGTCGGCCGCTTCCTTGACCGTGATGCGGCAGATCCCGTCCAGCCGTTTGGCAAAGGCGGCCGTGAACTGCTCGGGCATATGCTGGACGATGGCGATGCCCGGACAGTTCTGGGGCATGGCTTCGAGGAATTCGCGCAAGGCCTCGGTGCCGCCGGTGGAAGCGCCCACGGCAACAACCTTTTCGGTGGTCTGAAACATGGCCTTCCCCACCGGCCCCGGCAGCACGACATCGGCGGAGAGCTTGGGCGCGACCTTCATCGTGCTTACGGGCAAGAGCCTTTTCATCTTGGCCCGGGCCGCCGCCTTGACCGCGTCCACCACCCGGATGCGCGACTCCTCGAGAAATTGCCGGGTGCCGAGCTTGGGCTTGAGGATGATATCCGTGGCCCCGTATTCCATGGCCTTGAGCGTCGTTTCCGAGCCGGATTCGGTCAACGTCGAGCAGATGACCACCGGAATGGGGTGCTGGGTCATGATCTTGCGCAGAAAGGTCAGGCCATCCATGCGCGGCATCTCGATATCGAGGGTGATGACGTCCGGAGCCTCTATCTCCATGCGCTTGACCGCGGCATAGGGATCGACGGCCGCGCCGATGACTTCAATTTCGGGATCCGAGGACAGGATATCGGTGAGCGTCTGACGGACAAGCGCGGAATCGTCCACCACGAGAACTTTGATGGTGTTTTTCACGGACGGCCTCTTTTGCAGGTTGGAGCACCGGCTAAATCTTTTTATATACCGTTGGAGCGTGCTGGCGCAAGGGCAAGTCCATTCCGGTGAGGCTCTCGGAATGGCCTATAAAAAGGAACCCGTCCCGACGCAGTTGGGTGCAGAATTTCTGCAGCAACTGCTCCTGGGTCGTCCGATCGAAATAGATCATGACGTTGCGGCAAAATATGGTGTCGAGGGGTTCCGGAAAGCTAAAGGGTTGCATGAAGTTCAAGCGTCTGAAGTCGATGCCCCGGCGCAATTCGGGCATCAGGCGCACGAGCTTTTTCGACCGGTCCTTGCTGCGCAGGAAATAGCGGCGCTTGAAATCCAGGGACATCTTGGCCAGCCGTTCCTCGGGATAGACGCCATTTTTGGCCATGGCCAGCACCCTGGTCGAAATGTCCGTGGCCATGATGGCGTAGCGGAAGCCCGGGGTACGCAGGGCGAATTCCGACAACACGATGGAAAGCGTGTAGGGTTCCTCGCCTGTGGAGCAGCCGGCGCTCCACAGGCGAAACGGACGCGAGGGGCCATAGGCGGCGCGCCAGGTAGGCAGGACGTCCTGGGTCAGGACCTCGAAATGGCGCGGCTCACGAAAAAACTCCGTGGTATTGGTGGTGATGACGTCGATCAAGTGCACGAGTTCCTCGTCCAGCCCCCTGGGGCTGAACAGGAAATCGTAATAGTCGTGGTACCCGGACATGCCGAGGGTGCGCAGGCGCTTTTGCAGCCTGGCCTCGACCATGACCTTTTTGGACGGCGGCAGCTTGATGCCGACTTCGGTATGGATGAACTCGCTAAGCTTCTTGAATTCCTTCTCCGTCATGGCCACAAGGCCGCTGGCCCTGGTCTGAACGCCGACAGCCGCCATGGGGATCAGGCCTCCCCGTTTTCCGCGGCCACTTCGCCGAGACTCTGGGTCAGCCCGGCCAGTTCCAGGGAAGTGAAAACCTTGTTGATGTCGAGAATGATGATGAATTTCTCGCCGGATTTGCCGATGCCCCGGATGAACTCGCCCCTGATCGGGGTGCCCATGCGCGGAGCCGGCTCGATCTGCCCGGTTTCCATCTCGTAGACTTCCTGGACCGAGTCGGCCAGGGCCCCGAGCACCGTGGACTCGCCGTCAAGAGCGACCTCCACGATGATGATGCAAGTATTGACCGTGCGTTCGGTGGCGCCCATGCCGAACTTGAGCTTGAGATCCACCACCGGCACAGCCCGGCCGCGCAGATTGATCACGCCACGGATGTACTCCGGGGTACGCGGCACGCGGGTGATGTTGACCAGCTCCAGGACCTCGCGCACCGAGCCGATATCCAGGGCGAAGAGCTCCCGTTCCAGGGTGAAGGTGAGGTATTGGTTGTCGTTTGAGCTTGCGGCCTCGGCCATGTATTCCTCCCTGCGGCGGCGTTCGTGACGCATCCCTTGAAAAATAGGCCCAGATGGCCATGGGCGGCCTTCCGGTCAGACGGTGGCAGGCCGGCGGATCTCGCTGGATTCGGCCCGGCGCACCAGGGCGGCCACGTCGAGGATCAGCGCCAGGCGACCGTCCCCCCGTATGGTTGCCCCGGAAAACTCCCCGATGTCGCGGTACAGCGGTCCCAGGCTTTTGATCACGGTCTGATGTTCCCCGATCACCCGGTCCACGGCCAGCCCGACCCTGATCCCGTCGACGGCCACGACGACGATGGGCTCGATGTCGGGCGGCGCACCGTCGATGGCGAACAGGTCGCGCAGCCGCAGGCAGGGCACGACCTCGCCGCGCATGTTGAGCATCCCGGCTTCGCCGCCGTTGCCGGGCTCGCGGGCCATCTCCAGGCACTCCCCGACCGAAGCCAGGGGCAGGACATAATATTGCGCGCCCACCTGCACCTGCAAGCCGTCGATGATGGCAAGCGTCAGGGGCAGACGCACGGTGATGGTCGTGCCCCGGCCGGGCTCGGAATCAATTTCGACCACGCCGCGAAGCGTTTCGATGGCCCTTTTGACCACGTCCATGCCCACGCCCCGGCCGGAAATGCTGGTAACGGCCTTGGCCGTGGAAAAGCCGGGCAGGAAAATGAGGTTGTAGAGTTCCTTGGGGGTCATCTCCAGGCCGGGGGGAACAAGTCCCCGCTCCTCGGCCCGGGTACGGATGGCGGCGGCATCAAGTCCCGCACCGTCGTCGGCCACGGTGATGACCACCTCGCCGCCGGCATGGGCGGCGCCCAGGCGGATGACGCCGGTCGCGGGCTTGCCCGCCGCTGCCCTGGCCTCGGGCGATTCGATGCCGTGGTCGATGCTGTTGCGCAAAAGGTGGACCAGCGGATCGCCCAGGCGCTCGATGACCGTCTTGTCGAGCTCGGTCTCCTCGCCCGTGGTCACGAGCTCGATCTCCTTGCCGAGTTCCGCGGTCAGGTCCCGCACCAGGCGGCGGAACTTGCCGAAGGTGGCTCCGATGGGCAGCATGCGGATGGAAAGGGTGGAATCGCGCAAACTGTCGCCCAGGCGCTCCAGGTGCTCGGCCAGGGAGCGCAGCAGCGGATCGCCCCGCTCCTCCACGGCCTGCCGGATCTGGGCCTGGACGATGACCAGTTCGCCCACGAGGTCGACCAGGGCGTCGAGCTTGTCGGCGGCGACGCGAATGCTCGAGGTCTTTTCGGCGCGCTCATGATGCTTGACGGCCAGCTCGCGCACGGCGGCCTGCTCGGACAGCGCCGAGGCCACCTGCCCGTTGCTGACGACCCCCTTGTCTTTGAGAATGTCGCCCAGGCGGCGCTGGCTGGAGAGCGCCTCGGCCAAATCCTCGGGGGTGATGTCGCCACGGGCGACCAGGATGTCGCCCAGGCGGCAATGGACCTGCTCCCCGTTCACGGCGCAACCGTCATCAAGGACTTCCACGGAAAGCTCGCAGTCGTCCTCGGCGAACACGAACACGTCCGTCAGGGCCGCCGCATCGGACGTGGTGCGGATGACGCAGTCCCACCAGGCCAGGCAGGCCTCCGGGTCCAGACCGTCAAGGGGGGGGATATTCTCGACATGGACGTACAGGCGGCAATCGCCCAAAGCGGCGACGTCCTCGAGCAGGTGCAGCGGATTGTTGCCCGAGGCCAGCATGCCGGCATGGGGCTGGAAACGCAGCCGGAAAATGCGCATCACCGCGGCGGGGGACGCCTGGGCAGCGGGCTCGGCCTGGGGCGCTTCGGTGGCAGGCTTGGCCGTTTCACCGCCAAAGGCTCGAAACCCCTCAAGGATTTCCCGCCCATCGGCGTCAAGGGTTGCCGCATCCTCGTCTTCAGAGGAAAGCAGGCTTTTGATGTGGTCGCAGGCGCGCAGCGACAGGTCGAGCAGCCGGCCGTTGACCGCGAGCAGGCCGTTTCGGACGCGGTCGAAAACCGATTCCACGTCGTGGGTGAAGGCCGCGATGTCGTCGAAGCCGAACATGGACCCGGAGCCCTTGATGGTATGCAGGGCGCGAAAAATTTTGTGCAGCAGATCGGCGTCGTCCGGGGTGCGCTCGAGTTCCAGAAGCGATGCTTCCAGATCGGCAAGCAGTTCCCGGGCTTCTTCCAGGTAGGCGGCGCGGTGGGCATCTTCCTGCGTGTTCATGGACAACCGCCCCTCCCAGCCTGCGCCTTGGGTTCGTGGTTAAAACAATTCGACATTGTCCCCGAATTCCCCTGCGTCGGTGGACGCCGCCTCGGGGGCCGCCGTACCCGGATCGGCCTTTTTCTTCCCCACCGGGGCCAAGCCAAACGCCGTTTCGTGCACGGCCCGCTCCGCCTCCATGGTGTAGCGATCGTACAGCTCGCGCAAGCGCGTGCTGGTGCCTTGCCCGCCTTCGGGCACGATTTCCCGGGCCTTGGCCACCTGCCCGTCCAGCGTCCGGCGGATGGCGGCCAGACGGGAGCCGATCTCGCGGTCGAAGTCGATGCCCTGCCCCACTTCGGCGGCCCGGGTCCCGAGGGAGGCGCTGGCGTCGCGCAGAAAGGCGAAAAGCGACTGGCACTTCTCCGCAGTCACCGAAACGTCGGCCAGGACGGCGTCGAGCTCGCCCACCACCCGCCAGGCCTCGGACTGGTCGTTGTGCTTGCCGGCGTTGTCCTGAAGCGTCTTGGCGGCGTTTGAAATCTCGCCGAGGATGGCGGCCACGGCGTCGGTCTGTCGCCTGGCGTCGGCGGACAGATGCTGGATGGCCAGGGCCAGCACGCCGAGCGCCGCGCCGGCTTCGCCGGTATGGGCGGCCTTGATGCTGGCATTGAGCGCGATCAACTCGATTTCCGCCCCGACCTCCTCGATGGCCTCAATGGAATCGCCCATGCCGGTGATGGTGGCGGCAACCGAGTCCATGATGCCGCCAAGCGCTTCCCCCTGGGCGGCGAAATCGCCCAGCTCGGCCTTGACCGAGGCGATGCCCGCCTGCACGCGGGCCAAAGGACTGGCCTCGCCGGCCCTCCCGCCCACAGCGGCGATGTCCACGCCGATGCCCCGGATGCGGGAGGCCAGGGAGGCGAGACTTTCGCGCAACACCCCCGCCGCCTCGGAAAAATGGTGATTAGCGCTATCCAGTTGCGAATCCTGCAAGGTGAGCACGTCGGCGACAAAGGCCACCAAGTCCCTGGCGTCCTCGCCATCGTCGTCGTCCTTGGGACCGGCTTCGAGCAGCCCGGACACCTCGGAGAGGGCGCGTTCGGCATGCTCGATCTGCTGGCGGACGATATCGTGGGATTGCAGCGACCTGACCGCCTGGCCGATATCGGTTTCTATCTCACCGGCGGCCAGGGACAGCTGGCGGGAGACCACACCGGAACGCTCGGCCATGTCGGCCACATTCTCGATATTGGACGTCAGTTCCCGGGAAATGACGTCGTAGCAGTGCTCCTGGGCCTTGATGATGCCCCGGGTCCGTTCCTTGGCCGCGTGCACATGGCCGCGCAGGGTCTCGACCTTGGCGGCGATGGCCCCGCAGTGGTCCACGATCAGATGGGCGAGCTTCTCCACGTCGTCAGCCAGGGTGGAAAAACCGCGTCCGTCGGCGCCAAGGCGGGCGCTTTCGATGCGGGTGGCGATGCCGAGCATGCTCAGGTGCTTGACGATCTTGGAAAAGGCCGCGGTGATGGAGGAAAGTTCCTCGACGATCCTGCCGACATTCTCAATGTCAGCCAGGCTGCGGCGGCCGGCGTCGTTGGCCGAGACATCGGTCAGGTCGGTCAGCTCGCCGGAAAGGCGGCCAAGGGAGGCGTGCATGTCCGCGCCGGCGGTCTGCTCCACCAACTCGTGGGCATTGCGCGAGATCTCCTCGCAGCCCGATTGCAAGGCCATGAGGTTTTCCCCAAGGCCGAGAAAATCCCGTTCGCGCCCTTTCATGAGGGACGACAGGCCGTGTTCCATGCCGCCAAGAGCCGCGCGGCATTGACGCAGCATGTCGAGAGTGGACTGCGCGTGGTGCATGGTATCAGCCATTATTCCCATCTCCGCCGCTTCGGCTTTACGAAGAGCGACGCCGGACATTCGCGCTTGACACTGCCGCGCGCATTTCCAAACAACCCCCACGGACGAGATGCCGGGGTCATGGAGAAACTACACGTTTTTTTGCGGATTTCAAAGGATTCCTTTGCCGTCGTACAAGTCGCGCAACACGCCCCTCTGGCCATTGCACGGTGGAGCGCGATCCGCTTTCCCCGCGAATCTCCTGAAATAGCCAGTATCGTCAACCTAATAGTAGGTTGGAAAGGAAGAAAACATCCGGAGCTTGCAGGCGCAAGGCTAGCGGCGGCGCACCCGCTTGACGACCCAGACGACGACGATGGCCACGACGGCCAAGCCCAATATGGCCAGCTCGGCGTGGTGCACGTTGTCGATCAGCCGGATCAACACGTTTTCCAGAATGCTGCCGAACGCGTAGCCCACCATGGCGAAGGCCACGGCCCAGACGGCCGCACCGATGGCGTTTAAAAAGAAGAACTTGCGCACGGTGATATCGGCCGTGCCAAGGACGAACGGCGTAAGGTTGCGCAGGCCGTAAAAAAAACGGAAAGAGAGAATAAGGATTTCATGATACTTTTTGAGCATGGTATGGACCCGCTCGGCCCGTATCCGCCATTTCTCGCTTTTTTGGATCAACCGGCGGCCGAAGTGGCGGCCGACGAAAAAGGCCGTCTGGTCCCCGGCCAGGCTGCCGGCGAAGGCGAAAAGAATCACGTAGCGCAAATCCAGTCCGAACTGCGGTGACTGGGCGGCGAATCCGGCCAGGAGCAGGATGGTCTCCCCTTCGAGAAACGTGCCGATAAAAAGGGCGAGGTACCCGTATTGCTCAATGATGTGTTTGAAAAATTCGATGGACATCGCCGGCTCCTGATGGGCCTTTGCCCTATTTCCGCAGCGTCTGCGAAAACCTGGGGAAAGTATGCGCTTGCCCGGATTCTGTCCACAACCATGGGCGACGGCACGGCCCGGGGGCTGGCGCTACCTTGTCCTTGTCCGGCTTTCCGGATAAGCTTATCCCCTGGATTTCAAAAGACCTTAACCATTTTGCCGTCAAGGACCACGCAGGCCGCAGCCCATGGAGATCATCGTCAGCATCTCCGACATGAAGGTCACCACCCGGGCCAGGGATGTGCTTGTCACGCATGCTTTGGGCTCGTGCCTGGGGCTTGCCGTCTACGACCCCACGGTCGGCGTGGCCGGGCTCATCCATTGCCTGCTGCCCGTTGCCAGGGACGGTGCCAAGGGGCCTGTCAAAAACCCCTTCATGTATGTTAACCTGGGCGTACCGCAAATGATGCGCGCCATGTTCGGTCGGGGCGCGACCCGGGATAACATGATCCTCAAGGCCGCTGGTTGTGGAAAGATGATGAATATTTCCAACCAGTTCGATACGGGAGCCAACAATTTCGCGGCACTGAAAAAGCTGCTACAGATCAATGAAATGCGCCTGGCCGCCGAGGACGTCGGCGGCACCATTCCGCGCACCATGCGTCTTTTCACGGAAACGGGCAGGGTTGTGATCTCATCTTGCGGGAGGTCCTGGGACTTATGAGCCGACGCGAGGAAATCATCCAAAAGGCCACGGCCATCCCCCAGATGCCCATGCCCGTGCAGAAGGTTCTGACCTATATCGGCAACCCCAAGGCCGACCTGCGCGAACTGGCCCGCATCATCGAGTACGATCCGGGGCTCACGGTCAACGTGCTGCGCATGGCCAATTCCTCGTTCTTCGGTTCCGGCGGCAAGGTAAGCTCGGTCAAGGAGGCGCTGATGCGCCTGGGACTGCACCGGATCTACCAGCTCGTGATCGCCTCCGGGGTCGCCCCCATGACCCGCAACGCCATCGAGGGCTACGGCCTGCGCCCCGGAGAACTGCTGGAACATTCCGTGGCCGTGGCCACGGCTTCCGAGAGCCTGGCCAGGGAACTGGACCTGACCGCTCCGCCCCACACGTTCACGGCCGGCCTGCTCGTCAATATCGGCAAGACGGTGCTCGGCTCCTTTCTGGAGGTGGACGCGGCGCCCATCCTGGCCCTGGCCCATGAACGCCAGATATCCTTCGAGCAGGCCGAGGAGGAAGTGCTCGGCATCAACCACGCCGAGCTCGGGGCCGTGCTGCTCGAACGTTGGTCCATCCCCATTCCCATCGTCAACGTGGTGCGCTACCGCCTGCGGCCAGACGACTGCCCCGAGCCGGATCTGGCCCTGGACCTCGTGCACGTGGGCGACGTCATCGCCAAGATGACCGGCATCGGCATGGGCATCGACGGCATGCAGTACACGCCTTCCGAGTCCGTGTTCGCCCGCCTCGACGTCACTCCCATCCAGATGGAAAACGTCATGGCCGCCATCCTCGAGCACATCGCCGAGGTGCGCGACATTCTCATGAAAAACACGCTGTAACAGGGAAGATTCATGACGGGCGCGACAAAGTTCCTGCGAACCCGGGACCTGGGCTATGCCCAGCGGACCTGCGTGGCCAAGGCCGGCAAGCTCATGATGCACACCGGCCAGCTGACGCCGAGGGCCCGGGTCGGTGTGGCTGTTTCCGGCGGCGTGGACAGCCTGGTCATGCTGGCCGTGCTGGGTATCCGCCGCCGCATCGTGCCCTTTCCCGTGGAACTCATGCTGCTCCATTTAAACCCTGGGTTCGACAGGGAAAACCATCTGCCGCTGCTTGATCTGGCGGCGGACATGGGTTTGGCCGCCCATATCGAGGTCACGGACTTCGGGCCCCGGGCCTTTTCCGAGGAGAACAAAAAGAACTCTCCCTGCTTTTATTGCGCCTGGCTGCGCCGCAAGCGGCTCTTTGACCTGTGCGCGGCCTACGGGCTCACCCATCTCGCCTTCGGCCACAACGCCGACGACCTGGCGGCCACCTTTTTCCTCAATATGTTCCAAAACGGCCGCGTGGACGGCCTGTCCTGCCGGGAATCCTTTTTCGAGGGACGGCTGACGGTCATACGTCCGCTGCTTCTGATCGACAAAAAGACCATCATCCGGGCGGCCAAGGCCTGGGAACTGCCGGTTTTCGCCAATCCCTGCCCCATGGCCGGCAAGTCCATGCGCCACGAGGCCGAGGGGTGGGTCGCCGGCATCTGCGCCGGCGACAAGAAACGCGCCGTCAACCTGGAGCATGCCCTGGGCCGCTGGCAGCTTGACAAGGACGCAACGCCCCGTTAGCCGCCTTCCCAGCCGTCATGTTTAAAAACTACCATATCGTCGTTTTCCGGGACCAGCACGGCGTGTGCCGCAAGCTGCGCCTGCGGGGCTGGCTTTTCGCCGCCATCCTCATTCTGGCCGCCGTGCTTGTGGCCGGCAACGTCTTTCTCGTAAAATATTTTTATAATTATAAACAGATGGAACGCGACGTGACCGCCAAGGAAAAGCAGGCCACGGAGCAGACCAGCCAGCTTCTGGCCTTGTCTGAAAAAGTCAAGACACTGGAGGCGGACCTCACCAGACTGCGTGGCTTCGACGCCAAGCTGCGCCTGATGGTCGGCCTGGACAAGGAGCCCCGCGACGTCTCCTCGGATGGGGCCGGGGACAAGGATTTCGAGAAAAAATACCTGCCGCTGTACCGCCAGGAAATGCTCACCCGCAAGCTCCATGAATTTCTCGGCCGCCTGCGCGAGACCGCCTCCCTGGAGCGCGCGCGCCAGCGGGAACTGTTCGACGCCCTGTCGCAGGAGGGAAGCCTGCCCGCCTCCATGCCCATGTCCTGGCCGGTGACCGGCTGGATCTCCTCGCCCTTTGGCGAGCGGGTTTCGCCTTTTACCGGCAAGAAGGAACTGCACAAGGGCCTGGATATCTCCGCCCCCATAGGCACACCGGTGGTGGCCCCGGCCGACGGGACGGTGACCTTCGCCGGCGAGGCCGACGACGGGGGATTCGCCGTGACCGTCGACCACGGCGGGGGGCTGACCACCTCCTACAGCCATCTGCGCGACGCGGAAGTGGCCGCCGGCCAGACCGTCAAGCGGGGCCAGTTGATCGGCCATGTGGGCGATCTCGGCCAGTCCACGGGCCCCCATCTGCACTACGAGACGCGCCTGGGCGGCGTGCCCGTGGACCCCATGCGCTACATCCTGGAATAGGCGCCCTGGCCCGGGTTTTGCTTGCCGCACGGCATGAATCTGTTCCAATTCGAGCCCGCCACCGTTTTCAGTTTCGTGCTGACGCTCATGCGCATAAGCTTGGTGGTGTTTCTGCTGCCTTTTTTCGGGGCCAACTTCCTGCCCAATATGGTCAAGGCGGCGTTTTGCCTGATGCTGACCCTGGCCGTCTTTCCCATGCTGTCCTTTCCGGGGACCATGATGCCGGGCAACGTCTGGTCGCTGTCGCTGATGCTCCTTGGCGAGGTGGTCATGGGGCTTTTGCTCAACATCCTGGTCCTGTTCCTTTTCTCGGCCGTGCAATGCGCCGGCTCCATCATGGGCTTTTCCATGGGCTTTTCGCTCATGAACAGCATGGACCCCATGACCGGCGCGTCGGAGTCGGGCCTTGGGCACCTGATGAGCCAGGTGACCACCATGCTTTTTTTGAGCTTAAACGGCCATCTGGTCCTGCTCGGCGGGCTGGCCCAGAGCTTCAAGCTGGTGCCGCCGGGTGGGCTTTTCATAAGCCCGGCCCTGGGCGAACATCTCATCACCTTTTCCGGGCAGATGTTCGTCATGGCGCTTAAAATCGCGGCCCCGATCATGGCCTCGATCTTCCTGGTGGACCTGGCCCTGGCCTTGGTGGCCCGGGCCGCGCCCCAGATGAACGTGCTTTTCATCGGCTTTCCGCTCAAAATCGGCGTGGGCTTTCTCTTTATGACCCTGGTCTTCGGCGCGCTGGCGCTGTACGTCGGGCGCTATATCGCCGAGATCGGCCCGATGTACGCGCTCATGCTCAAGGCGTCGGGATAAGCCGCCTTTTCCGCCATGGCCAAAGATCCGAGCAAAACAGAACAAGCCACCCCGAAACGGCGCGACAAGGCCCGCGAAAAGGGGTCGGTCCCCCGCAGTCAGGAACTGCCCAAGCTCACCGTGCTTTTCACGGGACTCTTTGTCATCCGTTTGACGATCAGCTCTCTGGGCGACGAGCTCCAGGAGGTGTTCGCCTTTTTCTTGGGCCAGCGCCTCCGGTTCGAAGCCACCCCCGATGCGGTCTACGCCCTGCTCTGGATGCTCTCCGGCAAGCTGGCCATGATGCTGCTGCCCCTTTTTCTGGTCATCGCCGTCATCGCCTTCGTCACCCAGCGAATGCAGGTCGGCTCCATTTGGCACTCGAAGCTGTTCGAGCCGGATTTCAGCAACCTCTTCAATCCCATGGGCGCGCTGCAAAAGCTCCTCATAAATCCAAGGACCCTTGTGCAGCTCGGCAAGCAGGTGGGCATGGCCGCGGCCATCGCCGTTGCGCCCTATCTGATCCTCAAAAACAAATTCAACGAATTTTTACCGCTTTTCTACCAGACGCCCCATACCCTGACGGTTTTTCTGCTGCAAAACGGCTTCACCATGGTGCTCTACACCCTGGCCCCCATGGTCCTCATCGCCGTTCTCGACGTCTGGTACACCCGCTGGGACTACGAAGAAAACCTCAAGATGACCAAGGACGAGATCAAGGACGAAACCAAGCAGTCCCTCGGCGACCCGGCCATCAAGCAACAACAGAAGCGCAAGATGATGGAAGTCATGCAGCGCCGCATGCTCCAGGATGTTCCAAAGGCCGACGTGGTCATTACCAACCCGACCCACCTTGCCTGCGCCCTGCGCTACGACCCCAAGGAGTCCCCGGCCCCGCTGCTTCTGGCCAAGGGCGCCGATCATCTGGCCGAAAAGATCAAGGAAGTGGCCCGGGAAAACCACATCCCCATCCGGGAGAACAAGCCCCTGGCACAGGCTTTGTATAAGAATGTGGAAATTGGCCAGACCATCCCCGAGGACCTCTACCAGGCAGTGGCCTCGATCCTGGCTCAGCTCGACAAGTTCAAGCGTCCCGGCCGCATCCGCTGATCGGCCAAGGCCGGGGCAAAGGCGTCAAAAACATGGCGAAGATAGCCGAACCGGTCAAATTCAATTACGAGCGCTTCACCAAGCAGGGCGACCTCATGCTGGCCGGTGGCGTGGTGTTGATCCTGTTCGTCATGTTGGTGCCCGTTCCGCCGGCGTTCATCGACCTGATGCTCACCTTTTCCATCTCGATCAGCCTGGTGGTGCTCATCACCAGCATGTTCATGGGCTCGCCGCTGGAATTCTCCATCTACCCGTCCCTGCTTCTGGTCACCACCATGCTGCGCCTGTCCATGAACGTGGCCTCAACGCGCCTGATCCTGCTCCACGGCGACGAGGGCCCCTCGGCCGCCGGCCACGTCATCCAGGCTTTCGGCCAGTTCGTGGTAGGCGGCAACTACATCGTCGGCTGCGTCATCTTCCTGGTCCTCTTCGCCATCAACAAGAAGGTCATCGTCTCCGGCACCACCCGTATCGCCGAGGTGGCCGCCCGCTTCACCCTGGACGCCATGCCGGGCAAGCAGATGGCCATCGAGGCGGACTTGAACGCCGGGATCATCAACGAAAAACAGGCCACGGATCGCCGCGAAGCCATCCGCAAGGAGGCCGACTTCTACGGCGCCATGGACGGCGCGGGCAAGTTCGTTTCCGGAGACGTGACCGCGACAATCATCATCACGGCGATCAACATTTGCGGCGGCTTCCTCATCGGCGTCATGCAAAAGGGCATGGACTGGAAGGACGCCGCCCAGACCTATACCCTGCTCACCATCGGTGACGGCCTGGTCTCCATCATCCCGTCCATCATCATTTCCACCTCCGCCGGCCTGATCGTGTCCCGGGCCGCGGCCGAAGCCAAGATGGGCGAGGAATTCCTGGCCCAGCTCACCTTCCATCCCCGGGCCCTGCGCATGGTCTCGGGCATCCTGCTTTTATTCGCCATCGTCCCGGGCCTGCCCACGCTTCCCTTCCTCATCATGTCGATTCTGCTCTTCGTCGTGGCCCGCCTGTCCGGAAAGCAACAGGAGATGCTCAAGGCCGAGGCCGAACAGCATGAGAAAAAGCCGGCCCCGGAACTGGAAACGCCCGAAGAGGTCCAAACGCTGCTGCCTCTCGACGCCCTGGAACTGGAAGTGGGCTACGGGCTCATACCGCTGGTCGACGAGGAGCAAAACGGCAACCTGCTGACGCGCATCCGCTCCATCCGTCGCCAGTTCGCCCTGGACATGGGCGTGGTCGTCCCCTCGCTGCACCTGCGCGACAACCTGCAATTGCGCCCCGGCCAGTACGTGGTGCTCATAAAGGGCAACGAGGTGGCTTCGGCCGAAATCCTCATCGACCATTACCTGGCCATGGACCCGGGCGACGCCAAACACCGCATCAAGGGCGTGGAAACGCGCGAGCCGGCCTTCAACCTGCCCGCGCTGTGGGTGCCGGAACTGCAAAAGGAAGAGGCCATGCTGGCCGGCTACACCGTCGTCGACCCGGCCACGGTCATCGCCACCCATTTGACCGAGGTCTTCAAGCGCCACCTGCACGAATTCCTGGGCCGCCAGGAAGTGCAGACCCTCCTCGACAACCTGGCCAAGCGCGCGCCCAAGGCCGTGGAGGACCTGGTGCCCGGGACCATGAATCTCGGCGGCGTCCAGAAGGTGCTGCAAAACCTGGTCAAGGAAAACGTGTCCATCCGCGACATCCTGACCGTGGTCGAAACCATGGCCGACTACGGAAGCTCGGTCAAAGATCCCGACCAGCTCACCGAATACGTGCGCTCGCGCATGGGCCGCACCATCGTCAAGCCCTACCTCACGAGCGAAGGCGCGCTGCCCATCTTGAACCTCGCGCCCAAGGTCGAGGGGGCCATCCAGGAAAGCGTCCGCCAGACCGATCACGGCGCCTATCTGGCCATGGAGCCGGGGCTCGCCCAGCGCATCATCCAGGCCATCCAGAAGTCCATGGACAAGGCCATGCTGACCGAGGGCCAGCCTGTGCTTTTGACCACGCCGCTGGTGCGGCCGCACCTTTCCCAGCTCCTCTCGAGGTTCATCCCCAACCTGCCGGTGATCTCGCAAGCCGAGATCCCCGCCGAGATCAAGCTGCAATCCGTCGGCAACATAGGACTGACCAATGCGGGTTAAGACCTTTCGCGGCGAAAGCATGGCGGCCGTGCTCTCCCAGGTGCGCCAGGAACTCGGATCCGAGGCCGTCATTTTGGGCAACCAGACCGTGCGCGAGGACGGACACTGCCTTTGCGAGGTCATGGCCGCCCTGGAACAGCCGGAAAAGCCCTTGGCAACGCCCCAAAAGCCGGCGGCCCCCACACCCGCCCGGGAACGCGCCGCCGGCCCGGCGCGCCAGGCCACGACCGCCGCGTCCCCCTCCCCCGGGCCGGCGGACTGGACCCGGGAATGGGACGAAATCAAGGGGCACATGCTGGCGCTTCTGCGGCCGCGCATGGATTTCGGCGTCCTGGCCCCACGCCAGCGCCTGGCCCTGGAATATCTCGAACGGGAAGGCGTGGACGAGGCCTCGATCCTGGCGCTTTACCGCTCCATCGTCGATGGCGGCGAGGACAAGGTCATTCCGGCCCTGTCCCGGATGGTGCGCGTCAAACCCCTGACGGTCGACCAGTGGCCGCAAACCGCCCACATGTTCGTCGGGCCAAGCGGCGTGGGCAAGACCACCGCCCTTGTGCGCCAGGCCCTGGCCGTGCGGCGGGGAGAGCCCGGTCGGCGGGTGATTGTGGTCAACGCCGACGGCGATCGCGGCAAGGGAAGGCTCCTTTTGCGCCACTATGCCGAACTGTCGGGCCTGACCTACGCCGAGGCCGACGGCCCCGAGGGGTTCCGCCGCCTTCTGGACGAGGCCCAGCCCGGGGACGCGGTGTTCGTGGATACGCCGAGCCTTCGCGGCGAAGGGGCCATGGCTGGCTGGTGCCGGGAGATGGGCCTCGCCGACCGGACGGACCTGTGCGCCCATCTGGTCCTGTCGCCGCTTTACGCCCCGGCGCAGGCGGCGCATTTTCTGCGCGTCTACGCCTGTGCCCCACTTTCGAGCATCATCTGGACGAAGCTCGACGAAGCCTGTAATTATGGTTGCCTTGTCAATATGGCGCATGCCGCGTCCCTGCCCGTTTCGGCCCTGGCCCACGGACCGGAACTGACCCAGGGCATGACGCCGGCCTCGGGCAAGGCCGTGTGGAAACTGCTTTTCAAACACCAGTTGCCCGGCGAGTATTCCGATGCCGCCGCCGGCGTTTAAGGACCCTGCATGGCTAGCCGCACATCCGAACTGCCGCCAAGCGCCTCCCACGGGACGGACATCCCCCGGGTGATCTCCGTCACCTCGGGCAAGGGCGGCGTCGGCAAAACCAATATTTCGGTCAATCTGGCCTATTGTCTGTCCAAGATGGGACGCAAGGTCGTGCTGCTCGACGCCGACCTGGGGCTGGCCAACGTCGATATCCTGCTTGGGCTCACCCCCAAGATGAACCTGTTCCATCTCTTTCACGAGGGTGTGGATCTGCGGCAAGTGCTGATGGAAACGCCGTTCGGGTTTTCCATCCTGCCCGCCTCCTCGGGCGTCAGCGAGATGCTGGCCCTTTCCACCGGCCAAAAGCTCGACCTGCTGGAAGCCATGGATTACCTTGAAGGCCGCATCAATTATTTGCTAGTGGACACCGGGGCCGGAATCAATGACAATGTCATTTATTTCAACTTGGCCGCGCGGGAACGGCTGCTTGTGCTGACCACCGAGCCCACGTCGCTCACCGACGCGTATGCGCTTATAAAGGTCATGCACCTGCATCACGACGTGCACCGCTTCCGCGTCCTGGTGAACATGGCCCCGAGTCTCAAGGCGGCCAAGGCCGTGTACGAAAAGTTGTCCACGGCCTGCGACCATTTTCTCTCGGGCATCTCCCTGGATTTCACGGGGATTGTGCCGAGCGACCCGGCAGTGAAAAACGCGGTGATCCGCCAAAAACCGTTCTGCCACCTGACGCCGGAGGCTCCGGCCAGCAAAAAGCTTCAAGAGCTGGCCCAAACGATCGATTCCTGGGACGTGGACGCCAAGCTCGATGGAAACATCAAATTCTTCTGGAAAAAACTCCTCTTCCAGGAACAGCCCCTGGCTTGACCTCGAATCCGGGGCGAAACGGTGGGACGATTTCGATGCGCGCGATCGCCAGGAGATCGTGCGCCACTACTCGCCCAAGATCAAAATCGTGGCCACGCGGCTCAAGGCCAAGCTGCCGCAGTCCGTGGAGCTGGGCGAGCTTCTAAGCGCCGGGGCCATGGGGCTGATCGAGGCGCTGGGCAGATTCCGGCCGGAACTGGGCATCAAGTTCGAGACCTATGCCGAATCCCGCATCAAGGGGGCCATGCTCGACGACCTGCGGCGCATGGACTGGTTTTCCAGGGGCCAGCGCCACCGGGTGCGCACCCTGGAGGAGGCGACGCGGCGCATCGAAAGCGACTCCGGCCGCACCCCTTCCGTCGAACAGCTGGCCGAGGCCACGGGGCTTTCCGAACGCGAGGTGACCCAGGGCCTCGAGGCGCTGCAAAACCAGCTGTGCCTGAGCCTCGACGCCATCACCGAAAATATCTCCTCCTACCAGAAGAACCAGCTGGAAAACGAGCCCTACAAATCGGCCGAGTTCAGGGAGCTCGTCGACAAGCTTGCGTCCCTGATCGATGATTTGACTCCCCGGGAAAAGCTGGTATTGTCGCTTTATTACGGCGAGGAATTGAACATGCGGGAGACTTCCGAGGTCATGGGCATCACCGAGGGGCGCGTATCGCAACTGCACTCCCAGGCTCTGGCCAGGCTTCGTCAAAAGTTCAAGGCCCAATTCAATATCGAGCAGCACTGACGCCGGTATGGCCCGAGGCCGGTTTACCCCGGCAAAAAAGAAAAACCGCCATGCCGCGCGTCGCCCCGCGTCGGGCGACTGACGGGCATTTGCAAGCACAGGAGAAAAGCCATGGCCGCCAACAAGGAAATGCGCATCCTGGTCGTCGACGATTTTTCCACCATGCGCCGCATCATAAAGAATATTCTCAGGCAGTTGGGTTTCAACAACATCATCGAGGCCGACGACGGCAGCACCGCCTGGGAAACCCTCAATAAAGACAAGGTCGATTTTATCATCTCCGATTGGAACATGCCCAAGATGCCGGGCATCGAACTGCTGCGCAAGGTGCGTTCCAGCGAGGAATTCGTCGATACGCCGTTCCTCATGGTCACGGCCGAAGCCCAGCAGGAAAACATCATCGAAGCCGTCCAGGCCAAGGTCTCCAATTACATTGTCAAACCCTTCACGGCGGAGACCCTCGGCCAGAAGATAGACAAGATTTTCGAAAAGTAATCCGCTTGCCGTCAGGCTTAGGCCCACGCGCCATGTGTGTGGGGTGAGGGACAGGCGCAGCCGCCAGGGCCCTTCACGGGACGGTCTGCTGCGTTGCGGCCCAACGCCCTGTCCTCGCGACGCGAAGCGGCATACGCCACGAGGCATCCATGGCTGTCGACGACGGTCTCGAGTCCCAGGTCAAGGCCAAGCTCGACGACAGCGAGCTGTCCGACGACCTCCCCAAGGCGCTGCAAAAGGTCGACCTCGACCTCGACGATGCGCCCTTTCTCGAAGACGAGGAAGAGGCCCCCGCCGCCGAGGAAGGCCAAGCCGAGGAATCGACGCCGTTCCCGATCGAGGCCGAAGAGAAAAAGCCTTCCCGCAAAAAAAAGCTCATTTTGATCGTCGCGCCGGTGCTGCTGCTCGTCATCGGCGCGGCCGTCTTTTTTCTGCTGCACAAAAAGCCCGCGCCGCCCCCGGCTCCGGTCGAGGAGACGCCGCCGGTCGAGCAGGCCCCGCCGCCCCCGGAACCGGTGCCCACGCCGCCGGAACCGCCCGCGCCCAAGCAGGAAATCGTCATACCCATGGAACCCTTCCTCGTGGAGTTGACCGACTCCCAGGGCCGCACGCGATTTCTCACCATCCGCTTCACGGCCGTGACCCAGGAAAAAGCCGTGGAGCTGGAATTCAAGCGCAACATCATTGTCCTGCGCGACGCCGTGTATTATTATCTGAAGAATAAGAAATTGGAGTTTTTGACCGATAAGAACAATGCCGATGTCCTGAAAAAAGACGTGCTGTCGGTCATAAACCAGTTTATCGGAGCTCAACCGTTGGATAACCTGCTTATCGAGGATTACCTGGTGAAGTAGATGTCCATCGATTTGACCACAATCTTCCAGGCCATGCCCTACGTGCAAAACGTGGCCCATGCCGAATTGGTCCAGCCGGACGCCGCCCTGGCCTCCGCGCAGGTGCTGGCCCAGCAGGCCCTGGCCGAGCAACGCAAGCAGCCCCAGCGCATCGAAGAACAAAGCGCCATGGATTCCGTCGGCGACGAACGCCAGCGCCAAGCCGGCGGCGAGCAACAGCATCGCCCGCGTCGCCACCCCGAGCCGGAGCCCGAGGAAACCCAGGCCAGCAATACGTCGCCGTTTGCCGGCCAGATCATCAACCTGAAAATATAAGGACTCGCGCGGCCGGAGACGTCGCCACAGGCCCGGGGTCGGCGGCGGCCGCCGTCCATGGCCTGTTCCGCTTACGCCCTGCCTCCCCGCGCCGGCCCGGATATCCGCCTCATGAATGGCTATTCCACCCTCGTCATCTTTCTGACCGTCTGCGAACTGGCCCTGCTCCTTTTGGTGGTGCTTTTTTTCTCCCGGCTGCGCCGGTCCGAGGATCTGCTGGCCAAGATGCAGAAAAACCAGGACGGGCTCCTCAAAAAACTCGACTTCAACGCCAGGCTCGAACAAGAGCTGGTGGGCAGCTTCCGGCAACGGCAGGCGGAGCTGGCCGAGCTCGACCAGAAGCTGGAGCAGCGCCGCGGTGAACTGGAGAAGCTGGTCAAAAAAGCCGAAGAATGCATCCGGTCACCGGATTTTTTGCGCCAGATCATCCTCAACGGCTCCCGCCGGGGCCAGTCCCCCGTGGCCCTGGCCAAGGCCACCGGCCTGTCCCGGGAAGAAGTGGAACTGATCCTGGCCCAGGAAAAGCTGTAATAGGCAGGAGAGGCTCTGCCTCTCCTGCACCTCTCCGCCAGGGCGCTGCCCTGGACCCGCCGGGGGACTTGATGTCCCCCGGACCCCCTTTTACCGGGTTGGGATGGTGAGGTGGGAGTGTGGTCGGGTCAGGTTGGTTTGGTATTGTCGGACAGCGGGACGCCGTATGTTAGTTGCCGCAATCGGCCCGGCGACACGAGGCGCTCACGCGCCTCGACGCCGGACGCGATTGCGGCAACAACCGCGCCAGCGGCGAAGCGCCGCATAAAAGACATGAAATAAGGACATTACCCCACCATCAAGAGTTTTTGGGGAGGGTGGGGGTCCGGGGGAGGGAACCCCTTTTTGCAAAAAGGGGTTCCCTCCCCCGGTTCACAACTATGCCATACAGCAACACACAGGCTTTCCGGCGCGGACACAAGGTTGGGCAGACCGTCCAGGGAAGACTCCTCTCGCCCGGACCCGGAGGCCTTTTCTGGGTGGTGGTGTCCGGCATCAAGCTTCTGGCCAGCCTGGATCACGAGCCCGTGCCCGGTCGCGAATTGACCTTTCGCATCGAGGCCCTCGAGCCGGAACTGGTTTTAAAGGACATCACCCCGCCGCCCAGTTCCGCCACGGAGCCGGGCCTGCTCCTTGCCGGCATCGCCGCCGCGCGGACCCGTTTCGAGCGCCACTTGCCCCGATTTGCGCCGCCGCCCTGCCCGCCGCTGGACTTGACCGCCGCGCGTCGTCTTTTCCACGCTTGGCTGGCTGGCGATACCACCGCGCGCGCGGATTTCAGCGCCGTCCAGGAGCTTTTCCGGCTGGCCCGGACCTTCGTACCCCGCGCCGAGGGGCGTCCGCGCTACCTTCCCTGGGTCTTTCCCGGGCTCACCCAGGCCGAAGCCCTGACCGCGCGTCTTTCCCCGGAGGAAGGCGGCCCGGGATTTCGTCTGCGCCTTTTCGGCCACCTCCCCAACCTGGGCCCTATCGCCGTCGAGGCCAGCCATCACCCCACCACCCGGGAAGCGCCGGCCCGCACCGTCTACCGGCTCATGCTCGAACGCCCGCAAGAGGCCGCCGACTGCATGGCCATGCTGGTCGACCTGCGCTTCGGCAAGGCCGTCCTGGCCCCGGCGTGCCTGTCCGCCGGAGCGCTGCCCGCACCGCTTGCCGCCGGGTTCCTGGCCCGGATCGTGGCCGCAACTTCCCGGCCCTTTACGGGGCTTCGCCTTCGCGTATAAATATGGGGACCGGCCGGCGCGGCCCAATCCACCGACCTCTGGAGCGTTTCCCCATGGCGTACAAGGACTTGCAGGAATTTTTGCGGCTTCTGGAAAAAAAAGGCGAACTGCGGCGCGTAAAGCCCGAACTGGACCCGTATTTGGAAATCGCCGAGGTCACGGACCGGGTGTCCAAGGCCGTCGGTCCGGCCCTCTACTTCGAACACCCCAAGGGATCACGCTTTCCGGTGGTCACCAATGCCTTCGGCTCGTTTCCCCGCATGCACCTGGCCCTTGATTGCGACAACCTCGACGCCCTGGGACACCGCATCGACGCCGTGCTGGAGATGGAAAAACCGGATGGGCTCATCGACAAGCTCAAGATGCTGCCCAAGCTGGCCAAGATGGCCGGCATCTTCCCCAAGACCGTCAATTCCGGCCGCTGCCAGGATGTCGTTTTGACCGGCGACGACGTGGACCTGTCCCTCCTGCCGGTGCTGACCACCTGGCCCGGCGATGCCGGCCCCTTCATCACCCTGCCCGTGGTCGTCACCAAGGACCCGGAAAGCGGCAAGCGCAACGTGGGCATGTACCGCATGCAGGTCTTCGACAAGAACACCACCGGCATGCACTGGCACCGCCACAAGGGCGGGGCCTACCACTACCATCTGGCGGAAAAGCGCGGCGAGCGCCTGCCCCTGGCCGTGGCCATCGGCCCGGACCCGGCCTGCACCTATGCCGCCACCGCCCCGCTGCCGGACGACATCGACGAATTTCTCTTCGCCGGTTACCTGCGCCAGGCCCCGGTGGAGCTTGTCCAGTGCAAGACCGTGGACTTGCAAGTGCCGGCCTCGAGCCAGTTCGTGCTGGAAGGCTACGTGGACCCGGGCGAACGCCGCCGCGAGGGGCCGTTCGGCGACCACACCGGCTATTACTCCCTGGCCGACGACTATCCCGTATTCCACGTCACGGCGCTCACCCATCGCAAGGACGCCGTCTATCCGGCGACCCTCGTCGGCCCGCCGCCCATGGAGGACTGCTACATGGGCAAGGCCACCGAACGTCTGTTTTTGCCGCTCATAAAAAAGCAGCTTCCGGAAATCGTGGACATGAGCCTGCCGCTTGAAGGCGTGTTCCACAACTTCTGTTTCGTCTCCATCGACAAGCGCTATCCCGGCCAGACGCGCAAGATCATGTACGCCATCTGGGGCCTTGGGCAGATGATGTTCACCAAGATCATCGTGGTGGTCGATGCCGGGGTCAACGTGCAAAATACGTCCGAGGTGCTCTGGCGGCTCGGCAACAATGTCGATCCCCGGCGCGACATCATCATCGTCGACGGGCCTCTCGACGCCCTGGACCATGCCTCGCCCACGCCTTTTTACGGCGGCAAGATCGGCATCGACGCCACGAAAAAGGGCCCCGAGGAAGGTCATATGCGCGAATGGCCCGATTCGCTGGTCATGTCCCGGGAGGTCAAGGGCCGCATCGACGCGCTGTGGAACGAACTGGGGCTGTGACCATGACCGTGGACAAAGCAATCATCCGCTGCCCATGGTGCGGCGATCTCGACCTCTACGTACGCTACCACGATACGGAATGGGGCGTGCCGCTGCACGACGACCGGGCGCTGTTCGAGCTGCTCATCCTCGAAGGCGCTCAGGCCGGTCTGTCGTGGCTGACCATCCTCAAGCGCCGGGAAGGTTACCGGGCCGCCTACGAGGGTTTCGACCCGGCGCGTGTGGCCGACTACGACGCGCCAAAGCTCGCCGCCCTGGCGGAGGATGCCCGCATCATCCGCAACAAGGCCAAGATCAAGGCCTCGGTGGCCAACGCCCAGGCATTTCTCGCCGTCCAGGAGGCCTTCGGCTCCTTTGACGCCTACCTCTGGCGCTTTGTCGACGGACGGCCCATCGTCAACCATTTCTCGGAGTTGCGGCAGGTCCCCGCCACCACGCCCCTGGCCGAACAGATCAGCCGCGACCTCAAATCCCGGGGATTTTCCTTTGTCGGCCCGACCTGCGTCTACGCCTTTCTCCAGTCGGCAGGCCTCGTCAACGACCATCTGACCGGCTGTTTCCGCCACAAGGAACTGGCCGGAGCCGTCCGATGACCCAGGGACCGCTTTCCCGCCCGCCGATTTACACGCTGGGCCACGACAACCATGACCGGGCCGTCTTCCTGAGCCTGCTCACCCGCCATGGCGTCAACATGCTTATCGACGTGCGGGCCGAGCCCTACTCACGCCACCTGCCGCATTTTTGCAGGAACGCTCTGACGGCGTCGCTCAAGTCCTGGGGCGTGGGCTATCTTTTTTGCGGCCGCGAACTCGGGGGACGGGGGACGTCCGTGGTGGACGCTGTGTCGTTTTGTCGAGGCATCGACCGGGTGATCGCGGCTTGGCGGCAGGCCTACCGGCTGGCCCTGGTCTGCGCCGAGGAGGACCCCAGGCGTTGCCACCGGGCCTGGCGCATCGCTCCGGCGCTGCTTTCCCGGGGTGCCCGGGTGGTGCATATCCGGGGAGACGGTCGGCTCGAACCCCACACCCCGGCCTGGGCCGATTATGCCGTTTCCTGTGCGACAGCGATGCCAACGCAAGAGATATCATAGCAATATTGTTAATATTTTAATCATAACCAAGGTTATGATTTTTATTTCGATCAGGCCTTGCCCGCCCGCTTTTGGACAGTTCAAGGTCAAAACCCACACGCGGCAGGCACGACGAAGGCCGCCGGACAGAAAAAGGAAAGAAGACGTGAGCGAGGACCCCAAGGAGACGCAAGCGCAATGGGTGACGGTGTCGAGCTTTTATCGCCCCGAGGAACCCGAGGCCGGCTTCGAGGATATTCTGGCTTCCGAGGAGGCCAGGTGGGCGGACACGGCCAGGCAGGCCGGCCTTGCGCCCAAGGAACATGTCCGGGTGCGACGCGGCGAAGAGGAAGTGACCATCGAGGTCAGCCAGGCCCTGGACGCTGTCTTCACGCCCGTCCAGACCTTATGGAAGGCGCAATAAAGGGAGGGAGGGGAGAAACGGCGCGAGAGGGGAAATCCTGTGGAACGAGGGTTCTCCCGAAGAATCGCCACTGCCGTGGAGAGCGCGCCAGGACGCGGTTTCCACCGACAACTCTCTTCCCTGCCTGAAAATACTTCCCGCGACACTTGACCTTTCCAGCATTCTCTCTCTACAATTACACGCATGAAGTTTACATCCCCGCTCTGTCCATCCAGTCCGCGCCGTTATGGACGTCGTCCTGACAGCGTATGGCTCGACGGCTTGGGGAACGCATCCCTGCCGCCCACTTCCGCCTTACTCTCCCGTCTTGACGGGAACGCCGCCGCATTCGCATCCGCCGCCGCAGCCGTTGCTGGATAGCCGAGCCGCGCTTCCAGGCGCCCGCTCGGCTGATCCTCGTGATCCGGAACAACTCGTTGGCCTTGGCCATGCAGTCGCGACCGCCCGCCGCCCCGCCGTTTTACGTGCGGTGCTTCGCCGCCGGCCGTGACGCCGTTCGCTTCCAGAATATCCAGCACGGAGAAAATAGCATGTATTTGCCCCAGCCCGCCGACCGCCATCTCCCGGATTCCATGCCCCAGCCGTCGTTTCCCGCCGGCGCGGGCAACTCCTGTCCCATCCCCGGCTTTCGCAGCGTGCCGCGCACGGGCGTCATCCATGTCATGCACCGCGCCCAGGCGCTCGGCTTCACGTCCGAGCATCCGGAGTGGGCCAACCTGGGCCAGGGCGCCCCGTCCACTTCCGGGTTGCCCGATGCCCCCCGACGCATCGCCTGCGTCGAGTGCGCCCCCTGCGAACAGGAGTACGCGCCGGTCGCCGGCCGGCAGGATCTGCGCATGAAGGTGGCCGAATTTTACAACCACTTCCACCGCCAGGGAAAGCGTTCCAAGTACACCTGGCGCAACGTCTGCATCGCGCCGGGCGGACGGGCGGCGCTCACCCGCGTGGCCGCGGCGCTCGGCAACATCAATCTCGGCCATTTCATTCCGGACTACACGGCCTACGAGGAACTGCTGGCCGTATTTCGCTCCTTTACCCCGATCCCCATTCTCCTCGATCCCGCAACCGGCTACCGCATGGCGCCGTCCGTGCTGGAGCGCGAAATCGTCAGCCGGGGCCTCGGGGCGATCCTCACCTCCAATCCGTCCAACCCCACGGGCCGGCTGGTGGCCGGGGACGAACTGCGGCAGTGGGTGGAGCTTTCCAGAACGTACGATTGCGCCCTGATCATGGACGAGTTCTACTCCCATTATGTCTACGGCCGGGACGAGGCGCGGGTTTCGGCCGCGGCATTCGTGGAGGACGTGGACCAGGACCCGGTGATCGTGGTGGACGGCGTGACCAAGAACTGGCGCTATCCCGGCTGGCGGGTCGGCTGGATCGTGGGCCCGAGCCCGGTCATCGAGGCCGTGGCCAGCGCCGGGTCGTTTCTGGACGGCGGCGCGAACCATCCGCTGCAACGCGCGGCCATGGAGTTGCTTTCCCCGGAAGTGGCCGAACGGGAAATCGCGGCCATCAAGGCGGAGTTCGGCCACAAGCGGGACTACCTTGTGGGGGAGCTTCTCCGTCTGGGATTCGAGATCGAGGCCGAGCCGGCCGGAGGCTTTTACGTCTGGGCCAGCCTCAAGGGGCTGCCCGAGGTATTTCGCGACGCCATGGTCTTTTTCGAGAAGGCGCTGGCGGAAAAGGTCATTGTCGTGCCCGGGGCGTTTTTCGACGTGAATCCCGGGCGGCGGCGACCCCATTCCTGCTACAAGGACCACATCCGGCTGAGCTTCGGGCCGGACATGGAGGTGCTGCGACGCGGCGTGGCCGGACTGACCCGGATGCTTCGGGGCCAGGCCGTGGGCGCAAAGGACGCGAGAGGTAATGCCGAAGGCTTCTGATCCGCTGGCAAATATCCCTGACCTGCGATCACGGGAAGAAATTGTCTCCTGGTTGCAGGGTGAGGACGGCTACAGGAAAATACGGGAGATGCGGTTCTCCGATGCAGGGGAAGCTTTTTCCGTGACGTGGGACGAGGTGCATCCCCTTCCTTCGAAGGGGAATGCGGCGTCCCTGAATCGCTTCGTGTTGGCGCTGCTGCTGGCCGATTGGGCCTGTTACGCCGATGCGGCCGACCGCGAAGACTCTGCGCATTTACAGACGGTTGTCGCGACGTTTCCCAAAGGTTTTCGGTTGTGGATGGCCAGGGTGCGGGAACGGTGTGTCCCTGTCGGCTACACGGGCTTTCATCCCATCGCGAAGGAAACCTTTTCGCTGATGCGCGATGCTCCCGAGCGTATCACCAGCCGGACGCAAATCGCGCCGGAGCGGGCATCGACGGGCGCTCACAACTATTTTTATCTCTTCAACATCGGCATCGTGAAACAGTTTCATGGCACCAATGCGAGCCGGGCGCTGGTCAAGGTCCTGGCCAGGGATCTGGCCTCGACTCCCAAACGGGGCTTGGCCGCGATCGTCATTTCGCCGGACGGGAAACGGGTGGTCGAGCGGTTCGGGCTGCGCCAATCGGGCTTTATCACCCATGCCGGGCAGCGTGAACTTGCCTACGTCGGCGAAAGCGACGCCACGCAAAATTCCTGTCGCGCCTGATCCGCAGCAGCTGGTGGGAAATCTCCCGGGCCGTGGTCTGCATATCACCCCCCTGCGGCTGATGCGCCTTGTCGGAGTTTCTTTTTTTAACTCCTGCCGGATACTCTGAGAGCTTCCCCTCGACACAAAAACAGGCGGTCACCCGCAAGGAATGACCGCCTGTCAAACAACCAGACGTCGCTGCCCGTACTGAACCGATCAGGCCCGGCTTTTCACCCGTTGCACGGCAACCAGGGATTCGAGATTGAACTTCTTGACCCGGTAGCCCATCTGGCGCGGCGTGATGCCGAGTTCCCGGGCCGCCTTGTGCTGGATGCCGCCGCTGCGGCGCAGGGCGTCGATGATGACGGACTTCTCCAGGCTTTGCAGCGACGGGGAATTTTCGCCGCCCAGCTCGACCTCGTGGCTGCCCTCTTCCCGCGACGGAATGGTCAGATAGGGCCGGATGAGGTCGGCGTCGATCCGCTCTTTTTCAGCCAGAATCACCAGCCGTTCCACCAGGTTCTCCATCTCCCGGACATTGCCCGGCCAGTCGTATTGCTTGAGCACGGCCAGGGCCTCGGTGGAAAAGGTCAGCTTGCGGGCGTATTCCTTGGAGACCTTGTTGAGGAAATGGATAAGCAGGCTCGGGATGTCTTCCTTGCGGTCCCGAAGCGGCGGGGCGTTGAGCGGAAAAACGTTGAGCCGGTAGTAGAGATCGGGGCGAAACGACCCCTCCTCGGCCAACGCGGCCAGATCCTTGTTGGTGGCGGCCAGGATGCGCACGTCCGCCTGCCGGGTCTTGTTGCTGCCCAGGCGCTCGAACTCCTTGTCCTGGAGTACGCGCAGCAGCTTGGCCTGGAGCCCGAGCGGCAGTTCGCCGATCTCGTCGAGAAAAAGCGTGCCCTTGTTGGCCTCCTCGAACCGGCCGGGCTTGGTCTGGTCCGCCCCGGTGAACGCACCCTTTTCATAGCCGAAGAGTTCCGATTCCAGCAGGGTTTCCGGAATCGAGGCGCAGTTGACCTTGATGAAGGGATAGTCCTTGCGCTCGGAAAGATCGTGGATGATGCGGCCGATAAGCGTCTTGCCGGTGCCGGACTCGCCAAGGAGCAGCACCGTGGCCCGGGTCGGGGCGACCTTTTCGATCTGGCGCTGCACATCCTGCATGGCCAGACTCTTGCCGACGATATAGAGCCCCTGGGATTCCTGGGACAGCTTGTATTTGAGCGAGATGTTTTCCCGCTTGAGATTCTCGACCTTGGCCTCGTATTTCTGGTTGAGGCTCATGAACTGGGCAATGAGCGTGGCCACGACGGTCAGAAAAGCCACGTCCTCCCCGTAATCCACTTCGTCGCCGAAAAGCCGGTCCACGTTGAGCACGCCGATGGCCTGCCCGTGCAGGATGATCGGCACTCCGACAAAGGAGATCGTATGGCGCTCGATCTTACGCGACTGGGTTTTGTCCAGAAAAAGCGGCTCGTTGCGGATGTCCGGCACCACGTAGGGCTGGGCCGTCTGGAAAATGAGACCGGTGACGCCTTCGTCAAGGCCGTAGACGCCCCGCCGCTTCTCCTCGGCGGACAGCCCCTGGGAAACGCTGATGACAAGCTTGCCCGTGGAGCGGTCGACCAGGGTGATGGTGGCGCGCTTCATGGAAAGCGTTTCGGCCAGGATACGCAAAATATCCTGGAGCGACTGCTCGAGGTCGAGCGCCTTATCGATGATGCCGCTTATGGCGGAGAGGCAGGAGAGCTGGAGATTTAGCGTTTTTGAAGCCATCGGGTAAGTTCCGCCATCTGTGCGGTCACGGATTCGGGACCCGTGCCGCCGGGTCCGTTACGTCTGGCCACGGCGGTTTCATACCGCAGGGCCTCGAAAACATCAGCCTCCATGGCCGGTGAAAACACGCGCAATTCGTCAAGGGTCAATTCTTCGAGCGCCTTGCCCTTGGATTCGGCAAAGGCCACGGCATGGCCGGTGATGTGGTGGGCCTCCCGAAACGGAACACCCTTGGCCGCCAGATAATCCGCCAGCTCCGTGGCGTTGAGAAAGCCCTGGGTCAGGGCTTCGCGCATGCGCTCGGGACGAAAGGCCAGCGCGCCAAGCATCCCGGCCATGACCCGAAGCGAGGCCCGCACGGTGTCGTCGGCGTCGAAAAACGGCTCCTTGTCTTCCTGCAAGTCACGATTATACGTCAGCGGCAACCCCTTGACAACCGTAAGCAGCCCCATAAGCGAACCATACACCCGCCCCACCCGGCCGCGCATCAGTTCCGCCGCATCGGGATTTTTTTTCTGCGGCATGATGCTCGATCCCGTGGCGTAGGCATCGGGCAGCGCAACATAACCGAAACGCGGATTGGCCCAGAGAATGATCTCCTCGCAAAAGCGGCTCAGATGCGCCATGACCAGCGAAGCGCAAAAAAGGGACTCCAGCACGAAATCGCGGTCCGAGACGGCGTCCATGCTGTTGGCAAAGGCGTGGGAAAAGCCCACCGTCCGGGCCACCATGCCCGGATCGAGGGGATAGGTCGTGCCGGCCAGGGCCGCCGCGCCAAGGGGCGATACCTTGACTCTTTTGAGCGCATCCTCGGCCCGCTCGCAGTCGCGCCGCAGCATCCAGGCATAGGCCAGCAGATGATGGGCGAGGCTCACCGGCTGGGCCGGCTGCATATGTGTGCAGCCGGGCAGCAACGTGTCCTTGTGCTCCCCCGCCCGCTCCAGGAAGACGCCGACAAGCTCCCGCAAAAGCTTGGTCCAAACCTCCAGGCTCTCGGCCACGTAGAGCCTGAAATCCAGCGCCACCTGGTCGTTGCGGCTGCGGCCGGTATGGAGCTTGCCGCCAAGGGGGCCGATGAGTTCGGTCAGACGCTGCTCCACATTCATGTGCACGTCCTCGAACTCCACCCGCCAGGGAAAGCCGCCAACCTCGATCTCGTCCAGCACCTGATCCAGGCCATACACAATGCGCTCGGCCTCATCCCCGGTCAAAACGCCGCGTTTGGCCAACATCCGGGCATGCGCCTTGGACCCGGCAATATCCTGCCGGTACATGCGGCGGTCATAGGAAACCGACTCGCTGTAGGCTTCCATCAAGGCCCCGGTACCTTCGCCAAACCGCCCGCCCCACATTTTGGTGGACATGGTGTGTATCCTCCGGAGGAGGGGAAGAGGAACCGGGGGAGGGAACCCCTTTTTTGCAAAAAAGGGGTTCCCTCCCCCGGACCCCCACCCTCCCCAAAAAATTCTCAACGGGGTTGTATAATCCCCTGGTCCTAACGTTCTTCCATGCGGCGCTTCGCCGCTGGCGCACCTTGTCGCCGCAATCGAGTCCGGCGTCGAGGGGCTTTTGCCCCTCGTGCCGCCGGGCCGATTGCGGCGACAAACGTCCGGAGTCCCGCTTCCCCGCCATGGTCTCGCCCGACCAAAGCCGAGAAGGGGGGACCGGGGGGCATCAAGCCCCCCGGCGGTGGGGTCCAGGGGAGGCAGAGCCTCCCCTGGCCGCCGGAGGCAATTCCTACTTCCCAAGCCCGCGCAGGCGCAAGCCGACCAGCTTGATGAAGCCGGACGCGTCGGCCTGGTTGTAGATCTCGTCCTTTTCGAAGGTGGCGAGCTTGGGGTTGTAGAGGCTGTTGGGCGACTTGCGGCCGACCGGGTAGGCTTGGCCCTTGTAAAGCTTGACGCGCACGGTGCCGGTGACGCGGTCGGAGGCTTCGTCGATCATGGCTTGCAGGGCCTTGCGTTCCGGGCCGTACCAGAAGCCGTTGTAGACCATCTCGGCGTACTTGGGGATCAACCCATCGCGCAGGTGCATGACCTCGCGGTCGAGGCAGATGCCTTCGAGGTCGCGCTTGGCGATATGCAGGATGGTGCCGCCCGGGGTCTCGTAGACGCCGCGCGACTTCATGCCGACGAAGCGGTTTTCGACCATGTCGATGCGGCCGATGCCGTGCTTGCCGCCAAGGGTGTTGAGCAGCTTGATGAGCGACGCCGGCGAAAGCTTTTCGCCGTCAACGGCCACCGGGTCGCCGTGTTCGAAATCGATGGCGATGACGTCCGGGGTATCCGGGGCTTTCTCCACGGGCACGGTGAGGAGGTAGGTGTCGGGGCCGGGCTCGTTCCAGGGATCTTCCAGCTCGCCACCCTCGAAGCTTAGGTGCAGCAGATTGCGGTCCATGCTGTGGTCCGAGCCTTTCTTGTCCGAGGGGACGGGGATGCCGTTTTCCTTGGCGAAATTGATAAGGTCGGTGCGCGAGGCGAAATCCCATTCGCGCCAGGGGGCGATGGTGCGCAGATCGGGGGCCAAAACGCCGGTGGTCAGCTCGAAGCGGACCTGGTCGTTGCCCTTGCCCGTGGCGCCGTGGGCCACGGCCTGGGCGCCTTCGGCCCGGGCCACCTCGACCAGGCGCTTGGCGATAAGCGGCCGGGCGATGGAGGTGCCGAGCAGGTAGCGGCCTTCGTAGATGGCCCCGGCCCGCAGCATGGGGAAGATGAAGTCCTTGGCGAATTCCTCGCGCAGGTCGTCGATGTAGGCCTTGGACGCGCCGGTGCGCAGGGCCTTTTCCTCCAGGCCGTCGAGTTCCTCTTCCTGGCCCAGGTCGCAGGTGACGGTGATGACCTCGCAGTCATACGTCTTCTTGATCCATTTGAGGATGACGGAGGTGTCGAGACCGCCGGAATAGGCGAGGACGACTTTCTTGATGGCGCTCATGGCTCGTTCCTTCTTGCGGGGCTATTTCCCCTTGGTGAAAATCCATTCGAGAATGGCTTTCTGCACGTGGAGACGATTTTCGGCTTCGTCCCAGACCACGGAATGGGGTCCTTCCATGACGGAATCGGTGATTTCCTCCCCGCGATGGGCGGGCAGGCAGTGGAGCACCTTGGCATCGGGTTTGGCCAGGGCGAGAAGCGCGTCGTTTATCTGGAACCCGTCGAAGGCCTTGGCCCGGATGGCCTGTTCCGATTCCTGGCCCATGGAGGCCCAGACGTCGGTATAAAGGTAGTCCGCGCCCTTGGCCGCTTCGGTCGGATCGTTGACCACGGCCACGTCGGCCCCTTCGTCCCGGGCGCGTGCGACCACGGCGGGATCGGGCTCGTAGCCCTTGGGCGCGGCCACGACCACGCGGATGGGGAAGCGGGCGGCGGCGTTGATAAGCGAATGGGCGATGTTGTTGCCGTCGCCGACAAAGGCCAGGGTGAGCCCTTGCAGGCGGCCGGAGTGCTCGCGCATGGTGAGCAGGTCGGCCATGATCTGGCAGGGATGGTATTCGTCGGACAGGGCGTTGACCACGGGGATGGAGCCGGCCGCGGCCAGTTCCTCGAGCTTGTGGTGGCCGAAGGTTCGCACGATCAGACAGTCGGCGTAGCGGGACAGCACCCGGGCGGTGTCGCGGATGGGTTCGTCGCGGCCGAGCTGGGAATCGTTTTGGGTCATGAAAATGGGCCAGCCGCCGAGATGGCGCACGGCGACCTCGAAGGAGACGCGGGTGCGGGTGGAGGCCTTTTCAAAGACGAGGATGCAGGTTTTGCCGTCGAGCAGGCCCGAGCGGTAATCGGCGGCCTTCATGGTGGCGGCCCTGTCGAGCAGGGCGGCGGCCTCTTGCTTGGAGAAGTCCAGAATGGTCAGGAAGTGTTGGGGCATGACGTTATCCTTGCGACGCGACTTGCCATAAATTGTAGAAAAGGCAATATATAGTCTTATCCGCCAGGTATTGTAAAGGGCCTGGACGCCACATCGCTGTTCCGGATGCGTTGACCCGGCCGCCGTCAAGGTGGTAGCAAAACCCCATGCTGACACATCCCATCCGTCGCCGGGCCGCCTGTCCGGCCGGGCGCGGAAACACGGGCCCGTCGGCCCATAATCCAGGCGGGAGGATGCACTCATGAAGGCAATGCGCACGGTGTGCCTGTTGGTTGGCTTCTCGGCCCTTGTGGCTCTGTCGGGATGCGTGGTCGCGGCCGGTCCCACGGTGTACGTGCCGTCGCCGCCGCCCGTCTGCCCGGACGGCTACTACTGGTCGCCGGGATACGGCTGCGTGCCCGCGCCCGTCATGGTCGCTCCAAGCGTCGTCTACGCCCAGGTCAATACCCAGTACCTGAGCCTTCGGTCCTGTCCGACGACCAAGTGCGGCATCCTGGCCTCGCTTGACCTCGGCGAGCAGGTCCAGGTGCTTTACCACCAGGGCGGCTGGACCCATGTTTTCGTCCCCACCCGGGGGCTTGAAGGCTGGGTCGCCACCAAGTACATCGATTAAAAGCGTTTTCTTGTCGTGCGGCGGTCGGCCAGCCAGGTCGTCCGCCGCAGCGCCCCCCTCCGTCTGGACAAAGCGCCGCGCCGGCTCTATAGGTAGCCGGATGCGATATTTCCCGTCGACTGCCGCCTGCCGGCGCATCCTTCGGATCTCCGAACGCCTTTTTACCGCCACAACGCCGGTTCGGGTCGCCGCCTTTCGTCACGCCCCGACCCCGGCTGCAAACGAATTGCCCCGGGCCGAGGCCAACTGACGGCTTCCGGCGGACAGCCCCATCCCTAACTCCCGAGCACAGTCAAGGCCCATGAGCTGGAAAAAAGCCTGCCTGATTTTTTATATCGCCCTGCTGGTGACGGCCGTGGCCAACATTGAAAAGGTGTCGGTGTGGGTCGATGAGCGGCTGGCCGACGGCCCCGCCCCCGGAGTGGCCCGCGAGGTGCGCCACGTGCGCAACCTCTGGCGCGAGACCGGTCTGGCCACCGTCTCCCGCAAAATGGACTGCGCCCTGGCGCCTTTTTTCGACGAGACCTACAAAAACACCCTGGCCTGTCGCGACGAACCGGCCACGGCCAAGGCGGCCCAGGCCCTGCATGACCGCCTGGACCCCAACCAGCCGGTGATCAAAAGCGACATCCCGGTGGACACGGCCGGACTGCTGGCCGCCCTGGCCCCGCCACGACCGCCGGTAACGGATACCGGGGCGGCCGGCGACGCGAGCACCACCCAGTCGGGCGCGCCCTCCGCGGGACAGCCGGAAGGTCCCCAGTTGACGGCCGCCAAGCTGCAAGCCCCCCGCAGGATGCTGGTGGTGGGCGATTCCCTGGCCATCGGCCTGTCCCTGTCCCTGCGCCGATCCGTGGCCGAATTCGACGGCATGGAACTTTTCGAGGAAGGCAAGGTGTCAAGCGGCCTGGCCAATCCCAAGTATTACGACTGGAGCAGGGCGCTGCGCGTCTTTCTCGACAAGTACAAACCCGACGTTGTGGTTGTCATGATGGGGGCCAACGACGCCAAGTACATCAACATCAACGAAAAGCCCCGGGCGCCCGGAAGCACGAACAAGACCTGGCCCGAGGTCTTCGCCATGCGCCTGGAAAATCTTTTGAGCGCCTTGCAGGACAAAGGCATCCGCAATTACTGGATCGGGCTGCCCATCATGGGCGATCCGGCCTTTGCCAAGCAGGTCCAGGTCATGAACGGGATACTCAAGACCGAGTGCGCCAAATACAGCGCCAGCCGTTTTCTCGACACCTGGAATCTGCTCACCGACGCCCAGGGCAATTACTCGACGTTTCTGCCCAACGAAAAGGGCGTCAAGATCAAGGTGCGGGCCAACGACAAGGTGCATTTCACCGTGGCCGGGGGCGACATCCTGGCCCAATCCTTCCTGGCCGCCCTGGCCAAGGACATGGAACTTCGGCCCAAGAAATCCGATGCGACCAATACAACGGCTTCCAACAAGCCATGACCCTTGCGCCAAGGCGCCAAACACCGGTTCAGCCCACGCCCGCCGTGGCGGGAAGGGGCGCATTCTCCCGCTGCTTTTGGCCTGTGCCTTGTGTTTCATGGCCGTCTCCTGCAAAGGCGAAAGCGGGGAGACGACCCAGCCCGACAGCGTGCTGACCCCGTCGGACCTCTTTTTCCGACGCGCCCCCAAACCGCCCCACGCCTCCCCCCTGCGGGTGCTCGTCGTCGGCGATTCGCTCTCGATCAGCCTCGGCGAGCAGATGGAACACGCCCTCGCCGGCGCGGTGGGCATCGACTACACCCGCGACGGCACGCGCTCGACCGGGCTGACCAGACCCGAGCTCCTCGACTGGCCGGCCAGGCTGCGCGAACGCGTTGCCGGCGATCCGCCGGACGTGGTGGTCATCATGATCGGGGCCAACGACGTCATGCCCGTGGAAGGGCCGGACGGCAGCCGCGTGTTCTTCGACAACCCCGCCTGGCCCGAGGCCTATGCCGCCAAGGCGCGCGAGCTGGTGGCCATCTGCCGCGCGGCCAATCCCCACGTCCGGGTCTATTGGGTGGGGGTGCCGGCCATGGGCGAGGCCGAACTGGCCAAGGGCGCGATCCAGGTCAACGCGGCGCTTTCGTCCATGTGCGCCGCCACGCCGGGCTGCCGTTTCATCGACACCCACGCGGCCTTCAGCGATCCCGACGGCCACTACAGCCGCCACGGCCGCGACGGCGCGACCGGCGAGCACCTGACCCTGCGCACGGCCGACGGCGTGCATATGACGGAAGCCGGGGCCAGGCTCCTCGGCGGCGTCGTCCTGGCCGGCATCGCCAAGCGGGAACATCTGCCCCCCATCGCCGGCGTGGACGAACTGCGCGCTTACGCCCGGGACGTCCACCCCACCCCCGACCAGACCGCCGCCGCGGAGCCGCAGGCGAAACCCAAAAAGACCAAGGCCAGGCCGTCCGGCAAGGTCTATACGGTGAAAAAAGGGGACACCCTTCGCCTCATCGCCCGCCGACTGGGGATTTCCGCCGACGATCTCATGGAAATCAATCCCAAGGTGGAAGCCACCCGCCTGTCGCTCGGGCAGTCCCTGCGACTGCCGGTCAAACGCTGACACGGAGAAAGACTCTCCCCCGCTCCGCTTTAGGCCCTAGGACGCACTCTTGCCACAGGCCCGCGCAAGCGCCGCGGCCAGGGCCTCCTGGTCCACGGGCTTGGACACGTAGTCGTCCATGCCGGCGGCCAGCAGGTTTTCCTTGTCCCCGGCCATGGCGTGGGCCGTCATGGCGATGACCGGGATGGGATTTTGCCCGGCATCCCGGGTTCTCTCCCGGATGCGCGCCGTGGCCTTGACGCCGTCCAGGACCGGCATGCCCACATCCATGAAGATGCAGTCGGGGCGTATGGTCAAGGCAAGCTCCACGGCCTCCTGACCATTGCGGGCCACGGTCACGACATGGCCGAGCTTTTCCAGCATGCGGCTGATGCCCATGGCGTTTATGGCGTCGTCCTCGGCGACCAGAACGCGCACGCCGGTTGCCGTCCCCGGCGCGGCGGCGGTCGGGAGGGCTCGGCTCTCGTCGCCCTGCGCCCGCGGCTGTACGAGCGGCAGGGCGCACACGCAGCGCGTGCCCCGGCCGACCTCGCTTTCCACGCTGATGGTTCCCTGCATCAGGTCGAGCAGACGGCGCACGATGGCAAGGCCGAGTCCCGCCCCCTGGAAGCGCCGGGAAAACGACCGCTCCACCTGGTGAAAGGCCTCGAAGACCCGCTCCAGTTCCGATTCGGGAATGCCGACCCCGGTATCGGTCACAGCAAAAAACACGCTGCCGTAGCCCGAGGCATTGGCCGGACCGGCCCAAACCTCGAGGCGTACGCCGCCGGCTTTGGTGAATTTCACGGCGTTGCCGACCAGATTGTAGAGGACCTGGCGCACCCGGCCCTCGTCGCCGAAAAGGACCTCGGGCACGCCCGGGGCGACTTCCGTGCCCCAATCGATTCCCGCCTCGCGGCAAATCGGCATGAACGCCGCGGTCACCGCGGACAGAAGGTCCGCCAGTCGAAACGGTTCGGGGAGCAAGGTGAGCTTGCCGGATTCCACCCGGGACAGGTCGAGGATGTCGCCCAGAAGACGCGTCAGCCGGCGGCAGGAAATCAGGGCGGCGTGTACGTATTCATGCTGTTCGGGCGTGAGGCTGGTCGTGGCGAGCAGTTGGGTCATGCCCTGAATGCCGTTTAAGGGGGTGCGCAGCTCATGACTCATGTTGGCCAGAAACTCGCTTTTGACCCGGCTGGCGCGTTCCGCCGCCTCCTTGGCCGCAAGCAACGCGGCCGCATCGCGCCGCCTGGCCACCATCCGCCAAACAGTGTCCAGGAACAGGGAGATGGAGCGCATGTCGGAGGCATCGTAGGGTTCCCGCTTGCCGGCGACGACCAGCATCGCCACCACCCTCTCGTCCGAAACGATGGGCACGCACACCGTCTCGCCGTCACTGCCCGCCTTCCCCGCAGGTACGACCACGGGACGGCGCGTCGCCAGCGCCTCGGACCATTGCCCCGGAACATGCCGCTCAAAAAAACCATCCGGTCGATGGCGCAGGCACTGCGCATCGCATGCCTCGGCCACCCGCGACAGCCGACCGTCCGCTTCGTCCTGCAAAAAAATGCAGCCGAACCGGCTCCCGGTCAGCCGCCTGACCTCTTCCACGGCATGGACAAGCAGTTCGTCGAGGTCAGCCGCCTCCATCTGGGTTACGGCAAAAAGGCTTTGCATCCGGGCTTCCCCCAGGCGCAGGCGCTCTTCGTCGCGCTTGCGCTCGGTGATGTCCCGGAAAAAGACCAGCGCCCCGTCCTTGCCGTCCCAGGCGACAGGGACCGCGGCCACTTCGGCCAAAAACGCCTCCCCGTCCAGGCGCAGCATGGTTTCCTCGACCAAGGGCGCGGCACGCCTGTTGACATTGAGGTCATGGATACGCGCGCGCGCCCGGTCCTGGTCGTGAATGGCGACCCGATCCAGCGCCGCCGTACCGATCAAGGCTTCGGGCGTATCCGCGCCCAGAAAGCTGCGGGCCTGGGGATTGGCGTAGGCAAAAACGCCATCGGTCTGCACGAAAACGCCGCTTGGGGCATGCTCCACGAGCTGGCGAAACCGTGTTTCGCTTTCGATCAGGCGATGTTGGGCCTCCAGGCGGTCCGTGACATCGATGATCACGGAATACAGCAGCTCCCGCCCCATGAGGCGGATTGGTCCGGCATTGACCTCGACCTCCCGGATACGTCCGTCGGCCAGACGGTGGCGGAAGTTGAAGGTCGTGGCCCGCCGGGTCGTTGCGGTTTCCATGGCTGCCTTCACGGCATCAGGCGGCAGCGTGTTGATCTCATGCATTCTTTTCTGCCGGATCTCCTCGCGCGTCCAACCGTAATAGGCGCAGGCCGAGGGATTGGCGTCGACCACGGCGCCGGACTCCGGGTCGATCAGCAGCATGACGGCATGGTTGTTTTCAAAAAGGCTCTGATAGCGCGATTCGCTCTCGGCAAGGTGCAGGACAAGCTGGTTCCGGGCCAGCCGACGCACCATGAGCAGACCCAGGCCAGCCGTCACCAACGGATAAACAAGCAGCACCGGCAAGGTGACGCGGCGAAGCGTCATCAGCGCATAATGGCCCGGCAACAGCAGCATGCAGGCCAACATGGCCACATGCACGACAAGGCCGAAAACATAGAGTTCCCCAAGCCCCAACCCGGCCAGCCGGTCCTTGCGCCATTGCCGCCAGGCCAATCCGATCAGGCCCGAGGCGATGCTGACCGCAACGCCCGCATACAGGCCGACGCCGCCTTGCCCCAGACGCAGGCAGGCCACCATGACCGTGGCCAGGGCCGTGGGCACGAAACCGAAAAAGAGCCCGGTCACGCCGAGCAGGATGGATCGGGTATCGAAGAAAAGCCCGGGGCGCAGCTCCCAGGGGTTGAGCATCACGGCCATGGCGATGACGCCCAGGCAAAGCCCCATCAGGACGCGCCGGGGAAACGAGGCGTGCACCGCTTCGGCCCTGGTGAACGAATCGTAGAGAAAAGCCAACACGAGCAGCAAGGCCGCATTGTTGGCGAGGCCAAGGAGCATGCTTTTGGGGAAAAATTCCATGGATGCTCCTTGCCGGGGCATGAAGGATGTCCACCCGATTGCTGCGCCTGCCTGACGTGGAAGTCTCCACGTTCGCCGTATCACCCACGTTGCGGCCAAAAGCGACTATCGCCGCGTTGTTCCCCGTGTCGTCTCCTTGAAACTAGTGCAGACGAATTTTAAAGGCAACATCTTTAAATAATTATTTTTTATCAAAGACAGTCGTGTTTTAAAAGACACAATACCCAGGGGCTGTTCCTCACAAGAACATACAGGGAAAAATTTTTCCGGAGAAGCAATAAGCGCTCTCGTACGTTCCTTTCAAAACCAAATAAAAAAGCACACCTCTAATCTTCGCCATATTTCTTGAGCTTTTTGTGCAAGGTTGCACGGGTGATGCCGAGCACGCGGGCGGCCTCACTCTTGTTGCCGCCGCAGGAATCGAGGGTGGCCAGGATGACCTCGCGCTCCACATCGTCCAGTGGCCGTCCGGCCAGCCCGCCCACGTCCCCCGCGCCGGCCGCCGCATCCACCCTGGTCCCGATGGGATCGCAAAGGGGCAACTCACGCTCGGAAACATATTCGCCGACGGACAAGATCACCGCGCGCTCCACGGCGTTTTCCAGTTCACGCACGTTGCCGGGCCAGGGGCAGCGGATGAGGTGGTCCATGGCCGAAGGGGTGAACCCCTTGATGCGCTTGCGGTTTTTCTCGGCGAACCGGGCCAGGAAGAACTGGGCCAGCAGCGGAATGTCCTCGGCGCGCTTCCGCAGCGGCGGCACGGTCACGATCACGACATTGAGCCGGTAATAAAGGTCCTCGCGAAACCGCCCTTCCTCCACTTCCTTTTTGAGGTCGCGGTTGGTGGCGGCCAGAATGCGCACATCCACGCCCACCGGCTTGTCCCCGCCCACGCGCTGGATTTCGCGCTCCTGAATGACGCGCAACAGCTTGGCCTGGATGGGCTGGGCGATCTCACCGATCTCGTCGAGGAAGATGGAGCCCTTGTTGGCGGCCAGAAACCGCCCTTCCCGGCGGCGCTCGGCCCCGGTGAAGGCCCCTTTTTCATGGCCGAAAAGTTCCGATTCGAGAAGGGATTCGCTTAACGCCGCGCAGTTGACGGCCACGAGCGGCCCGGAGGACCTGGGGCTGCCGGCGTGGATGGCCTTGGCCACAAGCTCCTTGCCCGTGCCGGATTCCCCGGTAATGAGCACCGTGGCCTCGGTGGGGGCGACCATGCCGATCATGTTGAAAAGATCACGCATCGCCTTGGATTTGCCGATGATTTCCGGCCCGCCGGCCACGGGGCCGAGCTGTTCGCGAAGCGAGGCGTTTTCCGCCGCCAGACGCATATGGTCCAGCGCCCGCTCCAAGGTCAGGCGCAACACGTCGAGGTCGAGGGGCTTGGTCAGGTAGTCGTAAGCTCCGGTCTTGAGCGCCGCGATAGCCGTTTCCACCGACGAATAGGCCGTCATGATGATGACCGGCACCGAAGGGTTGTACTCCTTGATGCGCGTGAGCGCCTCCATGCCGCCCATGCCGGCCATGCGCACGTCGAGCAGCACGGCGTCGTAGGCCTTCTCCCGGACCATGGCCACGGCCTGCTCACCGTCGGAAGCCCCTTGCGGGGCATAGCCCCAGCCGGAAAGCACCGTCCGCAACATGGACAAATGCCCGGCGTCGTCGTCAACCACAAGTATTTGCGCCTGGTTCATGATTCCCCGCTTTCGCGCCGCCGGTTGTCGGACGGCAGGTACACCGTGGCCACGGTGCCGCCGTCCGGCCGGGCGGCCAGGACGATCTCGCCGCCGTGGGCCGCCACGATCTTGTGGGCAATGGGCAGCCCCAGTCCGGTCCCATGCGGTTTGGTGGTATAATACGGATCGAAAATCCGGTCGCGCTCCGTGTCGTCGATGCCGCCGCCGGTATCGGCCACGGACAAGAACGCCCGCCCGTCCGGGGCGGTGCCCGCGGCCAGGGTCATGACGCCGCCGGGCTGCATGGCCTGTATGGCGTTTAGGCACAAATTGAGCAACGCCTGGGTAAGACGGTCCGGATCAGCGGTGACTTCCGGCCCGTCGGCCGCGCCGGAGATGTCCACGGACACGCCCCGGGCCGTGGCGTCGGGCAGGGTCAGCCGGGCGGCGTGGGAGGCCAGATCGGCCAGACGCACCGGCCGGCGCTTGATGTCCGAGGGCCGGGCGAATTCGATCAGCTCGGAGATGACGCGGTTTAAACGGTCCACCTCGCGAACCATGACCTCGGCCGCCTGCCGGTCCTCACTGCCCGGGGCGAACTTGGCCCCGAAATAGGCGGCGTAGCCCCGGATGGAGCTCAGGGGATTCCGTATTTCGTGGGCTACCCCGGCAGCCAGGTTGCCGACGGCGGCCAGCTTCTCGCGCCGCCGTATCTCGGCTTCCAGCCGACGCATCTCACGCAGGTCCCGCAGCACAACCAGCGATCCCACGGGCGTTCCTTCCTCGGTGCGCACGGCCGAGACCGCCACGCCAAGGGCAATGGGCGCGCCACCGCTTATGGCCACGTCCATCTGGCGCTCGCCGCCCTCCGCGCCATCGAGGAGGTCCGGCGGCAACACCTCGCCGGCCGGCCGACCGACAAGGCCCCCGGAGACCACGCCGGCCAGGTTTTCAGCCGCGCCGTTGGCCATGGCCACCCGGCCGTCCGGGGCCACGAGCAGCAGTCCCGCCGGCATGGCGGCCACCACTTCCGAGGCCAGGGCCGTGGTCTGTCGCAAGGCCCGGCGCTGGGCGCGGTAGCTTTGAGCCCAGAAAAGGGCCAACACGCCGCCAAGCCCGAGGACCAGCAGCACGCCGGCCGTGGTCAGGGTGTTTTGGAGATCGACCCGGCGGGCGGCCTCGATGGGGGCGACGTCGAGGCCGACGAAAATGACCAGGGGCATGCCGCGCAAGTCGCGCCGTGCCCCGGGCACGTCGCAGTCGTCCGTGCAGAAAAAACCGGGATCGTGCATGGAGGAATGATTGCCATGGAAGCCGTGGAGTCCTCTCCCCCCCCGCGACGAGGGAATAAAACGCCGGTAGACCAGAAAGGACTCGCGGCCGTCGTCTTCCTTGGCCAGACGCCATTTCTCCGTGGCTTCCGGGGCCAGATCCCGCATGGCCTCGGGGCTGAAGAGCTGGTCGCCGATGCGCTTGGCGTCGTTGTGGGCCAGGATGCGACCGCCCGTGTCCGTGACGGCGATATAGAAGATGCCGGGCTGGTTGGCCGTTTCCTCGAGCAGGTGCTGCAACCGGATATTGGCTCCGAAGCCGCCGCGCATGCCCGTGCGGGTGCCGGCTTCGAAGGCCTTTATCAGAGCCGCGCCTTTTTCCAGCAAGAGTTGGGTGACGTATTGCTTTTCGCGGCCCAGGTCGATGACGGCCATGGTGATGACGACGGCCGCCAGGATCACGGCCGCACCGATGACCAGCAAGGGCGACGAAGCCCCGCGAAAAGGATTTCGCCGGAGAAACGCCAGCGCATTCCTTGCGCGCGTCAGAAGCCTGTTCTGCATAAAATCCATACAACCTGGTTAAATTCTATACGGCACAATCCCACCACTGTCCAGAACAGAAGCGGGTTCGGCCATCCTCCGGAGAGAAACCCGCCAGCCGGGCAAACCATTGCATGGAGTGTTCCAGGCAACGCAACCCTTTTCGCCTGCCCGGCGGCCGTCGGAATCGTCAGCAAACAAATCGGATAAATTTGACAAGCCGTCACTCGCCGCCGTAGGGAATTCGGGAAACCATCAGCATGCCTTTTCTCTTCAACCATCTGGCAACGGGGTGTATTTCATGCGGAATCTGAAACTCGGGGTCAAACTCATCGGTGGTTTCCTTCTCAGCGCCGCCATCACGCTCGTTGTCGGGTTGGTGGGGCTGGCAGGGTTGTCGACCGTTTCCAACCAGTTAAGCATCGTCACCGACGTCGACATGCCGACCGTGCGTGATCTGCAACTCATAAAGATCGCAGGCGAATCCATTCGTGTGGCCCAGCGGACCCTGCTCGTGCCCGGCGTGCCCGAAAAGGACCGCAAACGCCAGTACGACAACATCGCCCGTGTCCGCGACAGCTACCACGAAGCCTGGAACGAATACGAAAAGCTGCCCAAAACGGAAAAGGCGAGGCGCCTCTGGCAGGAATTCGTGCCCGCTTGGCAGGAATGGGTCAAAATCAACAACGAGACGTTCGACGCGGCCCGGGAATGGGACAAGTCCGACCTTGGCGACCCCAACGTGTTAAGCGGCAAGATCGCCAAATTCCGCGGCGACCATTACAAGCTTTTGAGCGATGCCTGGGCCTTGGCCCTTTCCGGCGCGCCCCTGACCGGTGGGGATGACGCCACGGCCTGCGCCTTCGGCCAGTGGCTCGACAGCGAGGGCCGCGACATCAAGAACCCCGTCTTCCGCAAGAACCTGGCCGCAATCCAGCCCGTCCACGAGGCGCTGCACAGGGCCGTGGCCAAACTCAAGGCGCTGGCTGCCCGCAACGCCCCGCGCGAGGAACAGATCGCCCTCGTGCAGCACGACGTCATACCCGCCGTAGAAAAGACCATGAGCCACTTTGCCGCCATGGGCGAGGAAGTGGCCCGTATCGAGGCGACTTACGCCAACATGCGCCAGCAGGCCATGGTCACCACGCGGGACAAACAAATCCGGTGCTTCAAACTGCTCGACGAGCTCATGGCCGACTCCCTGGCCTCCGCCCAGAAGGGCAAGAAGGACGGCGAGGAAGCCGCCTCCCGGGCAATGGTCATGCTGGTCTCGGGCATCGGCATCGGCGTGCTGTTGGCCGTGGTGCTCGGGCTCATCATTTCCCGCATGATTACCAAACCCGTCCTCCTCGGGGTCCGGGCGGCCGAGGGACTGGCCGCCGGCGACCTCAACCAGCGCATCGATCTCGACCAGAAAGACGAAATCGGCGCACTGGCGGCGGCGCTGCGCCACATGATCGCCAAGCTGCGCGAGGTGGTGGGACAGGTCCAGGGCGGGGCGGAAAACGTGGCCTCGGGCTCGGAGGAGCTTTCGGCCACGACCCAGAGCCTGTCGCAAGGCGCGACGGAACAGGCGGCCAGCGTCGAGGAGATCTCGTCGTCCATGGAACAGATGGCCGCCAATATCCGCCAGAACGCCGACAACGCCAAGCAGACCGAACAGATGGCGCTCAAGACGGCCAGGGATACTGAAAGCGGCGGCCAGGCCGTGGCCCAGACCGTTTCGGCCATGAAGCAGATCGCCGAAAAAATCGGCATCATCGAGGAAATCGCCCGCCAGACCAACCTGCTGGCCCTCAATGCCGCCATCGAAGCGGCTCGGGCCGGCGAACACGGCAAGGGCTTCGCTGTGGTGGCGGCCGAGGTGCGCAAGCTGGCCGAGCGCAGCGGCAACGCCGCCGGCGAGATCAGCGAGCTGTCCTCCTCGAGCGTCAAAATCGCCGAAAACGCCGGAGAGTTGCTGGCCCGCATCGTGCCCGACATCAAGCGCACGACCGAACTCATCCAGGAAATCGCGGCCTCGAGCGTGGAACAAAACGCCGGCGCCGAACAGGTCAACCGGGCCATCCAGCAGCTCGACCAGGTGGTGCAGCAAAACGCATCGGCCTCCGAGGAAATGGCCTCCACCGCGGAAGAGCTCTCGGGGCAGGCCCTCCAGCTCCAGGAAACCGTCTCCTATTTCCGCCTGGACACGGTGCACAGAGCTCGCCGCGTCGCGCCCAAGGCCATTGCCGCCAAACCGGCACCCGCGGTCAAACCGACGGCCAAGCCCCAGGCCAAGGGCACAAGCGGCGTGTCCCTCGACCTTTCGAGCGACACGTCGGACGACGAGTTCGAACGGTTTTAAGAGAAGGACAGCGATGCGAGAGGGGAAACCCTTTGAAAAGGGTTCTCCCCTCTCGCGCTCTCCCCTTCCTAAATCCTATAATTTTTAATTCGTTAGATCATTTCCGGGCCGCGAACCGGCCAGACCAGAAAATCCCGGCCGTTTTTGAAGCCCACGCCCACGGCTCCCTTATGGAGGTAGAGGGCGTGGGCCCAATTTTTTTCAAAGGCGCTGGTGGTCGAAGACCAGTAGGCTTCGCCCACGTGCGTGAAGGGGTGTCCGGCGGGCAGGGCCGGAAAGGCGCACTCGGCGTCGACCAGGGATTCCAGCTCGTTGATGTCGGGCAACCGCCAGCCCTCGCCAAAGGCGGCGGCAACGGCCAGCGCCTCCTCCCAGGCAACGGTTCCCCCGGCCGCATCGGCCGCGCGGGCCCAGAGGAGGCCGGTCAGCCGGTCGCGCACAGCCTCGCCGCGCACCTCGAAACGCGGACTCGGCCAAGGCGTTCCCTGGCGCAGCTCCCCGTCCTGCCCGGTGCCGGCGCAGGCGATGCCCTCCCCTGCTTTATCGAAGCACCGGAGCTGTCCGGTGCGCGGCAAGAGCATGTCCCCGGCCACGGGCCAGCACAGGCAGTCCTGGTCCTTGCGGCCGTAAAACATCCGCCCGCCCTCCATATGGACGTACCAGGCATAGCCCGGCGCGGGCGCGGCGGTTGTCGCGGTCCAGTACCAGCCGAGAAAGACGTTTCGAAAGGGATGGCCGGGCGGCAAGGCCGGACGCGCGGCTCCGTAGGAAACGAGGCTTCGCAGCTCGCGGCGGTTGGGCAGCCGCCAGTCGGATCGGCCGAAGCGCCCCTGGCTGGCCCAGGCGGCGACGAAAGCGAGGGCCTCGCCCCAGGGCATGGGGAAGCCGGCCAGCCCGGCGTCACGTGGCCAGACAAGGCCGGTCAGTGCGTCGGCGACCAGTTCGGGTCCGTCCGCGACAAACCGGTCCCCGTCAATCCGCCCGCGTCGGACATGCGCCGCGTCCTGGCCGCTGCCGGGGCAGGGAATTTCCCGACCGTCCGCATCGTGGCAGGTCGTCTGCCCGGTCGGCAGCACCGCCGTTGGAGAAAATTGAAGCGCCATCCGGCCAGTCTACCCGCCATCGGGCCGCGTGGCCAGACCAAGGTACAAGGCATGCGGCGCGCATCGCCCCAGTCCCCGTACCAACGCCTTCATCACCCTCAGGCTTGGCCCGGTTCCTCGATAATGGCCGCGGCGATGGCCGTGGCGTCGCGCACGAAGGACATGCAGAGCGTTTTGAAGCGGCCCTCCCGGCGGGCGCGTTCAAGGCCTTCCGGGGTGGAGGGGTCCAGGCCGATGAGTTCACGGCAGACAAGCGAACCGTGGAGCTTGCGAAAGCAGGTGTAAAAGTCCTCGATGCGGTCATAGGTCGCGGCCTTGGCCGCAGCGTTATCCGGACCGCCGCCCCCGCCGAAAAGCCCGATCGCCAGCATGGCCCCGGATACGGCCCCGCAGGTCGCCCCCCGGTACATGCCCACGCCAAATCCCGTGGCCAGCCGCGCGGCCGTGTCCGTATCCAGTCCATACGGCGCGCAAAGGGCCATGAGCACGGACTGGGAACAGTTGTAGCCGCTCGAAAAATGCGTCACCGCCACCTGTGTCGCGTCAGACATGGTCTCCCTCCGGGTTCGTGGCCGGGATTGGCCGTCTGCGTACTTCGCAAACGGCATATCGGGCCGCAACGCCCGAGGCAAGCGACGAAACGGAACGGCTCATGGCCTCTTTACGAGGGAAAATGCGAGGGCGGCGCTGCGGCCGCAAACGGCTTACAGCAAGGTGACGGTGATGTGGTCGGCTTCGTTGTTGCGCAGGGTCAACGTAAAATCGCGCAATCGCAAGGCCACGGGGTCCCGAAGCGGCGCGCGGCCGATGACCGCCACCTCGGTGCCTGGAACCAAACCCATGTCCCGCAGCCGCCGGCCAAGCTCACCTCCGGCATCCACGCGGACAATGCGGGCCTTCTCGCCGACCTGCAGCCGGCGAAGGCCGATGATCGGCGTTGTCCCATCCGTGTCCATGCGCGCTCCCCCCAAAAAACAGCGCCCGGAGAAGGTTCCCCGGGTCGCCGGTCAAGACTGTATGATCGTCTACCCGGCAAGACCAGCCGGGCTTTCCGCAACTTTCGGAGGAAGGAACGAAAACTAGGCCGCCTGAACACAGTCCTCGGCCAGCCGGCCCATGACCTTCTCGGCCAGGCCGCGTCCGATGGAAAGGCACGTGCCCCTGGCCCGCAGACACACCGGCCCGCCACAGCAAGCAGTGATCTCGATCACCGTGCCGGGTGTTATGCCCATGGCGAAAAGCCGCCCCCTGGCCTTGGGGCAATCGCAAATGGATTCGACGCGCACGTGGCTGCCGGGGGGAAAATGGGCGAGGCAATGAAGGGGGGCCATATGGTGCTCCTTTCCTGGAGCCTCATCTAGCCATGTTGAGAATGATTGTCAAGCTCCCTTTCGATTAAACACGCACGCCCTATCCCCTGCCCGTCCGCTTGAGCGCATAGGTAAGTCCCAGGGAAACCAGGGCCAGAAGGGCCGACAAAAGCCCGGCCCGGAAAAAATCGCCCGTAAAAACGGCGTTGTAGATTTCCAGGGAGACGGTGTTGGTGCGCCCGACGATATCGCCGCCCAGAAGCAGGCTGACGCCGACCTCGCCAAGCGCCCGGCCCGTGGCCAGAAAAAGCCCGGCCGCCACACTCTTGCGGCAATGGGGCAGCACCACCCGCACAAAGGTTGTCAGCGGCCCCTTGCCGAGCACGGACGAAAGTTCGACCAGGCGGAGCAGATCGCCCCGCACGGCGGCCTGCACCGGCCGCACCATCAGCGGTATGCCGGAGGTGATGGCGGCCAGGGCCAGGCCGGGAAAGCTGAAGATGATCTCGACGCCGAAAAAATGCTGGAGCGGCGCGCCGATGAGCCCCTTGCGGCCAAGGAGCAGCAACATGAAAAAGCCCACCGCCATGGGCGGCAGCACAAGCGGCAGAGATACCAGGAAATCGAGTATCGCAATAACCCGGCTGTGCCCCCGGCCGAGCAGGTAGCCCAGGGGCACGCCGAGCACGAAGAACACCGGAATCGCCACGGCCATCACCCAAAGCGTCAGCCTTATGGGGAAAAGGACGCCCGGGTCGGACAGGGCCGCTACAATCGCTTCCGGAGTCAATCCCTACATCCCATGCTTTTTGGCGATGGCCTTGGCCGCATCCGTGGCCAGAAAGGCGGAAAAGGACTTGGCGCCGGCGACATTGGGCGAGCCGGCCAGGGATTCGGCCACGATGACGATGGGCGCGTACAGCGACGGATCGACTTCCAGATAGCCTCCGACCTTGTCGCCGACGTTCATGATATCGGTGCGGTTGACGAAGCCGGCGTCCACTTCGCCGCTGACTATATACGTGGTAACCTGGGGCACGGTGGCCACGACCAGGAGCTTATCCTTGACGGTCTTGTCCAGGCCGGTCTTGGCCAGAAACTGGGTGGCGGCCCGGCCGTAGATGGCCTTTTTGGCATCGGGCATGGCCACGCGCTTGACATCGGGCCTGGCGATCTCCTTGGCGTCGGTGAAGGTTTTGCCCTTGGGCCAGGCCAGACACAGGATGCCGTGGCCGATCTCGGCGACGCCCGAGAACTTCAGGCCGGATTTTTCCAGGAACCCCTTCTCGCCGATGATCACGTCGATGACGCCGCCGGCCTTGGCCTGGGTCGTGACCTGGCCCATATTGCCGAAAATGAGTTCCGGCTTGGTCCCGGAGGTCTTTTCATAGGCGGCGGCCAAATCCGTGACGAGCTTTTTGTAGCCCGCGCCGGCGGCGATGGTCAAAGGTCCGGCCAGAGCCTGACCGGCCATGAGAAGCACCAGGACGCAAGTCCAAAGAATTCGCAGCATCACATTCCCTCCTCGCAGCAGTGTTGGGGGTTTGGCGGGGGGGCGGCCATCACGGGCGAAGCCGCGCCGAAACGCGCGAAAAGCGCCTCGCGTTCCTGCCGGTACTGGCACAACTGGGTCGTGAACCAGTCCGGATCGATAGTCCCCCGGTTGATGGTCACGACCTGATCGCCGAGGATTGCCGCCTCGGCCAGGTCGTGGGTCACGTGTACAATGGGGATGGCGAACCGTTGCCGCACGTCCAGAAGCTCATGGCGCAACGTCACGCGGGTGGCGGCGTCCAGAGCGGAAAAGGGTTCGTCGAGCAGCAGCGCCTTGGGCCGCCGGGCCAACGCCTGGCACAGCGCCCCCCGCTGGCGCTCGCCGCCGGACATGGTCCCGGGATGGGCGTCCTTCAAGTGGGCGATGCCGAACAGCTCGAGCAGCTCGTCGGCAAAGGCCGTGTCCTTGGTGGCGTAGGCCACGTTCTCGGCCAGGCTCATGTGGGGGAAAAGCGAGTATTCCTGGAAAACAAGCCCGATCCCGCGCCGCCTGGGCTTGACGCGGATGCCCTTGGCCGTGTCGCGCCAGATCTCGCCGTCGAGGCCCACCCGGCCCTTGTCCGGGTCGTCCAGGCCGGCGAGAAGCCGCAGGATAGTGGTCTTGCCCGACCCCGATGGCCCGGTCAGCACCAGTATGCCGCCGGGTGGACAGGAGAGCTCCACATCCAGGGTGAAATGGGGGAGCTTTTTCGTCAGGCGCGCAAGGAGCGTCATTACGCCTTGGCCTCACCGTTTTTCTTGTCCACGATGGTGGCCAGCACCCGGGCCAGTTCCACGGGCACCGTCATCTGGGGACAATGGCCGCTTTCGATGGCGTGCATGACAAAACCCAGGGATTTTGCCCGCTCGGCCATGGCCACCAGCATGGGGTTGGGATTTTGGGCGCAGCGCAGGTAGTGGCGCTTTTCCGGAAAGACCAGTTCGTCGACCGCCGCGTCGGTGAAGGCGGCCAAAGGAAACGGGACCACACGGGCCATGAACCAGTCCGCATCGGGCGAGCCGGCCACGCCGAACATACCCGCTTCCCACGGCGCGACCAGCCAGCCGTCGGTAAGCCTTGATTCGAGCATGGCCCGGAAGGGAGCGCCGCCGAGATCGGCAAAGGACTTGCCGGGCTGGGGAATGATGCCTTCCACATAGATGGCGCCGGCCAACCGTTCCATCAGTTCGGCCATGGCCCCGGCGCAGACAAATCCGGAATAGCTGTGGGCGACGAGAAACGTGTCCGAGAGGTCTTCCAGCTCGAAAAACTGGGTCAGATCGCGTACATACGCCCCAAGTCCCAGTCTCTTGTCCATGGTGTGGCGATGAAAGCCGCACCCGGACAACGTGGGCGCATACACCCGGTGCCCCATGGAAAAAAGCGCTTCGGCGGTCCGCTTCCAGACCCAGCCGCCCTGAAACGCGCCATGCACGCAAACGAATGTGGCCATGCTCCCTCCTTTGCCGGCAACCGGCCGCCTGGCCTGTCGCCGGGCGGCATGCGGCACATGCTACAGTTAATGAACAGTAAAATCCAGCATCACCCGTATTTCTATCCGCGTGACACTACTACTCGCAGAATTGAGTATCACGATTTAATTAATTACCGTGACTCTACATAGCAAGACCTTCGCTTTGAAAGTTTTCATGCACGGTCACTGCATAAATGTCACGCCACAAAAACTATTCGTGATAGAAGCGCTGTATTCTTTACAACATAAGAAATGTCGGCTAACCCATCAAAGCATGAGTACGGTCGAAGAAAACATCCTGGAAAGAGTCTCCGGTCTCGACGTCCTGGCCTTGGAACGCCTGCGGGACCACGCCGAAGCCTTGCTGGCCCGGAAATCCGATCGGCCGACGCACAGACGGCAGCATGGCGCACTGGGTCCCTGCCAGGCGGCGCTGTTTACGGTCCCAAACGACATCCGGCATCTGGAAACGGATCAGATCGAGCGTTTGACGGCCGCCTTCGACGAATGGCGCGACGCCGCCCGCACCGCCCCCATCCGCCGGGCCCGCGACCGCATGCGGCTGGTCTACCTGATGTTGCGCCACAGCGGCGGCAAGCTTGGGGAAGTGCTGGCGCTCAATGAGCGCACGGACATCGACCTGGCCCAGTCGACCGTGAGCTTCGGCGGGTCCGACCCCAACGAAGCCCCGCGCAAGGTGGTGGTGCCCAAGTCGCTGCTCGAGGAAGTGGTCCGATTCGCCGCAAGCCCCGCCAACAGGGGGATACGCGGCGAACTGTTCCGCCTCGACCCCGGGTTCGTACGCCGCAAGCTCTACGAGCAGGCGCGCCGGGCCGGCCTGCCCCCGGGCCGCGTCAGCCCCACGTCGTTGCGCCATTCCCGGGCGGTGGAGCTCCTTCGCGGCGGCGTTCCCCTGCCCGTTGTCCAGGTTATGCTCGGCCATTCCAGCCTAGTGCTCACGTCCATTTACTGTTCGTTTTCCGACCAGGACTGCCAGCGCATCGTCAACCATTGCGTCGCCAAGGAGAGCCGTGTGAAAACAAGCGCCCGCAACACATTTTTCGGTTCCGTCACCAGCGTGCGCAAGAGCCCGCTTTTAACCGAGGTTTCCCTGACCGCCCAAAATGGTTTCGAGATCGTCTCGGTCATCACCAACGAAAGCTTCGAGCGCCTGGGCCTGACCGAAGGCGGCCAGGTCACGGCCCTGGTCAAGGCCCCGTGGGTGCTTTTGGCCAAGGACGAGAAGATGGCCCGCACCAGCGCCCGCAACTGCTTCCCCGGCCGGGTGGTGAGCATCCGGGGCGACGGCGTGGCGGTGGAGATTATGGGACTCCTGGACGGCGGCACGCCCATGTGCGCGCTTATCACCGCCGAATCCGTGGAAACCCTCGACATCAAGGAAGGCGACCAGATCTGGTTTTTCTTCAAGGCCTTCAGCGTGATCCTCAATATCGATTGACCGCGGCGCATCCGATCAGGCAAACGGACCCGCCTCCTCAAAAGAACGGCCCGGCGAAGCTCGCTTCGTCGGGCCGTTCGCTTTGACGCGTCGTATGCGCGCGATCAGTCGACATCCGGGCAGGCCTTGAGCGCCTCGGTGATGTTGGACTCCGGATAGGCGTAATCGGTCAGCTTGCCTTGCAGAAAGGCGTCGTAGGAAGCCAGGTCGAGCAAGCCGTGGCCGGAATAGAGGAAGACCACGTTCTCGTCGGGTCCCGCCTGCTTGGCCGTCTCGATGGCGGCCTTGATGGCGTGGGAGGTTTCCGGGGCCGGCAAAAAACCTTCGGTGCGCAAAAAGAGCTGGGCCGCCTCGAAGCATTCTGTCTGGAAATAGGCCGTGGATTCCACGATGCCCTCGTTGGCCAGGTTGCACACGATGGGCGCGCCGCCGTGGTAGCGCAGTCCCCCGGCATGGATGGGCGCCGGCATGAAGGCATGGCCCAGGGTGTGCATCTTCAAAAGCGGCGTGAGCTTGGCCACGTCGCCGTAGTCGTAGCGGAACTGCCCCCGGGTAAGCGTCGGGCAGGCCTTGGGCTCCACGGCGATAAAACGGATCTTCTCGCCCGCGAGCTTGCGGGGCAGAAACGGCAGCACCAGCCCGGCGAAGTTGCTGCCGCCGCCCACGCACCCGACCAGATAGTCGGGCTTGGCCCCGATCATGGCCAGCTGTTTTTCCACCTCCAGGCCGATGATGGTCTGGTGGTGCAGCACGTGGTTGAGCACGCTGCCAAGCGCATAACGGGTGTCGTCGTGGGTGACGGCGTCCTCCACGGCCTCGGAAATGGCAAGCCCCAGCGATCCCGTGCAGTCGGGGTCCTGGGCCAGCATCGCCCGGCCGGTCTTGGTGTTTTCCGAGGGCGAGGGGAAAATCTCGCCGCCGTAGGCGTTGATGAGAATGCGGCGATACGGCTTCTGGGTATAACTCACCTTGACCATGTACACCGTGCAGTCGAGGCCGAGCTGGGAACAGGCGAAAGACAGCGCCGTGCCCCACTGCCCGGCCCCGGTCTCGGTGCTGATGCGGCGCACGCCCTCCATCTTGTTGTAGTAGGCCTGGGGAATGGCGGTGTTGGGCTTGTGGGAACCGGCCGGAGAGACGGACTCGTTCTTATAGAAGATCTTGCATTTGACCCCGAGGGCCTTTTCCAGGCGCTCGGCCCGCACCAGCGGCGTCGGGCGGTAGAGGCGGTAGATATCCAGCACGGGCTCGGGAATGGGGAGCCAACGTTGTGAAGACAGTTCCTGCTCGATGACGGCCTTGGGGAAAATGAGCTCCAGCTGGGCGGGGTCCACGGGCTGCTTGGTCTGGGGATCGAGCGGCGGCGCCAGGGGAGTCGGCAGGTCAGGCAGGGCATTGTACCACTGCCGGGGCATCTCGCTTTCGGGAAGGGTGATTTTCAGCTCCATGCATCTCTCCGGATATGTTTTTTGTCGTGCAGGCCGTAACGGCCCCGCCTTGCCGTCCTGTCCGCGCTGCTGCCGGACACGTCGCAAAGCCAGTCAGCTAAAACCGGCCGCTCCATGGTGTCAATACGCGCGAGGCACTCGGCAACAGCGCTTTCCGTCCGTAAGCGGATCGGTTAGAAAAAACCGGCCCATACGCCAAAGGACACGGACATGAAACGATTCGCCTGCGCCCTTGCCCTTGTTTTCGCCTGCGCCCTGCCCGCCCGGGCCGGGGAAATCATTGTTTTCGCCGCCGCCAGCCTGACCAACGCCGTGGGGGAAATGGCCCCGCTTTTCGCCAAGCTGCATCCGGGCCTGACCGTGCGCGGGGAATACGCCGCCTCGGGCGCGCTGCTTGGACGCATGGACAACGGCGAGGCCTGCGACGTTTTTTTGAGCGCCGACACCCAGACCATGGACGCGGCCGCGGACAGGCGACGTATTGTCGCCACGACGCGCACGACCTTTGCCGGCAACGCCCTGGTCCTGGCCGTGCCGGCCGGCAACCCGGCCCATGTGACGGGCCTGGAATCGCTTTTTCGCGGCGGCGTGCAGCGCATCGGCGTGGGCAACCCCGAATCCGTGCCGGCCGGACGCTATGCCAAACGGGCCCTGCAAAAACGGGCCATGTGGTTCGCCCTGACCAGCAAGCTCGTCTACTATCCATCCGTGCGCCACGTCCTGGCCGCCGTCAAAGCAAGCGACTGCGACGCCGGCTTCGTCTACGCTACCGACGCGGCCATCGCCGGCAAGGCCGTGGCCATCGCCGCCACCGTGCCGCTCGCGCCTCCGGTCACCTATGCGGCGGCCGTCGCGGCCAAGGCCCCCAATCCCCAAGGGGCGGCCACGTTCCTCGCCTTCCTGGCCACGCCCGAAGCAAAGGCCATCCTCAGCCGCTTCGGCTTCACCGTTCCATGAAAAGGGGAGAAATGCGCCGGGGGGAAACCTTTTTAAAGGGTTTCCCCTCTCGCACTTCCTCTCCTAAAAGCATTTATAGTTCCGGTGCGGCGGGGGGCACGAGGCAGATGAAGATAAGCGGTTCGTCGCCGGTATTTTGCATCTGGTGGGTGGCGTTTGGCGGGATGAAGGCCACGGACCCGGGTCCGATGTTTTTGCGCACACCGTCGCATTCCACCCAGCCCCGGCCGGAATGGACGAATTGCTGATGTTCCCAGGGATGGCTGTGGGCCGGAATGACGCCCCCCTTGGCCACCTCGATGACGCGCATGCAGAAATTGTCCGCGCCGTCGGCCTTGCCGATGACCACCCGGCCGGTCACGCCATGCATGGTGGCGGCGGTCAGTTCCCGGGCCGGGACCTCGTCGAATGTGATGCACTTCATGATCGTTACTCCCTTCCATCACGGCTTGCCCGGCCGGGCCGCGCATGGGGCGTGTCCCGACGCGGGGTTGTCTTCCGGGTACACGCCGCGCCCCGAAACGACAAGCCGCCCCCCGTTTTCCGCCTGCCCGACGAAAGATGCCGCCGGACCTTCCCTTTCCGCAGGGCATTGGCTAGCATGCGCCAACGTCACTTCCCTGCCCGGAGTTACCGCATGTCCCGCATCCGACCCGCATTTGTCCTGCTGCTTGTCCTGGCCCTGACCGCCTGCGCGCCCAAGCCCCAAACCCGGCACGACGCCGCCAAAGCCAAGTCCACGGCCAAATCCGCCGCGAAGGCGCCCTCCTCCCAGCCGCCCCACCGGGTTGTCCTTGGCGAGCCGTTGCCGCCCGATGCGCCCGTTGCCCCGGCTCCGGCAGAGCAGTCGCCCTTTCAGCAGCCCCTTGCCCCCCCGGCGTCCGCTGCGCCGGCTCCTGTTGCCCAGGCGCCCGCGGAACAGATTCCGGCCCCGCCGGCGCCTTTGGCGCAGCCACCGGTCCAGGCGGACCCCGCCGCCGCGCCCCAGGGCGTTCCCATGTTCGGCGAGGCGTCCGCCCAGGTTCCCGGCACGGCAGCGCCCACGGGATTTGGCGGACTAGCCTGGGGAGCCTCGGCCAAATCGACTCCGGGACTGGCCACCTACGAGGTGGACAAGGGAGCCGATGTGGTTACCTGCATCTGGCCCCAGGGTCCCAAGGACATCGCCGGCGCGCCCATCCGCGACGCTTTCTATGAATTTTTCAAAGACCGTTTCTACCATGTGTGGATCGATTTCGACGGCATGGGCACCTACAAAAAGGCGCTGGCTGGCCTGACCAAGGAGTTCGGCCCACCGACGGAAGAAAAGCCCGACCAATACTACCATTCCTGGAGCATCGGCGACGTCAACATCTACTGCGTTTTCCATCCCGCCGAAAACGCGGGCGACGTGAGCTTTTTCTACCAGCCGCTCTACGAACCCATGATGGCGGCGAAAAAAGCGGCCGCTGCCCAAAAAGCCCCGAGGAGCCGCAAGAAATGACCGCGCGCGAAGCCTACGACCGCCTGGTCGCCCATGGCCGGGCCAGCGCCGACATCGGCGCGGCGCTAAGCCTTTTGTCCTGGGACCAGCAGGTGATGCTGCCCGCCGCCGCCCATGCCGGCCGGGCCGCCCAGATCGGGGAGCTGACCGCCATCCTGCACCGCCGGGCCACGGACCCGGCCATCGGCGACTGGCTTGCGGCCTGCGAGAAATCGGAACTGACGGCCGTGCCGGCAAGTCCCGAGGCGGCCAACATCCGCGAATGGCGGCGGGATTACGACCTGGCCGTGAAAATCCCCCAGGACCTGGCCGTGGCCTTGGCCCGGGCGGCCAGCACCGGGCAGCGGGCCTGGGAGCTCGCCAGAAAAGACAACGATTTCCAAGCGTTCGCCCCACAGCTTAAAGAGCTACTTGAGCTTTCGAAACGGAAAGCGGAAGCCCTGGGCTATGCCGGCGAACCCTACGACGCCCTACTCGACGGCTTCGAGCCGGGGGAAACGACCGCCACCATAACGCCGATCCTGGTTGAGCTGCGCGACGCGATCCGCGCCATCATGGACGCGGTGGCCGGCGCGCCGGTCCCAGCTCCCCTGCCCGGCGGGCCGTACCCGCTCGCGGATCAGGAAGCCTTTTTGGCCGAGGTGACCCGGCGCATCGGCCTGCCGCCCGAGGCCTCGCGCCTGGACGTGTCGGCTCACCCCTTCTCGACCCAGATCGGCCCAGGCGATGTCCGCATTACCGTGCGCTACGACGCGGACGATTGCACCAAGGCGCTTTTCGGGGCCGTGCACGAGACCGGACATTCACTCTACAGCCTCGGCCATGACACCGGCGACGCCCGCCATGGCACCCCCATGGGCGAATACGTTTCGCTGGGCGTGCATGAATCCCAGTCCCGGCTCTGGGAAAACCAGGTGGCCCGGTCGTTGCCCTTCTGGGAACATTTCCTGCCGCTGGCCGGGAGGCATTTCCCGCAACTCACCGGAGTTGCGCCCGAAGCCGTGTTCAAGGCCGTCGGGGCGATCGCGCCGGGGCTTATCCGGGTGGACGCCGACGAGACGACCTACAACCTGCACATCGTGCTGCGTTTCGAGCTGGAGCTGGCCCTGGTGCGCGGCGATCTGGCCGTGGCCGACCTGCCCGGAGCCTGGAACGCGAAATCCGAGGAGATCCTCGGCATCGTGCCGCCGGACGACGCCTCCGGCTGCCTGCAGGACGTGCACTGGGCCACTGGAGCCTTCGGCTACTTCCCCACCTACAGCCTGGGCAACCTTTACGCCGCCTGTCTGTTCGAAGCGGCGGGCAAGGCCATCCCCGACCTGCCGCAACGCATGGCGGCCGGGGATTTCGGGGCGCTGCTCGCCTGGCTGCGCACGAACATCCACGAAAAGGGCCGCCTGCTCCGTCCGCGCGACCTGATCACTGCGGCAACGGGCCAAGCCCCGACAGCGGGACCGCTGATCCGGCACCTGCGAGCCAAGGCGGCGGCCATTTACGGCGTGTGAACGCCTTTGGGCGCGAAGAAGGGATTGCGGGCCTTTTCCCGGCCCACGGTGGTCGACGGGCCATGGCCCGGGAAAATTTCCGTCGCGTCGGGGAGATTCAGGAGCCTGTCCCGGATGGAGGCCAGAAGCAGCGGACCGTCGCCGTAAGCCGCATCGGTGCGGCCCACGCTGCCGGCAAAAAGCGTGTCCCCGGTGAAGGCGATCAGGGAGCGCGGGAAAAAATAGGCCAGATGCCCCGGCGTATGCCCGGGCACGGGCAGGACCAGGCAAGGCTCGTCCAGAAAGACATGGCGTCCTGGGGGGATATCCTCGAAGGTGAAGGAGGGGCTCACCAGCCGCCCGCCCGGCGAGGCGATGCCGTCCCCGGCCAGAAAGGCGTCGGCGCAAGAGGCGTACACCGGCGCGCCCGTCTCCCGGACAAGTTTGGCCACGCCGAGTACATGGTCGTGATGCAGATGCGTGAGCAGCACGGCGGTAAGCGTGAGCCCACGCTTGCCGATCTCCCCCAGCACCAGCCCCGGCCGGCCGCCGCAGTCGACGACCACGGCCCGGCCGTCCTCCTTCCAAAGCAGGTAGGCGTTGACCTCGAGCGGGTCCATGCGAAAGGTCCGTATCAACATGCGGTTGCGGAAATTCCGTCCTCCCGGCAGTCTCGCTTGCAAGCCCCTTGCCGAACGGGCTTAAAGGCCTCCAGGAGCCAGACATGATCCTTTTTCGCGGCAACTGCCAGATGCAGTTTTGCGCCGAGGCGGCAACAGCTGCCGGGCTGCCGGCGAGCTTCGACTCCCTGGCCTCGCCCGTGACCCTGGCCCGGTCGCCGGGGTTCGTGCCGCCGCTTCTGGCGGAGATGATCGCCGCCGCCGGAGTGGGGGAATACCTGCACACCAGGGCGCTTGCCGCCCAGTTCCTGCCCCCGGCGGCCGAGCCTCGTCCCGAGGCCCTGGTGGTCAACCTCTTTCACGAAAATACCCCTCTTTTTCTGCACAATAGCGACGGGCACGCCTTCTACATCGATCCCCGGTCCCTGGATGCCGCGCCGGCTTTCGGCCGCTTCATCCGCCGCCACTACCGCACCATCGCGCCCAATCCCGCAACCTATTGCGACCGGCTGGCGAGCATGCTGCTGGCCTGGCGGGAAGCCCTGCCCGAAGCGCCGCTTATCGTGTGCGGCCGGATGTCACACTTTCCGGGCCTTGGCCCCGCGCCCCACTCCTATTTGCAAGGCTGGGGCGCGGCCTGCTTTGGCGCGGGCCGGGAATTCGCGGCCTGGGCGGCCAGCCTCCCGGGCGTCCATTTTCTCGATGCCGACCGGATCATGGCCGGGGTGATGGCCCGAAGCGGCACGCCTGTGGAGGCGCATTTCCCGTTTCTGCGCATCCAAACGGCCGAGGCCGGGAGGCTGGCCATAAGCCGGGACCTGGAGCATGCCGGCGGGCTGTGGCCGGCGATTGTCGCCAAAGTAAAAGCGTTGCTGGAGACGGGTCAGGTGACCTACACCCCGGCCGAGGTTGTGCCCGGAAGCTGGGAGCGGCCCTTTGCGCCCGAGCGCCTGGACGATGGGGCCATGCTCCCCCTGCTCATCAGCGGCTCCAACTACAAGGCGGCCCGGGCGGTGGGCCAGTTTTTCTTCCGGCCGGAAACCGACTTCACCGGGCTTCTGGTCACGGCGGCCCCGTACATGCCGGTATGCCACAACCTGCTGTCCATGGTGCGGGCCTACGGCCGATGGCGCAAGAACCCGGCCCTGGCCGGCTGGTGCGAGGCCCATGCCCGCACGGCCGCGACGTTCACGGCCAACGGCGAGGCCTACCGCCGGGAGTACCTGGGAAAAATCGCGGAACTTGCCCGGATGCTTCTTGCCCCCGGGAGTGTTTAAGATTATCAAACGCCTCGTTTGAGAATTTCAAACCGGTCTTGGAGGCGGTCCGAAACGGTTCGCCCCATCCTGCGCGGGCGTTTATCGCCCTGATTCAAAACCCAAGTTTTGTCGGCCTGTTATCGCAGCGCCCGCCTTCCACGCGGGGTTTGTGGCATGGTTCGTGCTGCCTGTGGAAAACATTTGGGGAAGGGCTTTCACTCGCAGGAGTTGTATGATTTTTTTAAACGGGGAGGCGTCAATGCGGCGCGTTATGTTCTTGCTCATCGTCTTGTGCCTGATCGGGCCGAAAACGGCATTTCCAGCCAATCATTCCGGCAAGCTGGCGGTCAAGGCCGCCCTGGTCGCCGATTACGGCACGGGCAAAATTCTCTACAGCCAGGACCCCGATCGGCGCATCGCGCCCGCTTCCGTGACCAAGGTCATGACCATGTACCTGGTCTTCGACATGGTGGCCGCCGGCCAGGCCAGCTTCAACGACCGGGTCAAGGTCAGCCGCCACGCCGACGCCACGGGCGGTTCCACCATGAACCTGCGGGCCGGTGAAACCGTCACCCTCGACGAGCTCATGCGCGGCATGGCCGTGGCTTCCGGCAACGACGCCGCCGTGGCCGTGGCCGAACATTTCGGCGGCGTGTCCGCCTGGGTCAAGCGAATGAACGCCAAGGCCCGGCAACTCGGCATGAGCAGCACCACCTTCAAGACTCCCAACGGACTGCCCGCCCCCGGCCAGCTGACCACCGCCCATGACCTCATGAAGCTGGCCGTAAGCTACCTGCACCACTATCCCCAGGCCCTGCGCTACCACTCCACGACGACCATCAACCACTGCGGCGCGGTCCATGCCAACACCAACCACCTGCTCGGCGTGTGCGAAGGCATGGACGGCATCAAGACCGGTTATGTCGGAGCCAGCGGCTTCAACATCATCGCCACGGCCAAACGCGGCAACACCCGCATCATCGCCGTGGTCCTCGGCGGCCGTACCAGCCAGGTGCGCAACCGCGAAACCGAACGCGTCCTCGACGCCTCCTTCGACGGCTCGGTGAACAGCATGCTGGCCAAGGCCGACGTCGTCCCGGCCAAATCCTCGATCAAGCACTCCAGGTCGCACCGTCACGGCAAGAAAATCCGCGTGGCCGACGTCGAGCGGCACGGAAAAATCAGCGCCAAACGCGGCGCGTCGGCGCACATCGACGGCCACAAGGCCAGCGTCAAATCCAGCCGCCACAAGGCCGCCAAGGTGCAAAAGGCCTCCCCCAAAAAGACGAGCCACACCGCCTCCCGGTCCAAGACCAAGCACAAGAAACAGACTGGCGCTTCGAGCCGGAAGTAACCCCCGCTTCCCGCCTGCCGCGGCCGTTCTCCTCGCCCCCAGAATCGCGCGGACCGTTTCCCACACGCCCTCCCCGGACGGGAAACGGTCCGCCACGGCTGGCTTCTTCTCCCCGCAGTCCCGTGTTCCCAAGTCTCCGGGATCGTGCCGCCGGCCGGCAGCCTTCCCGCCGTCTTGCCACCGCTTCGGCCCGGTGCCATGGTGCTCCCCATCCCCTTTGCCGGAGGCCTCCCATGCGTTCCATCCACGTGTTCCTGCTCGCCTGCTGCCTGGTCTTCGCCCTTGGCGTGGCCACAGCCCGGGCCGAGGGTTCCGCCGCCGTCTTCGACGCCCTGTGGTCCCCGCAGGCCCTGGCCGCCCAGCCGGGAGAGCGCACATCGGGCCGGCTCGGTCCGCCCGACCGCTCACCGCCCGAGGCCACCACGTTTCCGGCGCTCCCGGCGCTGCCCGAGGCCCTGGCCGGCTCCATCCGCCGGGTGAACACCCATGGCGAGAAGCTCGTCGCCCTGACCTTCGACCTGTGCGAGCTGGCCGACCAGAAATCCGGCTATGACGGCGCGGTGCTGGACGCCCTTCGCGCCGCCGGGGCGAAGGCCACCTTTTTCGCCGGTGGCAAATGGATGCGCTCCCACCCGACGCGGGCCATGCAGCTTATGACCGATCCGCTCTTCGAGATCGGCAGCCACACCTGGACCCACGGCAATTTCGGCCAACTCGACACGGCCGAAATGCGCCGGCAAATCGCCTGGACCCAGGCCGAATACACCCTGTTGCGGGAAAAAATCGCCCATATGGCCCGGGAAAAGGGCGTCGCCGCAGCGGCAATCGCCACGATTCCGGCCGTGCCGACGCTGCTGCGCTTTCCCTACGGCCGCTGCCGGCCCGAGGCCTTGTCCCTGGTCGCGTCCATGGGCCTTGCCGCCATCCAGTGGAGCCTGACCACCGGCGACCCGGACCCGCACTCCACGCCGGAGCGCATCATCAAGATCGTGCTCGACCGGGTGCGTCCCGGCGACATCATTATCGGCCACGCCAACGGCAATGGCCACGGCACCGGGGAGGCCCTGCCGCGTCTTTTGGAGGAACTGCGCAAACGCGGCTACCGGTTCGTCACGGTCAGCGAACTGCTTGCTTCCGGACAGCCGCTTATCGCCTCGGATTGCTACGACTTCCATCCCGGCGACACGGCGCAATACGACCGCATCTTCGGCGACGGCACCACCCATCCCCGCCATAAAAAAGGGCCGCGACCACAGCCGCGACCCGAAAAGCCCGGTCAGTAAGGACCCATAAGCCTATTTCTTGGGCTCTTCCTTGTCCTTATCGGCCGTTTCCCGCCGGTAGTGGGTGATGGAAGCGACCTTGGACTCCTTGGTCCCTTCGACGTAGGTGATGATCATGGTATTTTTGCCGGTCAGCTTGCCGATATAGATGCCGTCGTCGTCGGCCATGGACAACTTCGAAGCGCCATCGATGACGCCGACCACGATTTCCTTGGCCCGGGCCGAAGCCTTGGTGCCGTAAAAGGCCCGGCCATCCTGCTTGTCGATGGTGAGCGTCCAGTCGACATGCAGAAACTGCGGCGTGTGCACGGCATCGGCATGGCCGAGCTTGCCCATGGCCACGCTGTCGGACGTGCCTTTCCACACGCCGGTGATGTCGGGCGCGGCGTTTTCCTTTTTCTCCTTGTGCTCCTTGGCCAGGGCCGGAAGGGCGGTGCAGATTAAGCCGAGCACGAGCAGAATCACCAGGATGCGGACACGGGACATGGGGACCTCCGGGGCTAAGGTGTGGCCGGCACTTGGCGCGAAGCCGGCTGTTACGATAAGAGGATGGGCAACCGCCGCATACGTCTTGCCCTTCTATTTTTAAGCAAAAGGATTGCCCATGACAACAGAGACCGCCCCGATCCTCGTGGCCAGGGGGAAAAAGGACGCCGCGCTTTCACTGTCCATGGCCAACCGGCACGGGCTGGTGGCCGGAGCCACCGGCACGGGCAAGACCGTCAGCCTGCGGGTCCTGGCCGAAGCGTTTTCCGAACGCGGCGTGCCGGTCTTTCTGGCCGACGTCAAAGGCGATTTGTCAGGCCTGGCCGTGCCGGGCGGCGACAACCCCAAAATAACGGCCCGGGCCAAGAAACTCGGCCTCACCGACCCGCCGGCCGGCTATCCGGTTGTTTTTTGGGACGTGTTCGGCCAGACCGGCCATCCGCTTCGGACCACGATTTCGGAAATGGGGCCGCTGCTGCTCTCGCGGCTGCTCGGGCTAAACGATACCCAATCAGGGGTCATGGAGATCATCTTCCGCGTGGCCGACGATTCGGGGCTTCTGCTGCTCGACCTCAAGGACCTGCGGAGCATGGCGACATACGTAGCCGAAAACGCGGCCGAACTGCGCACCCGCTACGGCAACGTGTCCACGGCCAGCGTCGGGGCCATCCAACGGGCCCTGCTCGCCCTGGAGGGGCAAGGCGGCGACACGTTTTTCGGCGAGCCGGCCCTGGACCTCGATGACCTGCTCCAGACCGACGCCTCGGGCCGGGGTGTGGTCAATATCTTAAATGCCCAGCGCCTGCTCGGCGCGCCCAAGGTCTACGCCACCATGCTCCTGTGGCTGCTCTCGGAGCTTTTCGAGCGCCTGCCCGAGGTTGGCGACCCGGTAAAGCCCAAGCTGGTCTTTTTCTTCGACGAGGCCCACCTGCTCTTCGACGACGCGCCCAAGGCCCTGGTGGAAAAAATCGAGCTGACCGTGCGGCTCATCCGCTCCAAGGGCGTCGGGGTCTACTTCGTCACCCAGTCGCCCCTGGACCTGCCGGACACGGTGCTGGCCCAGCTCGGCAACCGGGTGCAGCACGCCCTTCGGGCCTTCACCCCGCGCGAAAAAAAGGCCGTCAACGCGGCGGCCGACACCTTTCGCCAAAATCCCGCCTTCGACGCGGCCCAGGCCATCACCGAACTCGGCGTGGGCGAGGCCCTGGTGTCCTTTCTCGATGAAAAGGGGCAGCCGGAAATGGTGGAACGGGCGCTTATCGTGCCGCCGCGCAGCCGCCTTACTCCCCTTGCCGACGCGGAACGCCAGGAAATCGTGCGGGGCTCGACGCTCTACGGACATTACGAACAGCTGGTGGACCGGGAATCCGCCTTCGAAATGCTCCAGGCCAGGGCGCAGCGCCGCGAGGAAGAAACCAAGCCCTCCCGGCCCCAGGCCTCGCCGGTGGAAAAACTCATCGGCTCCATGGCCCAAAGCGCCGTGCGCTCCATCGGCAGCCAGATCGGCCGCCAAATCGCCCGAGGCATCCTCGGCGCGTTATTTGGGGGGAAGAGGTAGAAGGAGGAGGAGGAGGAAGAGGGAATATGCGAGAGGGGAAACCCTTTTGCAAAGGGTTCTCCCCTCTCGCGCTCTCCCTTTCCTAAACCTTTTTACGATGTGGGGCATCGTACGAAGGATCGCCCCTTTTCGGGAAGGAGCTGTGGGAAAGGGGTTATGCCATTAGTAGTAACGCCACGTGCCGGGTTCTTCCCGGAAGTTCGTGTCGAGGGCTTCGCTGATGCCCACCCGTATTTCGACGTCGCTTTCGGCCATGGTCACGTTCTTGGCCGGATCTAAACCGACGTCCAGGCAGACATCCTCCCAGTGCTTGCGCACCTGACCGGCGGCCCGCCGAATATCCTCTTCCTGGCCGGACCGCTTGAGCCAGCGTGCCACCCAGATCCACATACAGGGCCTCCTGGTTCAAGAGTCAACAGGTTATACCAACCTGCCTCCCCTATAAATAACCACTCGTTCCCGTATGTAACCCCACCCCCACTAAAGGGGGACCGGGGGGGATTATCCCCCCCGGCAGGGATGTCCAGAAGGGGCAGCGCCCCTTCTGGCAGGGTCCAGGGGCAGCGCCCCTGGCATCATACCGCTACAACCACTCCAAACCGATGACGTGGACGGCCAGCGGGCCATGGACGCCGCGCACGTAGACGAATTCGATGTCCCCGGTGCTGGAGACGCCGGAGACGCAGTTGACGGCGCTCGGCATGGGGCCTTTGGCCAGCCCCTCGAACACGGCCGGCAGGTCGGGCACGAGCTTTGAGGCCGGGAGCAGCGCCACGTGCAGGCGCGGCACCAAGGGCGTTGCCCGCTCCCGGCCCTTGCCGGCGGCGAGGATCAGGCTCCCCGTGGCGCACACGGCATAGGCGACGCTGGTAATGCCCATATCCACGGCGGCGAGCGACGGACAGACGCGCTCCGGCAGGTCTTCGGGAGCCAGCACGGCCACGCCGGCACCGGCCAGGGTGGCGGCCGCATCCACGGCGTCGAGGTCGGGGTGGTCCCAGCGCACGGCGGTTTTAACCCCGTTTTTGGCGACCACGGCGGCCAGGGCGGCCTTGGCCGCATCCGGCGTTCTGGCCAGCTCGAAGGTCGGGCCAAGGGCGGTCAGGGCGGCGGCGAAGGTTTCGAAATCGACGGCATCCAGACACTGGCGGCGCAGCGAGAGGGGACGCCTGGCGCGCGGCAAGCCCTTGGGCTGGCCGGCCCGCAGCCGGGAAAGGATGGCGGTTCTGGTTTGCGTTTCGTTCATGACCGACCTCCCTTGGCCTGCGCCCGGGACAGGCGTTTGGCCATCGCCTTGAAGCGCCTGGAAAAAGGCTTTGACAGGCCCGGGAATTTCCGGCCGCGCAAAAACTTGCCCACCGGCCCGTCCGGGGCCATGGCCGCGACGCGGTCGAGCCTGGGGTCGACGGTCCGGGCCCAGGCCGCCGCCGCGCCGAAAAGCAGGGGATGGCGGGCCAGGGCGGCATAGCTTTTGGTTGCCGTGTCGGTGCCTTGCTCGGCCTGTCGGCGGCGCAACTCCTGGAGCAGCACCGGATGGTCGATGCCGGCCGGGCAGGCCTCGGCGCAGGCCCCGCAGTGGGTGCAGGCAAAGGGCTGGCGCGCATCGCCCGCCGCGTCCTTGAGCACCGAGGACAGGATCGAGCCCATGGGACCGGGGTAGACCGAGCCGTAGGCATGGCCGCCCACGCTCTGGTAGACCGGGCAGACGTTGAGGCAGGCCCCGCAACGGATGCACTTGAGGATCGGGCGCAGGATCGGATCGGCCAGCAGTTCGGAGCGGCCGTTGTCCAGGATGACCAGGTGCATTTCCCTGGGCCCGTCGCGTTCGCCGTCGCGGCGCGCGCCGGTGAAAAGGGACAAGTGCACGGGCAGGGTCTGGCCGGTCGCGGACGGGGGCAGGATGTCGAGCACGGCGGCCGCCTCGGCCAGGGAGCCGACGACTTTTTCCAGGGTCATCAGCGCCACGTGGATGGGCGGACAGGAGCCGGTGAGCCGGATATTGCCCTCGTTTTCCAGCACCATCACCGTGCCGGTTTCGGCCACAACGATATTGGCCCCGGTGATGCCGGCGTCGGCGGCCAGGAACTTGGCCCGCAGGCTGTCGCGGGCGATGCGCGTCATCTCCGGGATGTCGGTGCTGGTGCGGCCGAATTTTTCGGCGAAAAGCGCCGAGACCTGCTCCTTGGACACGTGCAGGGCCGGGGCCAGGATGTGGGAAGGTTTCTGGCCCATAAGCTGGATGATGTACTCGCCGAGGTCGGTCTCCACGGCCTCGATGCCGGCCGCGGCCAGGGCCTCGTTGAGCCCGATCTCCTCGCTGACCATGGACTTGCTCTTGACAGCCAGACGCACGCCGCGCGCGGTCAAAAGGTCGGTAATAAGGCGCGACGCCTGGGACGCGTCCTCGGCGAAATGGACGATGCCGCCGGCGGCGGTGACGCTCGCTTCCAGGGTCTCGAGCAGGTCGGGCAGGCGGTCGAGCGTCGCCTGGCGCACGGCCACGGCCCGGGCCCGGCGATCGGTGAAATCGGGCATGGCGTCAACCGAACGCTGCCGCAGGGCGTGGATTTGCAAAATGGCCTTGTCCAAAATGGCCCGGCTTTCGCCGTCGGCCAGAGCGGCGGCCGAAGCCTTGCCGAAATTGTGTCGGCACGCGCTCATAACTCCCCTCCCGCCAGCACTTCGGCCAGATGCAGCGCCTTGACCGGGACTGCGCGCTTGGCCAGGGCGGAGCTGATATTGAGCAGACAGCTCGGTTCGGCCGTGATGACCGCCTCGGCTCCGGTGGCGATGATGTCGTCGATCTTTTTGGCCAGGATGGCCTGACTCACTTCCGGGTAGTCCACGCTGAACGCCCCGCCGAAGCCGCAGCAGCGCTCGGGATGGGCAAGCGGCAAAAGCGTGAGCCCCTCCACGGCGGCAAGGAGCATTTCGGTGGCGTCCCCGACGCCAAGCGCCCGGGTGGTCTGGCAGGAGGCGTGCAGGGTCGCCCGTGCGACGTAGCGCGAACCGAGGTCCGGGCACCCGAGCTTGTCCACCAGAAACTCACCGAGTTCGAAGGTCCTGGCTGCCACGCGCGCCGCGCGGTCGCGCCAGGGATCACCCGCTTCGAAAAGCGTGGGGTACTTGCGCACCATGGCCGTGCACGAGGCCGACGGGCTGACGATGACCGGGGCGTCCTCGAAAATTTCCACAAACCGCCTGGCCAGGGGCCGGGTCAAATCCGGACGGCCCCGTTTGTAGGCGAACTGGCCGCAGCAGGTCTGGCCGGCGGGGAGTTCAGGCGCCACCCCGGCCCGGGAAAGGACCATGGCCGTGGCCTCACCCACCCGGGGCAGCACATGCTCGACCAGGCAGGGAATGAAGAGAAAGGCTTTCACAAAAATCCTCCTTGGGGGGCCGCCAAATTACGCCGGTTGCGATACGGGTCAAGAGCGGCGGGGAGGCGTGCTTTACACTGGCCGGCACGGCGGCTATCATTTGGCCATTTCGCAAAAGGAAGTTCAATGACAGCACCCGACACCGCCACCTTGACGTACGACGGCAAAAGCGTCTCCCTGCCCGTGATAAATGGCGACCACGTGGAAAAAGCGCTGGACGTGCGCAAGCTGCGTGCCCAGACGGGCTGGATCACCCTGGACCCCGGCTACGCCAACACGGCCGTGTGCAAAAGCGCCATCACCCACATCGACGGGGAAAAAGGCGTGGTGCTCTACCGCGGGTACGACCTCGAGGAACTGACCCGGAAGTCCACGTTCGTGGAAACCGCCATGCTGGTCATGTTCGGCGAACTGCCGACCAGTGCGGAACGCGAGGCGTTTCGCATCATGTTGCGCGACCAGGAGTTGTTGCACGAGGATCTGCTCAGCCACCTGGACGGCTTTCCGCCAAACGGCCACCCCATGGCCATTTTGTCCGCCATGATCAACGCCATGGGCAGCTATTATCCGGAGCTTTACGACATCAGCTCCCAGGACGACTTTCGCCTGGCCGCGGCCAAGATCATGAGCAAGGTGCGCACGATAGCCGCCTTCAGCTTCCGCAAATCCCAGGGGATGCCGCTCAACTATCCCAATCCGAACCTGGATTACTGTCGCAACTTCCTGCACATGATGTTTTCCGTGCCGTTTTGGGTCTACGAAGCCCCGGACCCCATCGTGCGGGCCTTAAGCATCTTCATGATGTGCCACGCCGACCAGGCCCTCGACACCTCCTGCGCCACGGTGCGCATGGTGGGATCGAGCCAGGCCAACCTGTTCGCCTCGGTCTCCGCCGGCATCTGCGCCCTGTGGGGCCGCCACCACGGCGGCGCCAGCTCGGCCGCCATCCGCATGTTCGAGGACGTGGTGGCCGGACGCACCACGGTTTCCCGCATCTTCGAAGCGGCCAAGTCCCGCTACGGCCGGCTCATGGGCTTCGGCCAGCGGGTCTTTCACGTCGAGGACCCCCGGGCCCGCATCATCAAGGCGACTTACGAAAAACTCATCGCCACCGGCTACGCCAAGCGCGACGCCTTCCACGACATTGCCCAGGAAATAGAGGAACGGGCCAGCGGGGACGAATACTTCGCCTCGCGCCACCTGCTCCCCAACACCAATTTCTATTCGAGCCTGCTGCTTCGAGCCCTCAACTTTCCGCCCAACATGTACCCGGTCATCACGGCCATAGGGAACATGCCGGGCTGGATCGCCCACTGGAAGGAAGAAACCCATTCGCCCGACCAGCGCATCCAACGGCCGCGCCAGATTTACACCGGCCGCAAACGCCACTCCTATACCTCCATGGAGAAACGGTAGACACGAGAAGGCCGCGAGAGGGGGACCCCGGGAAACGGATTCTCCCTCTCGCGCGCTCGCGCCTGCCGAAACTTTTGCTTTTGAAAACGCCGCTGACCTTTCCGAACGGTTCCCGACAGGATTCTTCCATGCCCCGTATGCTCCGACTGTGCATCGTCTTCGTGGTGGTTTGGCTCGGCCTGGCCCTGCCCCGCATCCCGACCGATCCTTTTGTCCCAAGCGCCCTGGCGGCCCCGGCCAACGGAGCCAAGCAGCCGGCCGACAAACCCGACAAGGACGACGCCGAGGACGCTTCGCCCAAGGATTGGCAGGTGCTGCTGTCCATCCACCAGGACGCCCTGGTCCAGCAGGCGGTGCGGTTCAAATCCCTCGAGGGACTTTTACCGAAAAACGTGCGTCACTTCAGGACCGCCCTGTCCGATCTGCAAAGCAAGCTCGACGCGCTGAACCTCATCATCTCCATTTCCGGCGGCAACCCCTGGGAAATGCGGGCCGTGCTCAGCGACATGAGCCGTTTGCGCCAAAACGCCCAGGCCCTCATCGACCCCTTTGCCAACAGCCGTGACGAGATCGACAAGATCGCCGACCGCCTCGATTCCCTCAAGGAAGAGTTCAGCAAACATCTTGCCGACGGCCAGGATCAGGCCCTGACCGACGCCATCACCTATTACCTCAACTACATCAAAGGGGTGCGGGCAAGTCTGGCCAAGGTTCGCTCGGCCCTGGAAAAACAGCTCGGTCCGGCCAAGGATTTTCTCGATGGGCTGGCGCAAAACGAGAAGACCCTCAAAGCCAGACTCCCCAAGGCCTGGCAGCAATATTACTTCACGCCCGTGGGCGAGGTCTCGTCCCTGGCCGCTTGGTCCGACACCTTTGCCAGCATCCAACTGTGGCTGCGCTCCAACATGTCCATGATCCAGTCCCTGATCGGGGGCGCGGATTCCGCGCGCACCCTGGCCGCTCTGGTCCGTATCGCCATCGGCTTTTTCATCCTGGGGCTGGCCGACTTCATGGCCGCCTTGCGACTGCGCCGCCGCTACCCGGATTTCAAGGAGCTCAAACAGACGCGCCGCATCTGGCTGCTGGTCGGCCTGGGCTGGCTTTTCAGCTGGGTGGCCGGGGACGCGCCCATGCTGCTCCACGAATTTCTCAATGCCCTGGCCGAGATATTCCTGGCCGCCGCGTTGGTCGCCTTTGCCGAAATGCTCGCCCGGCTCACCTCGCCGACGGGCAAGGCCAAACCGGCCGTGCATCTGCGCCGGCTGTGGCTGCTTTTCTCCCTGGGCCTGCTGCTCCAGATCGGCGCCTTGCCGGACGTGCTCATGACCGTGGTGTGGATGGTTCTGCTGCTGGTCTTTTTCACGATCGCGCGCAAAAAGCCCGCCGCCCGCACCGGGCCTTCGCGCCTGGCCGGCGGCTTCACCCCGGCCCTGTACATCCTGCTGTGCCTCATGACCGCCATAGGCTGGCAGCACCTGGCGGTTCTGGCCTTGGCCGGGTGGTTCCTCTTTTTGGCCGCCATCGAAACCGGCGCGGGATTGTCGCGGCTGGTAGCCAAGTGGCAGGACAAGGCCGCCCGCGAAGGCGCGCCCATCGTCACCCGGGCCGTGGTGTCCGGCCTCGGGTTCCCGCTGATTTTCCTGTCCCTGTTCTTCCTCGTCCTCTACTGGTTCTCCACGGAACTCGGCGGTCAGGAAGTCTTTGCCGCCACCGTGTCCTTTGCCGTCAAAATCGGCGACCTCCACCTGACCGTCGGCGGGCTGGCGCTGGTCCTCACCGGCTTTTTCGTGACCCGCTCCACGGTCTACGTGGTCAAGTCCTTCATCCACGACCTGCCGCGGCTCCAACCCGGGGTCGACCCGGGCGTGCGCGACGTGCTCGACACCACCTCCACCTATCTGCTGTGGGGGTTTTACGCCATGCTCTCCCTGTTCCTGCTCGGCTTTTCCTTCACCAGCCTGGCGGTGGTCGCCGGCGGCCTTTCCGTCGGCATCGGCTTCGGCCTGCAAAACATCGTCAACAACTTCATCGCCGGCCTGATCCTGCTCTTCGGGCGCTCCATCCAGGCCGGGGACATCATCCAGATCGATACGACCTGGGGCAAGGTCAGCAAGGTCAATATCCGCAACACCGTGGTCAAGACCTTCCAGAACGCCACGCTGTTCGTGCCCAATTCCGACCTCATCTCCGGCAAGCTCATCAACTGGACCCACCGCGACGCCACCATGCGCCGGGACATCACCGTGGGCGTGGCTTACGGCTCCGATACGGGAAAGGTCCGCGACATCCTGCTCGATGTGGCGCGGGCCCATCCCCATGTGCTGCAAAACCCCAGCCCCAGCGTGCAGTTTTCGTCCTTCGGCGACAGTTCGCTCAATTTCCTGCTCATGGTCTGGGTCGACAACGTCGCCTACGGCATGGATACCGAGTCGGACATCCGCTTCAGCATCGACCGGCGTTTCCGTGAAGGCGCCATCGAAATCCCCTTTCCCCAGTGCGACGTGCGCATCATCCGGGAACCGGCCCCTCTTCCCGACAAAACGCCGCCCGGGGACGCCTGACGGCGCCGAAGCGCCTTTTTTCACGGGACAGCCGCCGCAGGCTTTGCTATCCTGCCCAGTGGGAGAAGAATATGAAACGCCGCGTCATTGCCTGTTGCTGCCTGCTTGCCACCGTGTTGCCCCTTGGCGCCGGCTGCGACAAGAAGGCCACGCCGCCCGCCATGCCGCAGCTTGCCAATCCGCAGCCCGGCCCCGGCGCCAGCCCCCAGGAAGTGGAACGCTACCAGTTGGAAGAGGAAAAACGCACCCTGGTGGATAACTACGGAGACAACATCGACCGCATCCAGCAGATCAACGCGCGCCTGATTCAGCTCAACATGGAAATCCACAACCAGGCCCACCAGTAGGCGCGGCATCGGATCACCCCACGCCCCGGGCGGCGCGGGCAAGCAAGGATCTCTTTCATGTTCGGACGCACCCGCAAAAAAATGCCCCGCCAGGAGGCCATTTCCGCCTTTCTTGGCGCGGGCACCCAATACCATGGCCAGTTCAACTTCCAGGGCGTCGTGCGCATCGACGGCGGCGTCATCGGCGACATCATCTCCGACGGCACGCTGGTGCTCGGCGAACAAGGCTATGTCGAAGGCCGCATCCAGGTGGCCGAACTGGTCTCGAGCGGCCACATCGTCGGCGACGTGGAGGCCGCCAGTCGCGCCACCCTCTTTAACCGCTCGAGTCTGTGCGGCAACCTGCTGGCTCCGGCCGTGATCATCGAGGAAGGCGCGACCATCAACGGGTTCGTGCGCATGGACGCCCCTGAAAACGCCGCCCTTGACGAGGGCGAAGCCCCACCGCAGGCACTGACCGCGGGGAACGAGGCCCCGTAAGCCGCAACCAGGACGGTCGCAACCGGCCAGGAAACGCCCGGTCGGAATTTCCCGCAGGCAATAATACCGTGGCGGATTTGGCAGGACACCCTAAAAACCACTGGAAACGAGGGTTGCCAAAACAGGCGTCGCCGTTTACACGGCGGTCACGCCGCCAAGCGTCCCCGCACTTAAGGAGTCGACCCCGCATGGGCCAATTTTTTCCGGATAGCGACCAGTTCCCCCTGGTGGATCAGATAAAAAATCTCGGTGATGACGAACTGCTCGATTTTTGGGAGGAGACCCAATATCTTGAGCGCATGCTCGTGGAAGAGGAAAACCCCGAAGCCGAAAACTCCATGGAATACGAACGGGTGATCCTCCAGGAACTCATGCTGCGCTCCTGCCGCCGCACCCTCGAAGGGAATCGGTAAGCCTCTCCCCTCCCCCCGCATCCTGACGCCCCGCCGGACGCCTTCCCAACGCCTCTCGGAGAAAGACACGACCCGCGCCCTGGCTGGTGCGTTGCCTGCCCCGCCGCCGTGCCGAAGCGCCCGTACGCCACGCCAGCCATTTCACTTGCCCGGCCCCGTCCGGGCATCACGCTATTTTCGCCACAGGCCGGGTGACTCCCTTCCCTTGGGCCGAACAATAAAAAAGGGCGGTTTCCCGCCCTTTTTTAAGACCTGTCGGTCGATCGATCGTTAGATCTTCGGCGCCGGACGGCCGATGCAGAAGTACACCATGCCGAGGTCGGCCAGAAGCTGCGGCGAGTACAGGTTGCGGCCGTCAAAAACCAGCGGCACCTTCAGCATCTTCTTGATGCGGCCGAAATCCGGATTGCGGAACTGGTTCCACTCCGTGACCACGGCCAGGCAGTCGGCCCCTTCCAGGGCGGCGTACTGCTCGTCGACCACGGTCAGCAGGTTGTTCCCCTTGAAATGCTCGCGGGTATTCGGGCCGGCGACCGGGTCGAAGGCAACGACCTTCATGCCCTTGGCCGTGACGTCCTTGATGAGCTCGAAGGCCGAGGCCTCGCGCACGTCGTCGGTGTTGGCCTTGAACGCCAGGCCCCACAACGCCAGGGTCTTGCCCTTGAGCCCGCCCTGGGGCTCGAAGTAGGACTCAATCTTCTTGGTCAGGGTATGCTTCTGGCGCTTGTTGACCTCGTCGACGGAAGCCAGCAGCTGGGGCTCGAACTTGTACTGGCGGGCGGTGTCGATCAGCGCTTTGACGTCCTTGGGGAAACAGGAACCGCCGTAGCCCATGCCCGGGTAGATGAACTGGTAGCCGATGCGGTGGTCCGAACCGATGCCCATGCGCACTTCGCGCACATCGGCCCCGACCTGCTCGCAGATATTGGCCACTTCGTTGATGAAGGAAATCTTGGTGGCCAGCATGCAGTTGGCGGCGTACTTGGTCATCTCGGCCGAACGCACGTTCATGACGATGACTTTTTCGCGGCTGCGGGCATAGGGGGCGTACAGGGCCTTCAACAGTTCGCCCGTACGCACGTTGTCCGTGCCCACGACCACCCGGTCGGGCTTGAAAAAGTCGTTGATGGCGTCGCCTTCCTTGAGGAATTCGGGGTTGGAGACCACGTCGAACTCGATGGCCTCACCACGCTTTTTGAGTTCCTCGCCGATGAACTTGCGCACTTCGTCGGCCGTGCCGACCGGGACCGTGGATTTGTCCACCACGATCTTGTAGTCGGTCATGCTGGCGCCGATATCCCGGGCCACCTGGTAGACATAGGACAGATCACACGAGCCGTCCTCGCGGGGGGGCGTGCCCACGGTGATGAACACGAACAGGGCATTCTCCATGCCCTCGGAGACTTTGGTGGTGAAACGCAGGCGGCCCTCGGCCACATTGCGCTTGACCAACTCGTCAAGACCGGGCTCATAGATGTGAATTTTGCCCTGGCGCAGGTTTTCGACAATGGTGGGGTTGATGTCCACGCAGCAGACGTCGTTGCCCATTTCGGCGAAACAGGCGGCGCTCACCAAGCCGACGTAACCGGTGCCTACAATACAAAGATTCATACCTGTATACTCGTTGTTAGGGTTTTTCCCCGGCGACGGGAAAGGGCCGCCGAGGATGGGGCGTCTTGTGCCGGCTCGCGGCCAGACCCCGTTTTCGAAGAAAGTGGTTCGCACTTACGGATTGGTCGGACGTTTGTCAACAATCCCACGCCAGCCATGGCCGGTTGCCTCGCAAATGTAAAAGGCTTACCGTCCAAGCAACAGTAAAAAAGGAGTCTGTCATGCCTCTGCTCGCGGTCAATGTCGACCATGTGGCCACCGTGCGTCAGGCGCGCCTGGGCCAGAGCCCCGATCCCGTCGCCGCAGCCGCCATGGCCGAACTCGCCGGCGCGAGAGCCATCATCGTCCACTTGCGCGAGGACCGCCGCCATATCCAGGATCGGGACGTGCGCCTGCTGCGCCAGACCATAAAGACCCGCCTGCACCTGGAGATGGCCGCAACCGACGAGATGCGCGGCATCGCCCTTGAGCTCAAGCCCGACATGGTCTGCCTGGTGCCGGAAAAGCGCCGGGAACTGACCACCGAGGGCGGTCTCGGCGTGGCCGGCCGGAAAAAGGAACTGGCCGCCTTCGTGGCCGAACTGGCCGACGCCGGCATCCCCACCAGCCTTTTCATCGATCCCGACCCGCACCAGATCGAGGCGTCCATCGCCGTGGGCGCGGCCTATGTCGAACTGCACACCGGGGCCTACTCCGACGCCGCGACGCGGGAAACCCGGCAAGCCGAACTCGACCGGCTGCTGGCCGCCATTCCCCTGGCCCGCCGGGCCGGACTCGGCGTCAATCTCGGGCACGGCCTCGACTACGACAATATATATGCCTTTAAAGACACAAGCGGCATCAGCGAATATTCCATCGGCCACAGCATCATCGCCCGGGCCATCATGACCGGCATCACCGAGGCCGTCTCCACCATGGCGGCCATCGTCGCCGGTTTTCCCGACTGACGGAGCACGGCCGTGATCCTCGGCCTCGGCATCGACCTGGTGGAGCTGGCCCGCATCGAATCTGCGCTCGACCGGTTCGGCGAGCGGTTCCTGGCCCGCATCCTCACCCCGGCCGAACAGGCCGCCCTGCCGCCGCGTCCCGTGGCCAGGGCGGCCGGACTGTTCGCAGCCAAGGAAGCGGCCGTCAAGGCGCTCGGCACCGGCTTTTCCCAGGGAATCGGCTTTCAACACCTGCAAATCCTCCCCGATGCCCTGGGACGCCCGACCCTGACCCTGGCCGGCCCCGCCTTGGCCCGCGCCCAAACACTCGGTGCGACCATCTGGCACGTCAGCATCACCCACGAACGCGCCACCGCCGCCGCTGTCGTGGTAATGGAGGGAGAGCCTCCGGCGGCCAGGGGAGGCTCTCCCTCCCCTGGACCCCACCGCCGGGGGGCCATGGGCCCCCCGGTCCCCCCTTCCCGCCGGTAGGAGCTTTCCTTGGCGGCAGCCGCCAAGGAAAGCTCCTACCGGAAAAAAGGAAACCGAGAGCACCTTCCATACGAAACCTTTGAAAGTTTTTTGGAGGGGGGTCCGGGGGGAACCTTTTTTTTAAAAAAGGTTCCCCCCGGCCGCCGGAGGCACACCACAATGCCAATACTCGATGAACGCTATTTTGATCCATTGCCGACGCCGCAGGAGATTGCCGGTTGGGATGCCGCCAGCGTTGCCGAGTGCGGCATGTCGTTTCTGGCGCTGATGGAAAACGCCAGCCGCGAGGCCATGCATGCGCTGGTCGGTGAAGTCGGGGATGTGTGCGGCAAGACGGTGCTCTTGTTGGCCGGCCCGGGCAACAACGGCGGCGACGCCGTGGCCCTGGCGCGCCATCTGGACGGCCTGGGAGCGCGGGTGACCATCGCCCTGGCCCGACCGCGCGGGCGCTACAAAGGTGCGGCCGGGTTCAATGCCCGGCTTGCGGCCAGGCTCGGCCTGCCCATGATCCCCCTGGCCAAGGCCGATCTTTCGGGTGGGAACGGGCCGGACATCGTTGTCGACGGCCTGCTCGGCACCGGTTTTTCTGGAGAACTCCGGCAGGAAATGCGCAAGGTGGTGGAGGCGGTCAACCGGCTGGCCGGCCGGTCGTACATCTTCGCCCTGGACATTCCGTCCGGGCTTTCCGGGGCGACCGGAGCGGCCTCGCCCGTGGCCGTGACCGCCGACGCCACGGTGACCTTCGAGGCGGCCAAAACCGGGCTGGTCGTACCCCAGGCCGCGCCCTACGTGGGCAAACTCTTGGTGCGCCAGATCGGCATTCCCCGCCGCGTCAGGAACGACCACCCGTGCCGGTCCTGGCGCATGACGCCACGGCTCGCAAGCGCCCTGCCGGCGCCTGATCCGCTGCTGCACAAGGGCTCGGCCGGCCGGGTGGTCGTTGTCGGCGGCAGCCGGGGGCTGACCGGCGCGCCGCTTTTGGCCGGACTCGGCGCGCTTCGGGCCGGGGCGGGGCTGGTCAGCGTAGCCTGTCCGGGCGCGGTGGAAATCGCGCTCAAGGCCGGGCATCCCGACGTCATGACCCTGCCCGTGGGCGCGGGCGACCATTTCGGCCCAGCCGATGCCGGGACGATACGCGATTTCGTCGCCACGGCCGGCGCGGTAGCCCTGGGGCCGGGCCTTGGCCGCCATCCGGACACCGGGGGCTTTCTGCGCGAACTTTTGCCGCTGCCCTGCCGGCTGATCCTCGACGCCGACGCCCTGTTTTTTCTGGCCAACGATCCGGAACTGAAGGGGAAAATCGGGCCGGACACCATCATCACGCCCCATCCCGGCGAGGCGGCCAGACTGCTCGGCTCGGACATCGCCGCCGCCCTGGCCGACCGGCTGGAAGCCGCCCGCGCCCTGGCCGCGACCTATGGCTGCGTGGCCGTGCTCAAGGGGCCGGCGACTATCGTGGCCGCGCCGGACGGCCGGGCGGCCGTAAGCCCGGTGGTCGCACCGAATCTGGCCGTGGGCGGTTCGGGCGACGTGCTTTCAGGGCTTGCCGGGGCTGTCGCCTGTACGCCGCTTTCCCCCTTGCTTGCCGCCTGCCTTGCGGTGTATTGGCATGGCCTTGCCGGCGCGCGCCTTGCCGCCTTGTACCCCAGACGGGGCAATCTGGCCTCGGAAATTGCCGATATGCTGCCCCGAGCCCTCATGGAGTGACCATGCTCAAAGCCAAGGACGTGATGACCACCACTGTCGTCACCATTACCGAAGACACGGAAATAAGCGCTGCGGCCAAGCTTCTCTTCGACAAGGGATTCAATGGCATGCCGGTCCTCAATGCCAACGGCAAGCTGACCGGCATTCTCTGCCAGTCCGACCTTGTCGCCCAGCAGAAAAAACTGTCGCTGCCCTCGGTCTTTTCGCTCCTCGACGGCTTCATTCCGCTGGGGTCCATGAAGGACCTCGACCGGGAAGTGGAAAAGATGTCGGCCCTGACCGCCGTCCACGCCATGTCCCGTAATCCGGCCACCGTTTCGCCGGACACCGACATCGACGAGGTGGCGTCGCTTATGACCGACAAGGGCTACCACACCATTCCGGTGACGGATGGGCAGGGCAAGGTGGTCGGCATTATCGGCATGAGCGATGTTCTCGGCACGCTGGTGGACAAGAAATAGTCCCGGCGATGGACGCTGGTTCCCGGCAGCTGCTCCTGTCCCTGCCCGATACGGAGGCGACCCTGTCCCTGGGCCGTAAACTGGCCGTTATCGCCTCCGATCCGGCGACACGGACGGCTTTGCTCTTGCGCGGCGGACTCGGTTCGGGCAAAACCACGCTCGTCCGGGGAATGGTGACCGCCCTTCCGGGCGGCGACGCGGCGGAAGTGGCCAGTCCGAGCTTCAACATCGTCAACGTCTACCCCACGAACCCCGAGACGTTCCACGTGGACCTGTACCGGATTGCCGGCGGCGATCCCTGCGTGGAGGAGCATCTGGAGGCAGCCGCGGACCAGGATGCCCTGGTGGTCGTGGAGTGGGCCGAATATCTCGCCCGGGCGGCCCTTCCCGCCGACCGCCTGGAAATCGACTGGCTCCCGGCCCAAGCTGGACGGCGATGCCGGATCACGGCCGCCGGAGAGCGCGGCCGGGCGGCCTTGATCGCCTTGGCCCGGTCCTTGGCCATGTAACGGCGCGACGCCGGGACGGGAGCAGTGAGACGCTCCCGGGACCTTGGAGGCAACCATGCGGATTATCGTACAAAAATACGGCGGAACGTCGGTCAAGGGCCTGGAGCGCATGCGCCTGGTCCTGGCCCGGATACAAAAGGCCCACGCCCTTGGCTACAAGCTGGTGGTGGCCCTTTCGGCCATGTCCGGCGAGACCAACAAGCTGCTGGCCCAGGCCAGGGAATTTTCCGCCGACCCCGATCCGGCCGAACTCGACGTGCTGGTCACCACCGGCGAGCAGGCCTCGGTCGCCCTTTTCACCATGCTGGCCAAGGACGCCGGACTTCGCGTCCGCTCGCTGCTGGGCCACCAGATCCCCATCACCACCAATTCGAACTTCACCCGGGCCCGGATCATGGAGATCGACGCCCCCCACCTGCGTTCCCTGCTCGAGGACTATGACGTGCTGGTGGTGGCGGGTTTCCAGGGCGTGGACTGCCACGGCCGCGTCACCACGCTCGGCCGGGGCGGCTCGGACACCACGGGCGTGGCCCTGGCCGCGGCGCTCGAGGCCGATGTCTGCGAGATCTACACCGACGTCAACGGCGTCTTCACCACCGACCCCAACCTGTGCTCGGCCGCCCGCAAGCTCGACCGCATCTCCTATGACGAGATGCTGGAATTCTCGAGCCAGGGGGCCAAGGTCCTGCAGATCCGCTCGGTGGAACTGGCCAAGAAATTCAATGTCCCGGTCCGGGTGCGCTCGACATTCACCGACGATCCCGGCACGCTGGTCACTTCGGAGGATACGGAAATGGAAGACGTCCTGGTTTCGGGCATCGCCTACGACAAGGACCAGTGCCGCATCACGGTGCGCAACGTCAAAGACACCCCCGGGGTTGCGGCCGCCATCTTCGCCCCCATCGCCGAGGCCGGCATCCTGGTGGACATGATCATCCAAAACACCGGGCGCGACGGCCACACGGACATGACCTTCACCATCTCCCGGGCCAACCTCGACAAGACCCTGTCCATCCTCGACCATCTGCGCCCCGAAATCAGCGCCGACGAGATCCAGCACGATATCCACGTGTGCAAGGTGTCGGTCATCGGCGTCGGCATGCGCAGCCATTCCGGGGTCGCCTCCACGATGTTCACCTTGCTCAAAAAGGAAAACATCAACATCCTCATGATCGCCACCTCGGAGATCAAGATCACCTGTCTGATCGAGGAAAAATACCTCGAGCTGGCCGTGCGCACCCTGCACGACGCCTTCGGGCTGGGCGAAGGCCCGGCCGTGGCCTGCGTCTAGACGACGCGGCCCGCTCATAACGCCTTGCGGCCGTTGTCCATGGCGACGGCCGCGAGGGCAATCCCCCGCCGGAATTCGCCGCATGGCCCTTGGGCCGAAGGCTCCGGCGGCAATCAGGAATATCCCATGCGACGCGTGCTTTGCTACGATACGACCCTGCGCGACGGCACCCAGGCCGAAGACATAAACCTCACCACCGAGGACAAGCTGCGCATCGCGCTCAAGCTCGACGATCTGGGCCTGTCCTATATCGAAGGCGGTTGGCCCGGATCCAACCCCACGGACAAGCGCTTTTTTCAGGAGATCCAGAATTACGACCTGAAATACGCCAGCATCGCGGCCTTCGGCAGCACCCACAACCACCGCGCCACGGCCGCGACCGACCCCAACCTCAAGGCGCTCGTCGATTCCGGCGCGCCGGTGGTCACCATTTTCGGCAAAAGCTGGGACATCCACGTCACCGAGGCGCTCGGCACCACCCTGCCCCGCAACCTGGAGCTGGTCAGCGATTCCCTGGCCTTCCTGCGCCAGCACTTCCGGGAAGTCTTTTTCGACGCCGAGCACTTTTTCGACGGCTACAAGGCCAATCCCGACTATGCCCTGACCGTGCTGCGCCGCGCCCAGGAAGCCGGCGCCGACGTGCTGGTCCTTTGCGACACCAACGGCGGCACCCTGCCCGTGGAATTTCGCGCCATCATGAGCGCCGTGACGGCCGCCCTGCCCGAAGCCCGCTTCGGGGTGCACGCCCACAACGACGCGGGGCTGGCCGTGGCCAATACCCTCGAAGCCGTGGAACTGGGCGCGGTGCAGGTCCAGGGCACGATCAACGGCTACGGCGAGCGCTGCGGCAACGCCAACCTGTGCACGATCATCCCGTCCCTGGCGCTCAAATGCGGCATCGAATGCCTGCCCGAGGGCAAGCTCGAGTTGCTGACGCCAACGGCCCACTTCGTCTCCGAGATGGTCAACCAGCAGCCGCCCTCCAACCAGCCCTACGTGGGCGACGGGGCCTTTGCCCACAAGGGCGGGGTGCATGTTTCGGCCGTGGTCAAAAACCCGCGCACCTACGAGCACGTCACGCCCGAAACCGTGGGCAACGCCCGGCGGGTACTGCTCTCGGACCTCTCGGGCCAGAGCAACATCCTCTACAAGGCCCGGGAATTCGGCTTCGAGCTGGATAAGAACGACCCCTTCGTGCTGGAACTCTTGACCACCATCAAGGAGCGCGAGGCGCTCGGCTACGAATACACGGCGGCCGAGGCCTCCTACGAGCTGCTTTTAAACCGCGTGCTCGGCCGGGCCCGCAGTTATTTTACCGTCACCCGTTACCGCGTGCTCGATGACAACGCCTATGAGAGCGTTGAGCCATTGACCGAGGCCACGGTGATGATCAAGGTCGGGGGCAAGGTCAAACACACAGCCTCCACCGGCCGGGGTCCCATAAACGCCCTGGACAAGGCCATCCGCAAGGCCCTGCGCGGTTTTTATCCGCGTCTGGCCGAAATGCGCCTGCTCGACTTCAAGGTCCGGGTACTGTCCGGGACCGTGGAGGACGCGGAGTGCGGCCGGGGCGGCTGCGGCACGGCATCCCACGTGCGGGTGCTGGTGGAATCGGGTGACGCGACAAAGCGGTGGGTGACGGTGGGTGTTTCCCACAACGTCATCGAGGCCAGCTTCCAGGCGATGGAAGACGGCATCAACTACAAGCTTTTCAGCGACGACAAAGAAAAACTCACCAAAGCCCTGAAGGGATAGCCCGCATCCCGCTCCGGTGATGGGGCGGGCGACAGGTGGGAAGACGGGCGAACGACATGGGTCTGGTGCGATTTCTTCTGGCCGCGACTGTGGTGATCAACCACACCGGCCCCCTGTACGGCTTGGTCTTTACCGACGCCTACATGGCCATCAAGATATTCTTCATCATCTCCGGCTTTTATATGGCGCTTATCCTGTCGGAGAAATACACGGGACCGGGGCGCTACCGCCTCTTTTACGGGAACCGCTGGTTGCGGCTTTTCCCACCGTACTGGGTGGTGCTCGCCTTCTCCCTTGGCGTGTCGCTTTTTTTCGCCACGTTCCTGCACACGTCCCTGCTCATCGGGCCGTGGCGGACCTGGCTGCACGATCTCTCGCCCACGACAGTGGCCGCGCTGGTGACGGCCAACATCACCATCGTCGGTCAGGATCTGCTCTTTTTCACCAACCTCAACCACGCTTCGGGAACGCTCGCCTTCACCTGGGACGCCCTGTACCGGGCCACACCGGGCTGGTTTTTCCTGCTCACGCCCCAGACATGGACCATCTCGCTGGAACTGCTGTTCTACCTGCTGGCCCCCTGGCTGGTGCGGCGCTCCAACCTGTTTTTGGCCACCATCATCGGCCTGAGTTTTGGACTGCGATCCCTGGTCTACCTGGACAAACTGCCTTTCGACCCCTGGAAGCAACGCTTTTTCCCGGTCGAATGCGGCTTTTTCCTGCTCGGTATCCTGTCCTATCGCCTGTACGCGGCGCTGAAGCCCGTGCCCATCGCCCGCCAAATCCTGTGGACGGTCAGCGGCCTCTATGTGGCGGCCATCCTCGGCTACCAGTTTCTGCCCGGAACACTGGGCAAGGAATACTACCTCTACGCCACCACGGCGCTTTCCATCCCGTTCCTCTTTTTGCTGACCAAAAAGATGCGGTTCGACCGGGCCCTTGGTGAGCTGTCCTACCCCATGTACATCTCCCATTGGACGGTCGTCATGCTGATCGAGTATTTCTACGGCAGACGAAACCTGCCGCTGGTCGCCTTGGCGGCCACCATCGTCTTTTGCCTGGCGCTCAACCGGCTGGTGACCACACCCCTTGAGCGGCTGCGCCAGGAGCGGGTGCTGCGTCGCCGCTAACAGGCCGCCATAAAAAGCTTCTTCCGCTTTCGTACTCCCTGTGGTAGATTGATTGCGCGAAAAAACCGCAACCACGAGGAGTCCGCCATGGTCCAGATCAAGACAATCGTCTGCGCACTGGATTTTTCCGAGGTCAGCCCCAAGGTGGCCGAATACGCCAAGAGCCTGGCCGAAGCCTGCGGGGCCAAGATCGTGGCCCTGTACGTGGCCCCGTCCCTGACCCAGTATGTGGAGTTCCACGTCCAGGCCAGCTACATCGACGACTTCGTCACCGGCATCGTCAGCGGCGCCACGGACACCATGAATTCCTTCGTCAAGGAATACTTCCAGGGCGTCCCGGTCGAGTCGCGGGTGGTCTCGGGCTATGCGGCCGAGGAAATCGTTGCCGTGGCCGAGGAAGTGGGCGCCGACATTATCGTGCTCGGCACCCACGGCCGCAAGGGCCTCGACAAGATCCTTTTTGGCTCGGTGGCGGAAAAAGTCATCAAGACGGCCAAGATACCCGTCCTGTCCATGCGGCCCGAGGGCAAGGGAGACTAGCCGGATGCCGCACCTCCCCGGGGCCATCACGTGTTAAATGATGGCCCCAGGACGCGGCTGCGTCGCTACGGCCCGCCGCCGTATCGCCTGGCCGTGTTGCATGGCGGACCTGGCGCGACCGGTGAGGCGGGCCCGGTGGCCAAATGGCTCTCCCGCCATGAAGGCGTGCTTGAGCCGCTCCAGACCGCCGATTCCGTTACCGGGCAAATCGACGAGCTGGCCGCCTGCCTGGAACAGGAGGCGGACGGCCCGGTCACGCTGATCGGCCATTCCTGGGGGGCTTGGCTCGGCGTGCTCGTGGCTGGGCGCTATCCCGGTCTGGTCAAAAAGCTCATCCTCGTCGGCAGCGGCCCGTTTTTGGCCCGCTATGCCCCCGCCATCATGGAAACACGGCTCGGCCGCCTGGAACCGTCGCAGCGCCAGGAAATGCTGGCGTTTTTCACCTCAGGCTCCGCGATGGACGAGGCAGCCCTGGCCCGCCTGGGCAGCCTGCTCGAGCGAAGCGACGCCTATGATCCCCTACCAGCCGGGGAAGATGCACTCCCCGCCCCGCCTTGCGTCTTCACGGCCGACATCAACGCCAGCGTCTGGCCCCAGGCGGCGGCCCTGCGCCAAAGCGGCGAGCTGCTGCGCGTCGCCTTGTCGCTTTCCTGTCCCATAACCGCCATCCATGGCGACCATGACCCCCACCCCGTGGCCGGCGTGGCCGAGCCCCTGTCCGGTCTGGCCGGGTTTCGTCTGGTCGTGCTGCCCCGTTGCGGACACACGCCCTGGCGGGAACGGCAGGCCCGCGAGCCTTTTTTCGAGGCCCTGTCCGTGGCCATCGGCGCCAAGGCCGCGTCCACCTAGGCCTTCCCAGCCGCCGCCTGTCCTGGCACGGCATCGCTTTACAGAATTGTTCGATACACTTCCCGACCGTCGCATGCCAGCGCCCGGCAAGCCGACCGGGCCCCTGCAACGGAGCCCCGACAGTCATCCATAAAATGGTAAATATTAACATATAGTTACAATACTATTTATTCCTTCCTTTTTTTTGTCGTTGCTTTTTGCTCCAGAAGCGTTAAGTGGTAGCCGAGTTGAATTTTAGCTTTTTTGTCAAAAAGGAGAGACCTCGTGCAGAAGCAAACCCTGGAAAAAGTGTTCGAATACGCCTCATCCCCGGTTCACGGCACCCTTTCGCGCAAACTGCGTAAGGGCGTGAAACTCCAGATCAACGAAGGCAAGTTGTTCGAAGCCGCCACGCTTTTTCTCGGCGATGAATTCGTGCGCATCACCGAGAAGCTGGGCGAGGAAACCCGCAACACCTACTACGCCTGGGACAAGATCTGCTGCGTGAGCACCGTCGGCAAGGTCGAAGAATAAAAAACACGCCGCGTCGCGACCGGTAACGCATGCCGGACGCGAAGCTTGCCCAATTTGGTCCACGCCGGCCCCCCCTCTCCCGACGCGGACCACACGCCGCCCCATCTCTCCACGGGGCGGCGTTCTTTTTTCCAAATTTGTCATCCCAACTTCCTTCCTGACCAACCGAAGGCGACAGGCCGGTTGCCAAACCCGGGAACATACTTATCAGGTCAACGAGGGAGTCGCAGAGAAAGGAGGACTTCATGCAACAACTCAAGCACATCTATAAGGGGTATTCCATCGAACTCACCCCAGAGAGCAACTACTGTTCCGCCTTTGCCATCGACGTCCGGGACGAGACGGGACACCTGCTTTCCCATATGGGCGCGGCCGGCAAGACCGAGGAAAACGCCGTTGCCCGGGGCAGGGAACTCATCGACTTCGAAGAGGCGTATCAACAGCACTAGCGCCCCTTTCACCAAGGAGGCCGCGGAAACCTTGTCTTAGCCAAGGTCCTGCGCGCTTCCTTGGTGCTCATCACCCAACAAGATGCTCTTTGCTGTAACGATCCCAAAGAAATAAAATTTAGGAAGGGGAGAGCGCGAGAGGGGAGAACCCTTTATAAAGGGTTTCCCCTCTCACACCCTCTTCTCCTCTTCTCCTCCCCCCACATCCGCTTTCTTTTCAAATCGCCGCTTTGGTGCTACCCCCGGGACCCTATCGCAACGAGGGGGCAGCTTATGCGTTCCATACCCGTCACGGTCCTGACCGGCTTTCTCGGCGCCGGCAAAACCACCCTGCTCAACCGGGTGCTTTCCGAAAACCACGGTCGCCATTTCGCGGTCATCGTCAACGAATTCGGTGAAATCGGCATCGACAACGAGCTGGTCGTCTCCTCCGACGAGGAGATCTACCTCATGAACAACGGCTGCATCTGCTGCTCGGTGCGCGGCGACCTGATCCGGGTGCTCTCCGGGTTGGCCAGACGCCGGGGGGCCTTCGACGCCGTGCTTTTGGAAACTACCGGCCTGGCCGATCCCGCCGCCATCATCCAGACCTTCGCCATGGACGAGGACACCCGGGATGCCTTCACCCTCGACTCCGTGACCACCGTCGTGGACGCGGTCCATTTTCCGCGCCATGTGGCCGAGAACAGGCAGGCCCTGGAACAGGTCGTCTATGCCGACCTCGTCATCTGCAACAAGGCCGACCTAATCGACGACGCGGCCATCAAGGACATCGAGGCCACGGTGCGGCGGCTTAACGACACGGCCGAGATCGTGGCCGCCGTGCGCTGCGACCTACCCATCGCCAAGCTTCTCGACCGCAAGGCCTTCGATATCGGCCGCATGCTTTTCGGCAATCCGGCCCTGGCCGCCGCGCCCGGGCATGTCCATACCCACGAGCACGACCACGGCATTCAGAGCATGAGCTTCACCCTTGACACCCCGCTCGACCCCGAAAAGCTCGGAACCTTCCTGGCCGACCTGCTGCGGGAGCACGGCCAGGACATCTACCGCTGCAAGGGCATCATGGATGTGGCCGGCACCAGCCAGCGTTTCATTTTCCAGGGGGTGCACATGTACCTGGAGACCGCCTGGGGCGCGCCCTGGAAGGATGAGGAGGCGCACACGAGCAAGGCCGTGTTCATCGGCCGGGGGCTCGACCGGGATCTGGTGGAAAAGGGGCTGGCCGCCAGCGCGGCCAAAGGGGGCGCGGCATGAGCTTTGCGCCCGATGCCGAACTGCCGGGACTGCAACGGACCGATTTCGGGGCCTATGTCGCGGCTTGCGCCGTCAGCCCCGACGGGTCCGTGGCCGCCTTCGCCCTGGGCGACGGACGGTTGGCCCTTGCCGCCGTGGCCACGGGCGAGACAGCCTTTGTCGCGGCCCATTCCGGCGCGACGGCGTGTCTGGCCGCAACGCCTCTGGGGTTTATGACCGGCGGCGATGACGGCCGGGTCGCCCTGATCGACGTGTCCGGCCGGACGCGGGAACTGGCCGCCTTTCCCGGGCAGTGGATCGAACACGTGGCCGCCAGCCGCGATGGACGCGTCCTGGCTGCCGCCTGCGGCAAACAGGTCGTGCTCTTTGCTCCCGACACCCTGGCCCCGACCCAGCTGTCGCCGCTGCCAAGCGCCATCGGGGGGCTGGCCGTCAGCCCCGACGGCCGGACCCTGGCCGCGACCCACTACGGCGGCGTCACGGTCTACGCCCCGCCCCGTCCGGACTGCCCGGGCAACACCTTTGACGGCCCGGGTTCGAATCTGGTCGTGGTCTTTTCCAGGGACGGGGCCAAGATGGCCTGCGCCACCCAGGACAAGAGCGTGCGCGTCTACGACCTGGACCGGGCGGCGGGGTACCTGCTGGAAGGCTATCCGGCCAAGGTGCGCTGTCTGGAATTTTCCCTGGAAGGCGATCTGCTGTGGACCGGCGGCGAGCAGGCCTTCGTCGCCTGGCCGGTGGATGCGGCCGCTTCCCCGGCGGACCGGGAAGCCACCGTGTTCGGGGCCTTCGAGCACGGGCTCCTGGGGAGCCTGGCCGTGCATCCCGCGCTGCCGCTGGTGGCCGGCGGTTTCGACGGCGGCGTGGTGTTTCTCGGCAGCCCCGAGCGCAAGGCCGCTGCCCCTCTTTTCGCCATCTCCAACCGCCGGGTCACCTGCCTCGCCTGGTCGCCCGACGGCCGGCGACTCGTCGGCGGCGGCGACGACGGCGCGGCGTTCTATATGGATATGGCGGGGTAGACGGCGGGGGATGGGAAGAAAAGATGCGAGAGGGGAAACCCTTTGAAAAGGGTTCTCCCCTCTCGCGCTCTCCCTTTCCGAAACTTTTTACCGGGGATCGTTGGGCAAAAGGGGGAACGGCTTATGCGTCCCTCGGGATCGACACCGGCGTCACTGCAACATGTCGCGGATGGCGGCCCGCACCTTTTCCAGCTCGTCGAGGATGTACCTGCCGGCCTCGCGACAGCCGGCGGCATCACCGGCCAGACAGACTTCCTGCAACCGTCGCGCCCGGTCGACCAGCCCTCCCGCCCGCAGGGGGACGGACATGCCAAGCAGGGCATGGGCGGCCTCCCCGGCCCGCTGCCAATCCCCGGTCCGGATCGCCGCGGCCAGGGACGCCTCGGTCCGCGGGCTTTCGTCCAGAAACATGCGGCAGATTTCCCGGGCAAAAGTGCTTTTGCCCCGCTCCTCGTAATAGGCCATGTCCATGGGCGAGTCCGAAGCGATGAGCTGGGCCGGCAGCCCTCCCCGCCGGTCCAGCACCCGGCGCATGACCATGAAAAGTTCGTCCACGTCCACCGGCTTGGACACGTAATCGTCGAGCCCGGCCGAAAGAAACCGCTCCCGGTCCCCTTTCATGCTGTAGGCGGTAAGCGCCACCACCGGCAGGCCCTTGTTCGCCTCGCCCGCCTCGCCGTCCCGGATGCGCCGGGTCGCCTCGGTCCCGTCCATCTCCGGCATCTGGATGTCCATGAGCACCAGATCGACCGGCCCGTTTTGCAACTGGGCCAGAGCCTCCCCGCCCGATCCGGCCAGCCGCACCTCGCAACCGGCTTCGCTCAGGAAATGCTTGAGAAAAAGCCGGTTGACCTGGTTGTCCTCGGCCAGAAGCACCGTAAGCCCGGCAAAGCCGCCGCTCGAGGCTTCGGACCGCGACCCGCCGCTGTCGGAGCATTCCTCCTGGGCGGGCCGCAGCGAAACGGTAAAGGAAAAAATGCTGCCCTGCCCGGGACGGCTGCGGACCCCGATGGTGCCGCCCATCATCTCCACCAGCCGCCGGCTGATGGCCAGCCCCAGTCCCGTGCCGCCGTAACGCTTGGTCCGCGACGACTCCAGCTGCGAAAAAACCTGGAAGAGTTCGGGAAGACGGTCCTCCGGAATACCGATGCCCGTGTCGCGCACCGCGCATTCGACCAGCATGGGGTCCCCGGGCCGCAACAACCGAAACGCCACGGCAATCTCGCCCTGGTCCGTAAACTTCAGCGCATTGCCGACGAGGTTGCGCACCACCTGCATGATCCTGTCCGGGTCGCCGTGGAGCACCTCCGGCACCCCCGGGGAGATGCGCGAGGAAAGGCGTAGCCCCTTTTGCCGGGACGAAAAATGAAACGGCTTCATGGTCCGGTCGAGTATCTCGCGCAGGTCGAAATCCACCGGCGAAAATTCCATCTTGCCGGCTTCGATCTTGGAAAAGTCCAGGATATCGTTGACGATGGCGAGCAGGGACCGCGAGGAATCGAGAATGAGTTCCAGGTGTTCGCGGACCTCCGGCCTGGGACTTTGGCTCAGCGTCATCTGGGTCAGACCGATGATGCCCGACAGCGGGGTGCGTATCTCGTGGCTCATGTTGGCCAGAAAGCCGCTTTTGGCCTGACTTGCCGCCTCGGCCTGCTTCCTGGCCCGCTCCAGGTCGCGCTCCCGGGCCCGGTCCTTGACGTGCCCGAGCACCCCTTCGCCAAGCAGTATCAGGCGATGCACGTCGGCCTCGTCGTAGGGCTCGTCCTTGTCGATGACCACGATGAGCAGCCGGTTGTCGCCCTCGCCCTCCACCGGCACGACCAGGGAGCGCCAGGGCAAGCTCTGCGCATCCGGAGCGCTCGGCGGCGTATTGGCCATCACGGGCTGCCGTGACAGCCAGGCGGTGGAAAACAGTTTGATGCTGCGGGGGTCGAAGGACTGTGCGCCGGGCGGCATGCCGAAGGCGGAGAGCGCCCCGGGGTGGGCGGCCAGGAGCCGAAAGGTCTCCCGCACCGGTTCGTACAGGGCGATCAGCCCATCGGCGCTACCGGTCAGGGCCACGGCCTGGGACAAGGCATAGGTGCCGAGTTGGGACAGCCCGGCCTCGCGCATGCGGCCAAGGCGCAAAAGGACCTCAAGGGTCTTGGTGTGCAGGGCGATCTGCCCGGAGTTGCGCCGGGACTCGGTCACATCCAGGACATGGGAAATGATGCATCGCGGCGCGCCGGCGGCATCGCGCACCAGACGGGCCGAAACGCGTCCCCATATCACGCGTCCCGAGGCGTGGAAATACCGCTTCTCGAAACGAAAGTGTTCGGCTTCCCCGGAGACGGCCCGGGCCATGAGGCGCGTACTGCTCACACGGTCGTCGGGATGCGTCAGTTCGAGAACCTCCATGGTTGTCAGAACCTCGGCCGGATAGCCCATAAACTCGCAAAAGGCCTCGTTGACCCGTAAAAAATGACCCTCGGGTGAAAGGATGCAGAGCCCCTCGCTGGCGCTCTCGAAGGCCATGCGGAACAGCTCCTCGCTGGCGGCCAGAGCCTGCTCGGCCTCGCGCCGCATGGTGATGTCCTCGATGGCCGCAAGCGACCGCACGAAGCTCCCTTCGCCATCGTACTCGCCCACGGACGACAGCAGGATGTCAATGGTCCGCCCATTTTTGGACAGCATGGTATAGGGAAATTCCGAGATTTGTCCCTCGCGCAGGAACATCGGCAGATTGCGCGCAAATTCGGCTTTGGATGCCTCGGTGAGAAAATCGCCAAGGGATCGTCCGATGACCTCCTTGCGGGTGTAGCCCAGGTTTTCCAGCCATCGGTCGTTGACGGCGAGCAGGCGTCCGGCCGCATCGACGGAGTGGAGCATGACCGGCGCCTTCACATAGAGCGGCCCAAGCCCTTGCAAAGCCTCGTCCGGACCGTCGGCGTCACAGTATTCCATACCCTAAACCTCCCGTCTCGCGGCACACGGCGCTTACCACTGGCCTAACCCTAGCCCAGCTCCCGTGTGAAGACAACGGGAGGCCCGATTCCTCTTGACCTCCGCCCGAGTCCCGACGCCTTGTCCACCGCGCCGGTTTGAGGTTATCATGCCACCCACGCCGGGCCGCCCAAAGACCCGACCCACGCTTCGGGAGGTATGTTCATGAAACGCATCCAGTGCCTGATCATCGGCGCGGGCCCCGCCGGACTTTCCGCCGCCATCTACACGGCCCGGGCCGGCATGGATACCATCGTCGCCGGCTGCGAGCCCAAAATCGCTGGCGATTACGAGATCGACAACTATTTCGGCTTTCCCGAGACCATTTCCGGACGCGAGCTGATCAAACGGGGCGTGCGCCAGGCGGAGCGCTTCGGCGCGCGCATCGTGTGCGAACGCGCGCTTTCCGTCCACATGACCGAGGACGGCGCCTTTCAGGCCAAGACCGACAAGGACGAATACGAAGCCCAGGCCCTGATCATCGCCGCCGGCGTCACCCGGGTGCGTCCCGGCATCGCCAACCTCGCCGACTACGAGGGCAAGGGCGTCTCGTATTGCGTCAGCTGCGACGGCTTTTTCTACCGGGGCCGCAAGGTGCTCGTGGTCGGCGAGGGCAACTATGCCGCCAACCAGGCTTTGGAACTGACCAACTTCACCAAGGACGTCACTGTCTATACCCAGGGCAAGGAGCCGGCGATGGGCAATGGATTCGCGGCCAAGCTGGAAGCCGCCGGCATCGTGGTGACCACCGACAAGATCGTGCGCCTCTCCGGCGAGCCGGCCATGGCCGCCGCCGTGCTGGAAGACGGCCGGGAAATGGCCGCCGACGGCCTGTTCGTGGCCATGGGCCAGGCCTCGGCTCTGGATTTCGCCAAGACCCTGGGCGTGGCCTCCCGGGGGGCCTTCCTGGAGGCGGACCACGAGCAAAAGACCAATATCCCCGGCGTGTTCGCGGCCGGCGATTGCGTGGGGCATTTCATGCAGATCAGCGTGGCCGTGGGCGAAGGGGCCAAGGCCGGGCGGGCGGCCATCGCCCATATCAAGGAACGCGTCGGCCAGGCCTGAGCCCGGACCGGGCGGGACACCGCCCGGCCGCAGGTGACAAAGGGAATCCCCCTTGACAGGGCTTAGCGCATAAACGTATAAGTACCAGTTCACAATGCGGCATGGGCCTATAGCTCAGTTGGTAGAGCCACCGGCTCATAACCGGCAGGTCCCAGGTTCGAATCCTGGTGGGCCCACCACGAAGGATACATGGCTACCCCAGCAAAACTTCCCGGAAACGCCTTCCCCGCCGTCGCGGCGACACGGATGACGCGACAAAGGCGCTTTTGCCAGTCCCACGGACCAAAAGCGCCTTTTTTCATGCGCCATGCGCGTTAACGATCTGATCGGGGTTATCGAGCGCACGGCCGTCCCGGCCCGCGCCGCCAGTTGGGACCGCTCCGGCGTGCAGATCGCCGGAACCCTTGCCGACTGCGACAAGCTGGCCGTGGCCCTGGACCCCACGCTTTCCATGGTCGGGGAAGCGCTGGCCTGGGGCGCGCAGGTCATCCTCACCCACCATCCCCTCACCCTTTCCCCGCGCCTGCCCGACCGCGTGGACGACTATCACCGCCTGCTCGCCCTGGTGCTCGGGGCCAAAGCTTGGCTCTACGCCGCTCACACCTCCCTGGACACTGCCGTGGACGGGCCGCCCGCCTGGCTGGCCGACGCGCTCGATCTGACCGACCGCCGCATCCTGGAGCCGGCCGGAACCGAGCCGCACTGGCAGGCACGCTGGCGCGCCGCGCCGGGCAAGGACGTCGCCCGGGCCCTTTCCGCCCTCCCCGGCGTCACGGCCCATCCCTGCGTCGGACAGGTGGAGGCGGTTTTCCCGGCCCGGGAGCGCGAGCGCGTGGAAGAGGCCCTGGCGGCCGTGTGCCCCGAGGCAACCCTCATCTCCCTGGTCGCCCTGGCCGCACCGGCTGCGGCCTACGGCTACGGACTGGTCGGAAAACTGCCCGCTCCGACCACGCTTTCGGAACTCGAAACACGGCTGGCCGCGCTGTTGCCCAGACGTTTTTTCATTGTTGCCGGCGATCCGCCCCCGGTCATCGCCAGCCTGGCTTATTGTCCGGGGTCGGGCGCTGACATGGCCCCGAGGGCTTTTGCCGCCGGTGCCGACGTCTACCTCACCGGCGACCTCAAATACCATCAGGCCCAATCCGTTCCGCCGGGCAAATGTGTCGTCGATGTCGGCCACTTTTCCCTGGAGGAAGTCATGATGCGCCGGTTCGCCGACGATCTGGCCGCGACCCTGGGCGAGACCGGCCCGACTGTCCGCTTTTTTTCCGGAAAGGACCCTTTTTCAGCGCATGTCCTGGATGGGGCCCTGCCCTCCCGGACCGAATAACCACTCGGAGAACCTCATGTACTTGAAACAAATCGAACAATTGGTGGTCTTGCAGAAGGTGGACGACGAGATCGTCATCCTCCAGGAAGAACTCGACAAGGCGCCTTTGCAGATTGCCGAACTGGAAAAACGCCACCAGGAAGTCGAGGACAGCGCCGGAGTGATCCGCGACAAGCTCAAGTATTTGAGCGACCAGCAAAAAAGGCTGGAAACGGAGATCGAGACCGACTCCGTGCGCCTGAAAAAAAGCAAAAGCAAGATGATGATGGTGGGCAACACCAAGGAATATCACGCCATGATGCGTGAGATGGACAACCTGGAAAAGCAGAACCGCGGCCGGGAAGAGGAAAAGATCACCGTGGCCGAGGAGCTGGCCCGCCAGGGGCTTGAACTCAAATCCGTCGAGGAACGCATGGGAGAGCTGGACACGGAACTCCAAGCCGCCCGCCAAAGCCTGGACGAGCGCATCGCCGTGGCCAAGACCAGACTCGACGAGCTCGACAAGCGCCGGGCCGAAGCCGGCACGGCCGTGCCCAAGCCCATTTTGCAGCGCTACGAGTTCATCCGGTCGCGGCTCAAAAACCCGGTCATCGTTTCAGTCGAGGCCGGCATCTGTTCCGGCTGCCACATCTCCATCCCGCCGCAGTCCTTCATCGAACTGCAAAAGGGCATCCAGATTTTAAGCTGCCCCAACTGCCAGCGCCTGATCTACTGGAGCGACCACATCGCCCCTGAGCCGGCTCCCGAGGGTGCCGAAGCGGCCACGGAATCCGAAGCGTAACGGCCTGTTAAGCCTGATTCGCAATAAAATCGGGCAAAAAGAAGCTTCCGACGGCCAGAGGGAACCTTTTCCCAAAAAGTTTCCCTCTGGCCTCACTGCGACAATTCCCACAGAACTGCCGGCGAGGTCTGGAGACCAGGCAGCCTGGAAATGCAGCCGCTTCAGGCCGCTTTGCCGCGATGGAGCGTGGCTTGGCGCAGCAAAACATACGCGCGCCAATAGTTGAACACCCCGCCCAACAAGAAAAACGTACTTCCCACGAGATACTGCCAGGCAAGAAACGAGAAAAGTATCTCCTTGTCGTGCCCAGTCTTGAAGTTCCATAAATAGGGTATCGAGGCCACTGTAAAAAGTACGGAACCGATCACGAAACTCACGGCCGTGAGGTTCATCAGTTGCAGCGTGACCAGATTTTTCGAGGAGACAATCCGCAATACGTTGATGCATGCGCCAAGGACGAAAAGCAGGCTGCCGACAACGAAGCACCAGGCCCCTGCCTTGGGCAGCCCGACACGGGAAAGGAAAAAGATGCTGCCGACGGTAAAAAGGATTGTTCCCCACAAATAACTGGAAGCGGCCAGCCATTCGAAGACATCGAATATGCCATGATGCCTGGACTGATGCCAATGACGCCAAACCTCGATGATGTCATGGACCGTGACGACGAGGTACAGCAGGGATCCGGCGAAAAATATCCAGGCCCCGATGTCCTGATACGCTTCGAACCTCGGGAAAAACAGTATACTGCCGGCGATGAACACCAACCCACCCAGTTTGTAGAGAACGGCATTGAAGGTTTCCCAGCGAAATTGCGCCTGAAGATTGGCCTTGTCTTTGGTCAAATCGTACAGTCTGATACGATTGGCAAACATATGAGGCATGACGTCGCCTCCCTTGAAGCTGTATCCCTCCCCTGAACCGGACAGGTCGAGTTTTCGATTGCACAAAGCCTCGCGTGGCGCGGTCTTGTTTCCCGCAGACCTTGTGGGACGAGTGCGTCCGTGGACAGCAGCACCCTGACACGGCAAAAAACGCGCGTCCACCCGGATGGCGACGCCCCGGCACTTCGGGCAGTGCCGGCCACCGACGGTCCGCCCCCTTGCCCTTATCCGACTGTCCATGTCAGGGAAGCCGTCATGGACTTCCCCCAACCGATCATCATCGGCCATCGCGGCGCCTGCGGCCATCTTCCCGAACACACCCTGGCTTCCTACGCCATGGCCATCGAGCTTGGCGCGGACTTCGTCGAGCCGGACCTCGTGGCCACCAAGGACGGCGCGCTCATCGCCCGCCACGAAAACGAGATCGGCGGCACCACGGACGTGGCCGACAAGTTTCCGGACCGCAAAACCCGCAAGGTCGTCGACGGCCGGACGGTCGAAGGCTTTTTCGTCGAGGACCTGACCCTGGCCGAGGTGCGGACCCTGCGGGCCAAGGAACGCCTGCCGTTTCGAGACCAGAGCCGAAACGGCCTTTTCCCCGTACCCACCTTCCAGGAAATCATCGGCCTTGTCCGGCGCAAGGAACGGGAAACCGGAAGGCGCATCGGCCTCTATCCCGAGACCAAGCACCCATCCTATTTCCGTTCCATTGGGCTTGCCCTGGAAGGCCGGCTGGTGGAGATTCTCGAGCGCAACGGCTACAGCGGCCCGGACGCGCCGGTCTACATCCAGTCCTTTGAGATGGAAAACCTCAAGGACCTGCGTCGGATGACCGGGGTGCCGCTCATTTTCCTGCTCGAAGCACCGCAGGCGCGGCCCTACGACTTCGTCCTGTCAGGCGATCCGCGCACCTACGGCGACCTGACCACCCCGGCCGCGCTGGCCGCCATCGCCGCCTTCGCCCAGGGCATCGGGCCCTGGAAGCGGCTTATCGTCCCGGAAGCAAGCGACAAGAGCCTCGGCGCGCCAACGGCGCTCGTGGCCGACGCCCACGCGGCAGGGCTCCTCGTCCATCCCTACACCTTCCGCAACGAAGGGCGCTATCTGGCCCCGGCCTATCACAACGACCCGTCCGCGGAATACCGCCAATTCTTCGCCTTGGGCGTGGACGGCGTCTTTTCGGATTTTCCGGATACGGCCGCAACCGCCCGCGCCAGCTTCTTTCAACCGCCGCAGGCTTTCCCACCCCAACCCGGTCAAAAGGTTTAGGAAAGGGAGAGCGCGAGAGGGGAGAACCCTTTTCAAAGGGTTTCCCCTCTCGCACACTCTTTTCTAATCGTCTTTTCGCCTTAATCGGCGGCGATGGGGAAGTCCTCGACCGTGCCGGGGACGCCGGTGGTCGGGGTCTGTTCGCCGTGGGTGATTTCCTTGACGCGCTCGGAGATGTAGAGGTCGAGCATCTTGAACGTCACGCGGCCGGTGTGGCGGATATCAGCCTTGCCCATGACCCCTTCGACCAGGGCCTTGGTGAAGGCGCCGTTTTGCCAGGCCGGGTTTTCCAGGGAGTACTGGCGGCCGGTGGAGGCGGCAAAAACCACCGCGCCGTTGCCGGAGCTGGCCAGTTCGTTGATGACGCCGTTGATGTCGCCCATGCCGCGCCGCTTGGTCTGCCCCATGACGGAACCGCTGTGGCAGGTATCGACGAAGAAGAGCGTCTTGCCGGCGATGTTGCGGATGGTCTTTTGGATCTCCATGAACGGCAGGCCCGAGGCGCGCAACTTTTCCAGATCCACCGTGGCCGGCAGGAAGTAGTAGTCGCCGTTTTTGTCGTCCACGCCGTGGCCGGCCAGGAAGATCATGGCCACGTCGTGCTGGGTGGTCTGGCGTTCGATCCAGTCCAGGCCGTTCAGGACGGCGTCCTTGGTGGCCGCGCCGTCGGTGAGCACGCGGGCGACCACGTCGCCGTAGAGCCGGCCTTTTTGCAACGCCATGGCGGCGGCGAAATCCTGAGCGTCCTTGGCCGGGAATTGCAGGGACAGGGCCTTGTCGTCATAGGCTCCCACGCCGATGGCCAGGACGTAGAGCTTGGCCGCCGGGGCCGCCGGGGCCGCCGCCTTGCCGGCCCACTTGAGGCGCACCGTGGCCGGGGCCGAGGAACCGTTCTTGTTCTCGGCGATGACGGAGAGCACCACGTCGCGCCGGGGAAGCGTCACCTTCGACTGCAACACGCTCGGTTCGAAGCCGCGTCCGCCAAGGGACGGATGGTCCTCGACCACGCGCGCGCCGTCGACCAGAATGCGCACGTCCGTGACGGCTTCGCCGCCGGGGCTGCGCACGGCGAATTTGACGGTCGCGTCCGGGTTGCTAAAGGCCGAGCCGGCGGACGGCGACAGGATTTCCACCACCGGCGGCCGGGCGGTCAGCACCGAGGGCGAACGGACATCGCCGCCCCGAGCCGCATTGGCGGCGGCCAGGGCCCGGTTCTCGTCCAGGGTGCGCAGGGCCAGGTCGACCACGTCCGGGCGGTGGAAGGCGTCGCGGAAACGCGAGGCCGGGAAAAAGTCGGCGGCCCGGTCCGGGCCGTTGTTGACGTTCCAGCCGATCATGTCCTCGCCGCCGGAAGACGCGTCATAGTAGCCGGACGGCGTCCACAGCACCCAGCGCCGGCCGTCGGCATTGGGGAAATAGGACAGAATCTCCCGGCCGTCCTCCATGCGATACCAGCGGATGGAACCGTCGCCCATGGCCGCCGCCACCACCCTTCCGTCACCGCTGACGTTGACGGCCCAGACGGTATCCGGGGCCGGGGTCTGCCACAGGGGGTGGCCGTCTACGCCATAGGCCCGCACATTCCACGACGTGCCGAGCACGAGCCGCCGGCCGTCCGGGGCGATGGCCAGGGAATAAGCCGTCTCGAATTCCTTGAGCGGGAGCGCCTTGCCGTTGAGCTGTGGCGTACGGCCGCCCTCCCAGCCCGTGACCACGATGCCGGGGGCCTGGGTACGGGGCGCGGCCATGCCGGGCGTGGGCGCTTCGATCTGGCGCAGGTCGCGACCGGGCAGGGCGAAACGGTACAGACCCTTTTTGGGCGTGGCGTCATAGGCCACGGTCTCGCCGGTGCGGTCGAGGTAAAAACGCTTGGCCGAGGCGCGAAAGTCGCGAATGGCCGGGGATCGCGTCATGCCGAAGGTACCGTCCGGGCGCAGCACGCCCCAGCGCGGGGCCACGGTGCCGTAGGCCAGACCGCCGTCGGGCAGGGGGCAAAGGGTCACCACGGCGGACTTGCCCGTGTCCAGGTCCTGGTAGGCGACAAAATCGGCGGGCTTGAAACGCCGCACCGGACAGCCGTGGTCCGTGACCCAGCGCCCGGCGGCCAGAAGCGACCCGTCGGCGGCAAAGGCCACCGAGGCCAGATTCCCGTTGTCCACGCCGGTCAGGTTCGGCGCGCCGAGCAGGTTCAGGGTCTCGGCGTCAAGGACCGTGACGGCGGCGGTGTCGGTAAAACCCACGGCGAGCTGGGTCCCGTCCGGGGAAAAGGCCAGGGAAAAGGGACGCGCTCCGCCCTGGGTCCTGGTCTTGGCTACAAGCGACAGGCTCGTGTCCGTCACCTTGTATAGGCGGATGGCCCCGTCGTAGCAGGTGGTGGCCAGATGGCCCTTGCCGTCGAAAGCCGCGCCGTAGGATTCGCCGCCGTAGTCCTTGTCCCCGCCGACCAGGGACAGGTCGGACAGCCGCCAGACGCGCACGCCCTCCTCACCCATGACCGCGGCCAGGTACGCGCCGTCGTGGGATACGGCCAGGTGGTTGATGACGCTCGGCAGGCCGGTCAGGCGCTTGACCAAACGGCCGGTCTCACGCTCGAAGATGTAGATGCTGTGCGTCTTGTCCCAGCCATAGCCGGTCCAGCCGCCGCAAAAGACGTAGCGGCCGTCGGGGCTCATGGCCACACTATAAAGCCTGCCCTCGTAGCCGTGGCCGATGGGCGGGCGCAACACGCGCAGCTGTTCGCCGGTCTTGATGTCCCAGACGCGGCAGGTTTTATCATCCGAGGCGGTGGCCAGATAGCGGCCGAGGCCATCCACGGCGATGCGCTTTATGAGCGCCGTGTGCATGCCGGTTTCGATGCGCAGTATGGGTTCGGCCGGCGGTGTGCCGGCGCCAGCGGCGGTGGCATGGCAGAAGGCGACAAGGATCAGGACAGCGGTCAGGATCAGGACGCGAAGGCGCATACGGTCACTCCTCGCCCCGTAACGGGCGGCGCGCATTCTTGTCCTAGTCGCAAACGGCGTCAAGAGGCAGGAATGCGCGCCCGGGGAAACGCGCCCAAAAGGGCAGGCCCCCCTCTCGCACATTCTCCTTCCCAACGTCTTTCCGGTACGGCGGTTGTGCGGATAACAGGCTATTATTCTTAAGAGACTTGAGAAAGGGGCTCCGGGGGAAACCCTTTCCTCAGAAAGAATTTCCCCCAGGATTTTAAAAAACTTCAGCTTCGAACCAAAATATCTGAGTGGCCGGATCCTTCCAGCAACCGGGTTCCATGCCGGCCTTGCGGCAGGTCTGGCCCAGAAACGTCTCCCGGTCCCAACCCCACTCCACCGGCACCTGGGGCAGGAGCAGCCCCGAACGCCCGCCCCGGCGCATGAGCAGCCCATGGCGGCCCACTTCCACCAGATTCGGGTCCGGACAAGGCGTCAGGGGACTGAGGACCGATATTTCCACGGTGACGGCTTCGAACTCCTCACGCGTCAGCGGCGGAAAGCGCGGGTCCTCGAAGGCCGCCGCCTCGGCCATGGCGGCGATGGTCGTAAAAAGCGGCAGGTCGCCGACGATATGGCCGATGCAGCCCCGCAGCCGGCCGCGCAGATTGAGTGTGACGAAAGCGCCGTAGGGCTCGCGCAGCTTGTCCGTCGGCGGTTCAGGCACGGCGACCGCTTTGCCGGCCAGCCTCGCGGCGATGCGCATCTTGACGCAATTCTTGAGATAATCCTTTTCTTCCCCGGTCAAGGCAAAATGAAACGCGTCCATGGTTTCCTCCGGCAAACGGCTTCACTGTCCATTCCCTTTTGCGCCCTGTCGCCAGAAGGAGCAAGTCGGGGAGCGCCCGTTCCTACCGACAGCATTCCCCGAGCAGGGCGTAAAACTCACCGGCCGTGGCCTGCATGAGAAAATGACAATCCGTCGGAAACGGACGCTGCCTGATGTCGTGCTGCTGCAAAAAGTTCAGCGTTTCCGGGACGAGGTCCCGGCCGTAGGCATAGGTGACGGGCATTTTCAGTCCGGCCAAGGCCGCGCCGGCGGCATGGCTCCATTTCCCGGGCAGGGACTTGGCTTCCCGGCGCACGGCCATCACGGTACCGGCAAAGGCCTCCCGGCGGCAAAATCGCAACGAGGCATAGTAATGCCGGCAAAAGGGAAACCGGCCGAGGTAATCGCGAAAAATCACCTGTTCCCGAAACGTGTCGTACCATTCGTCGAACCGGCCGGAGAGCCTTGCCGCCTCGGCATGGGCGGTAATGAACGAGCCGAAGCGGGTGACCGAGGCCTCGGCCAGAATCAGATGGGCCACCTCGCCCGGCGCGGCGTCGCGACAGTAATAAATGGCCGGGATGCCGCCCACGGAATGCCCGACCAGATACAGGGGATTCGGACGCAGGCCGTATTCCGACGTCAGGTGGTTCAGGACCGCCCGGACCCTTCCGGTCGCGGCCTCCATGGAATAGTCCCTGGCGGCGGGGCTGGCTCCATGGCCGGCCATGTCCGGAACGATAAGACTGGCTCCGGCCAGGTAGCGCGTCTCGAAGGCCTCCTCGAAGGCCAGATGGGAATCGCCGAGGCCATGCAGACAGACCACGGCCGGGGCTCGGCCGGAAATGATCCGGACCCGGGCATAAACCGGTGCGTCGTCCGTCGGCACGAGGACCTCGCGTATCCCCATGTCGCCGCGTTGCTCCGAAGCAAAGAATTTTCCCATGATCTTGACCGCCCCCCTCCAGCGCATGTAATCCTAACGGGAATATTGAACTCCCGCCAGTCGTCCCACGGCGAGCCTGGTGGGCGGCTGCAACACTACGACAGGCGGGCAATACCTCATGAAGTTCACCATCGCGACCCGATTGGGCCTTGGCTTCGGACTGGTTCTCGCGGCCATGACCACCGGAACGCTGGTCATGACGCTCTCCATGAACGCCGTGAAGGAACGCGCGACCAACATCCACGCCGAAAGCCTGCCCCTGGCCGACGAAGCGGCCAGGATGCAATTTATGGCCGTGAACGTGCAACAGTTCCTCACTGACGTTTCGGCAACCGGCGAAGAAGACGGCTTCGCCGGGGCCAAAGAGGCGGCGGACACGTTTCGCAAGGGCGTTGCCAAATTCACGGAAGCGGCACGCCAAAGAAACGACGCCGCCCTGCGGACGGAAATCGAGGCCATCGCCAAGGATTTCGAGGCCATGAACGATGTCGGCGTCCGCATGGCCAAGGCCTACATCACAAACGGCCGCGAGGCCGGCAACGCGCTGATGCAGGACTTCGACGCGCGAACCGAAGCCCTGGCCAAGCGCATCAATCCGCTCAAAGAGCGACAGTTCAAGAGAGCCGGTGCCCAGGTTTCCGCCGTGGTCGACTCCCTGGCCTCGGACCTGACCCTGCAATACGTCCTGCTCGCCCTGTCGCTGGCCATCGGCGTGGTCACGGCCTGGCTGGTTTCCAGAAGCATCGGAAGACAGCTCGGGGCCGAGCCCGAGGAAGTGGCCGCCCTGGCCCGGGAAGTGGCCGCCGGACACTTCGACAACGTCCAGGCCGCCTGCAACCGCAACGGCCACACCTGCGGGGTCATGTCGGCCATGGCCGAGATGGCCAAGAAACTGCGGGCCTCGTTCGAGGACGCCGCGGCCGGCAAGGCCGCGGCCGAAGCCAAAAGCGCCGAAGCCGAACGCAGCAAGCTCGCGGCCGAACAGGCCATGGGCCAGGCCGAGCACGCGCGACTCGCCGGCATGGCCGAAGCGGCCGACCGCCTGGAAGACCTGGCCGATGTCGTGGCCCGGGCCGGCAACACCCTGACCGACCGCGTGGCCCAGGTTTCGGGTGGCACCCAGCGTCAATACGACCGCACGACCGAAACAGCCACGGCCATGGAGGAACTCAACGCCACCGTGCTCGCGGTGGCCCAAAACGCCGGCAGGGCATCGGAAAGCGCCCAGGCCGCCCGGGAAGGGGCAAAGCAGGGGCTCACCGCCACCGAAGAGGTTTCCCACTCCATCGAACGGGTCCGGGAGCTCTCCCTCGGGCTCAAGGCCAGCCTCGACGGACTGGGCGAGCGGGCCAAGGGCATTGCCGCCATCATGAACGTCATCTCCGACATCGCCGACCAGACGAATCTGCTGGCCTTAAACGCCGCCATCGAGGCCGCCCGGGCCGGCGATGCCGGGCGAGGCTTCGCCGTGGTCGCCGACGAGGTCAGGAAGTTGGCCGAAAAAACCATGCAGGCAACCGGTGAGGTCGCGGCCGTGGTCACGGCCATAAACGACGGCGTGCGGGAAAACGTGGCCGGCATGGACACGGCCGTGGATGCCGTTGCCGCCACCACGGAACTCGCCGGTAAATCCGGAGACGCCCTGCGCCATATCGTTGCCATGATGGAGTCCACCACCGAGGAAATCCGGCAGATCGCCGACGCCTCGCAGCAGCAGTCCGCCGCCTCGGACGAGATCAACCGGGCCCTGGCCGACATCAGTCTCGTGTCGGAAGAGACGGCCCAGGGCATGGACGATGCCCGGGGGGAACTGGACCGGCTGTCCCAGTCGGCGGCGCAACTCGCCGCGCTGATCGACGGACTGCGCCGGGAAGGCTCCCCCGCCCTCCCGAGTGTATAATCCTTTTGCAATGAGAGATGGGGGGAAACCTTGTCTTACGAAAGGTTTCCCCCCAGGCCCCCCTTCCAAAGACTTTCAACGGTTACAGAGCGTTACCATGAGAGCGCCTATCACCGTGAAAAGTTTTTGGGAGGGGAGAGCGCGAGAGGGGGACCCTTTTTTCCAAAAAGGGTCCCCCTCTCGCATCTTCCTCACCTCTCAAAAGCTCAACGAACGCCGCGTTCGTTGAAGAACGAACTGTACTTCTGGTCGGTGCCCTTGATGTGGCCGACGAGCCAGTTTTTCAGGAAGTTCATGACCTCGTTGGTCAGCGCCACCTTGTTGGCCCGGAAGTCTTTGCCAAAGGCGAGGACCTTGTCCACGAACTTCTCGTGCTCCTTGCGGTGGTTGAGGTAGCCCGGATACTTGTACTGCTCCATGAGCTTTTCCTCGAAACCGAAATGCTCCACCGCGTATTCCTCGAGTTCGCGCAGGATGCTTTCCACCTGATCCTTGCCCTTTCCGCTGCGCATGGCCTCGTGCAGGTCGCAGATCATCCGCACCAGCTTCTGGTGCTGGCTGTCGATTTCCTGGATGCCGACGGCCAGGGATTGGTCCCAGATGAGGATGGCGTCGTTGATGGAGCAGGACACGGAACCACCGTTGCCGGATGCGGATTTGGCCGGCGCGGCATGGGCAGGAGCAGGATGCGCGGACGTGGCCTTAGGCGCGGGCTTGGCCGGCGCATGGGGAAGAGCCTTGGCCGCGGCCGGACGCCGGGGAGCGGGCAGCGACTTGGCGGCGGGCCGACTCGACGGCAGGGACGGCACTCTGGGGCTTGCGGCCACAGCACGCGGCGCGCCGGCCTTTTTCGGATGGCCCGCGGTCGTATCGCCGGTCATGCGGCGAATGACGTCGTCAAGTTCGCCGGACAAGGCGGACAGGGCGGACAGGGCGGCGGTGGCGGTTTCCATGCCGTCGGCGGTCTCGCCGGCGATGCGGTTGACCTCTTCCACGGCCCGGTTGATCTCTTCGGAGGTGGCGGACTGTTCCTCCGAGGCCGTGGCGATGGAGGCGACTTGCGAGGCCGTGGCGTCAACGATGCCCACGATCTCGTCCATGAAGCGGCCCGAAGCGGCGGCGGCGGCGGTGCTCTCCTCGATGCCCTGGGCGGCGGATTCCACGGCGGCGATGTTCTCGCGGGCCTGTCCCTGGATGGAGATCACGGCCTCTCCCACCTCCTTGGTGGCGGTCATGGTCTTTTCGGCCAGCTTCCTGACCTCGTCGGCGACCACGGCGAAGCCCCGCCCGGCATCGCCGGCCCGAGCGGCCTCGATGGCGGCGTTTAAGGCCAGCAGGTTCGTCTGGTCGGCGATGTCGGAGATGACGTTCATGATATGACCGATGCTGTCGGCCTGCTGGCCAAGGCGGGTCATGGATTCCTTGAGTTCCAGGATGCGCTGGCGGATGACTTCGATGGACTCGACGGCGGAGCGCACGCCCTCGGCCCCTGTGAGCGCCTTGCCCTTGGCCTCGTCGGCGCTGGTCGCCGCCGCGGAGGCGTTGTGGGCAACCTCGAGCACGGTGGCGTTCATCTCTTCCATGGCCGTGGCCGTCTCGATCATGCGGTCGCGCTGGTGCTGGGCGCCGCCGGCCACGAGTTGGGCCTGCTCGAGCAGACTCGCCGACTCGTCCATGACGGATTCGGACACGCTTCTGGCCTGGGCCGCGGCTTCATGCATGCGGGCAAGCAATTCGTTGGTGCGGGTTTCCTGTTCCCGGGTCGCCACGAGGGCCGAATGGGTTTCGGCGGCCTGGAGCTCGCACTCCTGCCCCTTTTTCTGGGTCTCGCTCATTTCCTGTTCCAGCGAGGCCACCATGCGGGACAAGGCGTCCCGCAGTTCGGAGAGCTCCGGGGGGTAGTTTCCGGCGGCCCGGGCCTTGAGGTTCCCCTGGGCCACGGCCGTGGCGTATTCCCGAAGCCGGGTCAGCGGGGCATTCAGGCTGCGGCTCAAAAGCACCAGCACGGACAAGAAAACCACCGCGCCAAGCGCCATGCCGCTGGCCTGGATCGTCATCAATGTCGTGACGTTGCCCTCGGCGATCTCTTCCAGCCTGTCGACGGCCTTGTCCTGGGCGAGCGCCATGTCCTCCGCAGCGGCCGCCAGCCTGTCGGCCGTGGTGCTGTCAGGCTTGGACAGCATGGTTTCCACTTCGGCCACGAAGGGCTTGATGCGCGCGGCGGCGGCCATGAGCAGGGCCGCCGTTTCGCGGTCGGCCTTGGGGATATGGAAGCCCTTACCGTCGTTGTAGTCGCCGCCGGCTATCAGCAGGTTCTGGACGTCTGCGAAGGCGACCAGGCGCTTACGCACATCCTCGGCCAGGGCGGCATTGCCTTTCCCGGACTTGGCGTTCTGGGCATAGGCCAGAGCGTCCTTGGCGATTTTCTGGACCTGCATCCACTGCCGTCCGGCCAGGGTGCTGACGAGTCCGTCCGCCTTTTGGGAAGCGGTCAGGCTCCAGGTGGCGCCGAACATCACGCAACTTAAAAGGAACATGATCGCGAGGGAGCAGAGAACCTGCAGACGAATACTCATGAAAGGGCTCCTTGAGCCCGGGCGAGCGGTGAAATCTTGCAATACAGCCCGGGCTCAGCCCTTCCAGCATGAGGCCCGGGCGAAAGTCAATGGACATTTTGGTTATCGGAAAAGTGAGGTTGCGGCCGAAAGCATGCCCTCGAGCTCCGCGTCGCGAAGAGACAGGCGGCGACGCAGCAGCCCGATCTCGTCGCCGGGATCAAAAAGCGGGTAATCGCTGCCGAAAAGGATGCGTTCGCGGGGATGACCGTCCACGATGCGGTGCAGGGTGTCGTCGTCGATAAAGGACAGGGAACTCGACGTGTCGATGTAGACGTCCTTGCCCACGAGATGCTCCAGCACATACTGCCAATGGAGATACCCCCCCAGGTGCGCGGCGATGACCGTCAGCCCGGGGAAATCGCGCACAATGGCCGCCACCTTGTCCGGGGAGGAATTGTTCTGCTCGGGCGGCAGGTTGTCGCCCACGTGGAGCATCACCATGAAGCGGCCGGACAGGGCCTCGAAAATCGGCCAGAGCCGATGGTCGTCCAGGCGGAAACCCTGGAAATCGGCGTGGAACTTGATGCCCTTGATACCGTTGCGTTCAAGCCTGTCCAGCTCGCGCTCGAAGTCCGGGTAGTCCGGATGCAGGGTGCCGAAGGAAAGCACCTCGGGGTTTTCCCGGTGGATGCGTATGGCCCAGTTGTTGGCCGGAACCACCTGGGCCGCGGCCGTGGCCGCATTGTGGACGACCACCCGGTCGAGTCCCGCCTTTTTGGCCCGGGCGATCAGGTCGTCGATCTGCCCCGTGCCGACGGGTTTGATGCCATAGTGGCTTTCGAGCTGGGCCAGGACCTTGTCCGATATCTTGGGATGATAGGCGTGCGTATGGATGTCGATGAACATGATGTGCGACAAAAAGGAGAGACAGGTTAGACGGCGAAAAGCTCGCGCAGCCAGCCCGGGACGGCCATGGGCCTTCCTTCGGGCGTGGTGCAGGCGTGCAGGGTCTCGCCGGCGGCCAGGAGCATCGAGGCGTCCGGCGGACCGAAAACCTGGTAGACAAAGGTGACCGAGGCCCGGCCCCAGGCGGCGATGGCGGTACGTACGGTGACCACGTCGTCGTAATGGGCGGGGCGCAGGTAGCGAACGGCCAGATCGCGCACGGGCAACCACACCCCGCGTGCCTCGACGTCGCCGTAGCTCATGCCGCGCTCCCGGATGAAATGCCCCCTGCCCCGCTCAAACCAGTGGGGATAATGCCCGTAATAGGCATAGCCCATGCGGTCCGTTTCCCCGTAGGAGACGGTCAGCTCCAGCCGGGAATCGGGGGAGGGAAAATCCTCGGGTTTTACGATAGGGGCCATGATGCGTTTACTGTTTCCCGTTCGCCCAGCCGACAGCCGTCGGCAAAAGGGTATGCCCTGATGCGACGGCAAGGCCGGTGGCGGCCGCTTCGCGTTCGGAAAATGCGACCGCGCCGGAAGGGGTTACGCCTTGCTTCCAGAAAAGGAAAGGCACGGGATCGGCGCTGTGCGTGCGAATGACAATGGGGGTGGGATGGTCGCAGGCGATCAGAAACGCGACATCCTCTCCCAGGGCCTCGCGCATGGGGGCCACGATGCGGGCGTCGAAGCGGGCCACGGCCTCGGTCTTGGCCGCCGCGTCGCCGGCATGGCCGCACTCGTCCGGCGCTTCCACGTGCACAAACACGAAATCGCCGGTCTTCAAGAAATCGAGCGCCGCCGCCACCTTGCCTTCGTAATTGGTGTCAAGCAGTCCCGTGGCCCCGGGCACGTCCAAGACAGCCATGCCGGCGGCCCGTCCCAGGCCCTTGACCAGATCCACGGCCGAAACCACGGCCCCGCGCAGCCCGAACGTTTCGGTAAAATCGGGAAGCGCAAGCGCCCTGCCCTGCCCCCACGGCCACACGGCATTGGCCTTGCTGCCATTTTCCGCCCCGGCCAGAACCTTGCCGGCGCATTGCACGAAATTCCACAAGGCCGGGGCCCGGCGCAGTTCCTCCAGGTCGGGGGCGATCCCCTGATCCGTGATGTCATGGGGCGGACGCACCGCGACCCGCGCCTCGGGACGCCCCGCCGCGCCCTTGGCCACGAGCAGATGGCGGTACTGCACGCCCGGATGGACCACATAGTCCGACGGACAGCACTCCCGGCCGATGGCCTCCACCAGCTTCGTCGAGACGTCCGTGGCGATATGCCCGGCGGAATAGTCGCGCATGAGCCCAGAGTCGGAAAGTTCGCTGACCGTCACGGTATTGAGCCGGAAGACCACGTCGTCGGCTCCGAGCGACAAGCCCATGGCCGCCGCCTCGATGGGACCGCGCCCGGTGTGATACGTGGCCGGGTCGAAACCCAAAAGCGCCATATTGGCCACATCCGAGCCCGGGGCCATGCCCTCCGGCACCGTGCGGCAAAGCCCCACCATGCCCTCTTTGGCCATGGCGTCCATGACGGGTGTCGCGGCCGCTTCCATGGGTGTTTTGCCGCCAAGCGCCTCGACCGGCAGATCGCCCATGCCGTCAGCAATAAGGAAAACGAGTTTGGACAAAGCATGCCTCCGGCGGCCGGGGAGAAACTGTGTGCAAAAAGTTTCTCCCCGGACCCTCTTCAAAAACTTTTCACAGGGAAGAGAGGGATACTCTCCGTTTGTTGTCTTGGGAAAAACAATATTCCAGGTGGGCCGCCGTCTCCTTGGCGATAGCCTCGTCGTAGTACCGGGCGACAAGCCGCAGGCCAAGGTCGATACCGGCGCTGATGCCGGCGGAGGTCAGGAGATTGCCGTCCTCCACCACATGCGCGTCGTCCACTACGGTGACGTCGGGATAGCTGGCGCGCATCCAATCGAGGGAACGCCAGTGGGTGGTGGCCCGCCGGCCCGCCAGAAGCCCGGCCTTGCCAAGCAGCATGGAGCCGGTGCACACGCCGGCAAGGGTCCGCGCTTTCGCGCCGGTCTCCCTGATCCAGGCCACAAGCGCCGCGTCGTCGAGGGCCTTGCGCACGCCCCAGCCACCGGGAACGAGCAGAACGTCCGGGGCGGCACAGGCCGCCAAGGTCGTATCGGGCAGGAAACGCGGTCCGTTGGCGCAGGCGACGGGTTCAAGGGAAGCGGCGACAAGTTGCAGGCGAAAGGGCGAAGAGTCCTCCCGCCGCCGTGCTGCATCAAGCCGGCAGGCGGAAAGCGCCTCGTACGGACCGGTAAAATCCAGAAGTTCCACACCCGGGAACACGAGGATCGCCACGTCGGTCGATTGCTTTGCCATCAGACTTCCTCGCGCTCTTCCGCGTTGCGGCGGGCTGTCGCCAGAGCCGGCCGGCGCGACAAAAAACCGGCTTGCGCCGGAACCATCCGCGACAAGGAGATAGTCCCTCGTCCCTGCCGTTGCGAGTTGGTCCGGAAGGCACGTAACCACCTCCCGGACCAGCGAATTCCCTTTCCTCTACAATACCCTGAAATGCACCGTGCCGGGTTTGATGAACGGCATGGCGGCGGCGTCTTCCAGCACGCCCTTGATGGCCCGTTCGGTGGCTTCGTGGGTGAGGAAAACAATCGGCACGTGCCCGTCCTCGGGGGCGCCTTTCTGCACCGCCTGGCGGATGCTGACCCCATGCACGCCCATGGACTTGGAGATGGCGGCCATGACGCCGGCCTGATCCTTGACCGTGAAGTGGATGTAATGGGGACAGATTGCGTCTTCAGGGTCGGGCTGACTGGCCTCGGGCAAGGGTTCGACCAGAAAGCCGGTGTTGTTGGGGATCATGCCTTCACGGGCCAGGGCCATGATGTCGCCCAGAACAGCGCTGCCCGTGGGCAGGTCGCCGGCCCCCTTGCCGTGCAGAATGATCGGACCGGAGGCGTCACCTTCCACGCGCACGGCATTGAACGCGCCATTGACGCTGGCGAGCAGATAATCCTTGTGCACGAGCATGGGGCTCACGCTGGCGGAGAGCCTCCCTTGGACTTCGTGGACCTGGCCGATGAGCTTGATGGTGTAGTCGAACTCACCGGCGAAGCGAATGTCCTCGGTCGTGACCTTGGTGATGCCCGTCACGGGCAACTTGGCCAAGGGCAGATTCTGCCCGTAGGCGAGCCGGATCAGCAAGATGAGCTTGTGGGCCGCGTCGATGCCCTCGATGTCGAGGGTCGGGTCGGCCTCGGCGTAGCCTTTTTCCTGGGCCTGACGCAACGCCGCGGCAAAGGTCAGGCCTTTGTCGCTCATGCTGCTCAGGATATAGTTGGCCGTACCGTTCAATATGCCGATGATGCTGACGATGCGGTTGCCGGCCAGGGATTCCTTGAGGGTGGCCACGATGGGGATGGCCCCGGCGCAACTGGCCTCGTAGTAAAGCCCCAGCCCCTTCTCGGCCGCCAGGGCGAAAAGTTCGGGGCCGTGCTCGGCCAAAAGCGCCTTGTTGGCCGTGACCACGTGTTTGCCGGCCAAAAGGGCGCGACGGATCAGGTCGAGGGCCGCACCGGTGCCCCCCATGAGTTCGACCACAATGTCGATGTCCGGATCCGTCACCAGGGCATCGGGATCGGTGGTCAATCCGACATGGGGCGGCAACGTCACGACCCGGGGCTTGGCGACGTCGCGCACCAGCACCTTGGTCAGGGCGATGGGACGGCCGAGGCGGCGCGTGATCCAGTCGGCGTTGCGCGTGACAATGGCCACAAGGCCGGACCCGACAGTGCCGAGCCCGGCCAGACCTATACGAACGGGGCGTTTGTCGTTGTGCATGACTACCCTGAAAGCACTTTTTTGATGTTCCGTGTGGCCTGGTTGATGCGGTGCCTGTTTTCCACCAGCGAAAAGCGGACATGGTCGTCGCCAAAATGGCCGAAGCCGAGTCCCGGTGAAACGGCGACCGAGCCCTCGCGCAACAGCAGCTTGGAAAATTCCACGGATTTCATGTGAGCGAACTCTTCGGGAATCTTGGCCCACACGAACATAGTGGAATTGGGCGAGGGCACCATCCAGCCGGCGCGACACAGACCCTCGATCAGCGCGTCGCGGCGATCCTGGTAGACGTTTCGAATTTCGCTGACGCATTCCTGGGGCCCATTGAGCGCCACCGAGGCGGCGATCTGGATGGGCTGAAACATGCCGTAATCCAGATAACTCTTGATGCGGGTGAGCGCATGGACCATTTCCTGGTTGCCGCAGCAGTAGCCGACGCGCCAACCGGCCATGGAATAGCTTTTGCTCATGGAAAAGAATTCCACGCCCACATCCTTGGCGCCCTTGGCCTGCAAAAAGCTCGGCGGCTGGTAGCCGTCCAGGCCGTAATCGGCATAGGCGAAGTCGTGGATCACCATCATGTCGTGTTCTTTGGCGAAATCCACGATGCGCTGGAAGAAGTCGATATCCACGGTGGCCGTGGTGGGGTTGTGCGGGAAGGAGATGATGAGCAGTTTCGGCTGCGGCCAGGTCTGTCGGGTGGCCAGGAGCAGGTCTTCGAAGAAGTCGCTGTCGCAGCTGATGGGAATGCGCCGCACATCCGCCCCGGCGATGATGCAGGAATAGGGGTGGATGGGATAGGACGGATCGGTGGCGAAGACAACATCGCCCGGGGAGAGCATGACCAGGGCCAGGTGGGCCATGCCTTCCTTGGCCCCCAGGGTGACCACCGCCTCGGTTTCGGGATCGATGTCCACGTCGAAGCGACGCTTGTACCAGCCGGAAATGGCGTTTCGCAGGCCCTTGATGCCGCGCGAAGCCGAGTACCGGTGGTTGGCGGGCTTCTGGGCGGCCTCGATGAGCTTTTCGACGATGTGCGGGGGCGTGGGCAAGTCGGGATTGCCCATGCCAAGGTCGATGACGTCTTCGTTTCGCCGCCGCATCTGCATTTTCAGCTCGTTGACGGTGGCGAAGACGTATGGCGGAAGGCGTTCCATACGCGCGAACTTTTTCATGCCCGAGACTCCTTTTGCAGTGGACTCGATTGAGCCGAGGCAAGAGCATAGCCGTCTGGGCAGCCCCCTGTAAAGAGTACAGAGCGTTGATCGCGCGTCGGCGCAGGATTTTTTCTTGACCGGCATCCCGCAAACCGCTATCAGGCCGTGTTGCGGAGAGGTGGCCGAGTTGGCCGAAGGCGCTCGCCTGCTAAGCGGGTAACGGGGCAAAACCCTGTTCGAGGGTTCAAATCCCTCCCTCTCCGCCAGATGCCTATATCCCCGGGTTTCGCAAGAAGCCCGGGTTTTTTATTTCTCGTCCTCTTGTGCATACCGCTTCGGCATGCGTTTGTTCTCACGCTGCGAAAAATCATCCTCAACCTCTCCTGACGAGCCAAGTCCGGCGGGAGACGCTTGAGGGAATTGTCGACTGTGGATGCCCCAAGTCGCGAAGATCGATTCTGTTGCACACATTCCTCGCGCTACCGCCTCCCTTTCAAAGCAGCATGGTCTTCCAGCCCCCCCCAAAAAAACGTCTGGCCAATGGTGCTCAGGCCGCCCCCTCCCCTCTTTCCCTGGGCAAAAAACTCTTTTGAAGCGGCCGTTCGAGTGTTAATTCTCTCAACATGGCATAGCTGTTCGCATGCCCAGCGCAGGCTCTCATTGCTTGAACGAAAGGATACAGACGTCTCCAGACGCCGCAATGACATACCATGGTTCATTATAAAAAACCTTGATACCTTCTGTAGGAGGAGGAACAATATTATTATAGAGATGCAAACCATAGTCACGCAACACGTCGGAAGCAAAATAAAGATATCCAACACTCGGGTTTATCAGTTTATACATAACAGGATACTTCCTGCCAAGATTGGAAAAGGCTGGAGAATAGCCTATTGTATTTTCATAAAATATAGAATGACATTTTGTTTTTTGCTGTACTTTTACCAGCTGATAGGCCAATGGGACCAACCTGTTTTTCTCCCAATTCATCTGAGAAGCCAACAGATTTCCGTAAGCGCTTGCAAAAACAACTAACTGCAAAGAGCTATAGACCGTGATCGCAAAAAATATTTTCCGATAAAACCCTTTCTTTTGCATAAGCAACAGTGGATCAAGCAATATAAATGCGAAGGCCGCCCCAACAGCAAGAAATGTTCTTGGCGCGTAAACTGGATTGATCAAAAAAAGTTGTATAAAAAAAGGTGCGATGGTAAGAAAAAAAAGCATGATAATAAATGCTATACTCTTGAGCACTCCATTCACGATATTGTTTTTGAGAAAAACTTTTCTTATAGACACAATGATCATCACGTAAACATTCAAAATCAAAACATACTCAAAAATGGATTTATTCCAATCTGACATCAAGTAGTGATAATATACGACACTATTTCTAATAAAGATCTGAAGGTGACTCAAGTCACCGCCAGACATTGCGGAATGGCTTTTCCCCCACTGTGAAGTAACAGGGAAAAAGTACTTTATTTCGACAAAATACGCCGCAAGCGCAGTCAAGGCCCCAAGCGCTAAGGAAAATTGGCCACGCCGAAAAAATCGACTCTCCTCATCACCTCTCAGACATATCAGCAAGCTATAAACAAAAATACAAAGAAAAACTCCAAAAGAAGGTTGGTATGTATTCAACGCCAAAAATATAGCTGCAAATGTTACTCCAAATACCAACTTCTTGCTCTCGACAGATCGCAATGCGACAAATGGCATAGCCATAATAAAAACAGAAATTACTTCCCATAACGAACAAAACTTATATGATAGATTTTCAAGAATATACGGTGACAAACAAATCGGCGTAAAGCAAAGAAGATATAAACAATTACCGTTTTTATTAAAGCAATAGAGAAGAGATAGACCGGTCAATGACAGTACAAATATAGCTCCGACTTGGAAGAAAGGAGAAGAGTCTACCTGCATTCCAAAATAATATACTTCTGAAAATATATATGAAAGCAATCTTCCGGATTGCTCCCATTCCTCATTACTATTTAAAATAAATCTAACATCATCTCTATACGGATAATTTGCACGCAGCACAGCTGAAAACGCCAATAGGTTAAGAACAAAAAAAAGAATAAAAATGCCTTTTTTTGACATCACCCAGACAATAAAATCATTCTTTTCACTATACGCCACCGTCATACCGCAACACCTTTGTCCAAAACACCTTTGTCCAACTATAACTCAGCATATAACAAAAGAAACTACACCGATGTCGACTCTCTTTGCCGCACCGAAATCCATGTGCCCTATCCTTCAAAGCATGCCCGCTCCAAAGCGCATTTGTCCAGTCGAATCAGCGCCTTTCGCGCGACGGAATCGAAAGGCATGCTTGAAAAGACCGGATACCCATCGCAAAAGCCCGCGTGCACTTTGCCCGACCGGCAATCCTGCCGCCAGCCGCACTTCCGGCATACGACCCGGTCTTGATTATTGTGTCCTTGGCCCTGATCGCGTAAGAGATTGTGCCCGCGTTGGCCCGTGCGAGAGTGGCGGAATCGGGAGACGCACCAGACTTAGGATCTGGCGCCGCAAGGCATAGGGGTTCGAACCCCCTCTCTCGCACCATCATTGTTTTTTCTACGTTTTTGCGGCTCCTCTGGCCATTCAGGTCAAGGGGAAGCCGCTTTTTTTACGTCGTCTGTCCCCCATTTGGAGGAGTGGCGCGCCCGGGCCCCACAAAAAACCGCCTGCTGGATTGTAGGGTCGCTTGCGGTGCGGGCACACGCGCGTCAGGACTTCCCCTTCCATTTGTCGGCCCCCAGAAGATACGCCACCTCTTCACGAGTCAGTATACGACGCCCATGGCCGGGCAGATCCTTTTTCTTGGCTATCTGCGCGATAAGGGTTCGCCCTTGCAGGGTAAAAAACTCCAGGTCGACTGGAAGCCGGCACAGTCCGTGGATTTTTCCGCTGGCGACGGCCTCGACGACAGGTTGCGGGCAGGGAGGCCGAAACAGGACGACAAGGGCCATGCCGCTTTTTGCCAATTCGAGCATATCGGCAACAGAGGCTTCGGCATCCGCGCCGACTTCAATAAACGCAAGCTCACACCGGAATGGCTGAAACTGAGAGAGTCTGGCCTCTTTTATATTGTGAACGGCTACCACATGATGATCGCTGGACAAAGCTGAAGTCATCGCCGCCAGTTCAACGGCGTCCGAACATGCTATAAGAATATTGGCACGATACATATATTATTATATAAACAAACCGGATAAATTTCTGACCCACGGGCAACGATCGCACCAGCCCCGCCAAAGCAAACGCGCCAGACCGCAATGACACGTATCTCGCAACAACCTCTCCGGGGCTGTGAAGAGCCTAAAAAAGATAAACGGGGAAACACACGGCATGCTGTGAGAACAAGGCAGAAAGGAAGCCTCATTCCTGCCTGGGTTCTGCCTATTTTCTGATAAACATCTTTGGTACAGCAGTCTAGCGTTTCCTGGTGGGGAGGACGGCCGGGGACGGCACCTTGGGTGGCAAGCCGGCGACAACCGACTTACACCTGCAAAGGAGCGGCCCCCGGGCTGGTGGTCTAAGGCTGCTGGACGAAATAGCGGCGGTCAGCGGCGGACTTCGCTTACGCGCCAACGTGGCGATGGCGGGATTGAGGGGGGGGCTGCTGGACGAGGCGGAGGCGGAATGCACTGCGCAACCATCCCCCGGCACTCTCGCTTCGAGCCCTTGCCGTACCGTGGCAAGGGCTCTTTTCATTCGAGGCTCTCGTCCCGCGTCGGGAAAACCCGCGCCCTTTCCCTCACTCCTTGATCAGCGACTCCATGGCCGCATCCACGCCGGCCCCCTCGTGCACGATGGCCGTCACCGCCGCGAGCAGTTTCGCCGGGGCCGGGTCCTGGAAAATGTTGCGCCCGACCGAAAGCCCCGCTCCGCCGGCCGCCACGCTGCCCGCGATCATCTCCAAAAGCGCACGCCGCGAATCGACCTTCGGCCCGCCGGCAATGACCACCGGCACGCAGCAGCCGGCCACCACCCGGGCGAAACTGTCCGGATCGCCGGTGTAGGGCACCTTAACGATGTCCGCGCCAAGCTCGTTGCCGACCCGGGCGCAGTGGGCCACCACATCGGCGTCAAACTGGTTTTTGACTTTGGGTCCGCGGGCATACACCATGGCCAGGACCGGCACGCTCCAGGACGCCGCCGCCTCGGTCACCCGCCCCAGGTCGTCGAGCATGCGCGCCTCGGTTTCGTCGCCAAGGTTCACATGCACGGACACGGCATCGGCCCCGAGCTTGATCGCCTCCTCCACCGTGCACACCAGCGTCTTGGCATTGGGGAAAGGCGACAGGTCGGTACTGGCCGAAAGGTGGATGATGAGCCCCACGTCGCGACCGCGCGCCCGGTGGCCGCAGCGTACCACGCCCTTGTGCATGAGCACGGCATTGGCCCCGCCGGCCACGATATTGGTCACGGTCCCACGCATGTCGGCAATGCCTTCGATGGGGCCAACGGATACGCCGTGGTCCAGGGGCACGATAATGGTACGCCCGGTGTCGCGGTTGATGATGCGTTCCAGACGGATGGATTTGCCGATGTTCATGGTCGTTCTCCTTGGCTGTGTTATCGCCAGGGGTCCGGGGAGTCCCGGTCGACCAACAAAAAGGGCCGCCGGGCAATCTGCCCGCGGCCCCAGTCGGCGGTGTTGTGGATGCGGCCCTATAGGGCCGCGCCACCCGCCAAGCCGCGAGCGCGTCGGCCGTAATAATAATACGAACCGGCAAAAAGAGTACGCGTGGCGTTGGTGCGGGTGAACATGACTTTTTTCTAGTCCTCTCCCGCTTCCCCGTCAAGCCCGGGAATGGCGGCGAAGGTAAATCCCGAAGCGTCGTAACGGGCCACGACCTTGCCGGGAAACTCGCTTTCCAGCTCCGCCGCGTTGCGGTCGGCGTGGCGCGGGGACTCGGCGAAGTGGTCGTTTAATACGATGCCGGTGAAGGCCAGCTTGTGGCGCAAAATGAAATGGCCGTAGACAATGGCGTCGGACAGGCAGCCCAGACGGTTGGGCACGACCAGCAACACTTCGAGTCCCAGGGCCAGGGCGAAGTGGTAGTTGTAGCGCCGCGTGGCCAGGGGCACGCCGATGCCTCCGGCCGTTTCCACGAGCAGTACGTCGCGCTCGCCCGCCATGGCCTCGATACGCGACACGCACGCCTCGAAGGGAAAGGGATCGAACACGAAACAGGGCGAGGCCGGCTCGGTCGCCGTGTAGAGCGTGACGGCGTCTTCCCGGGCCAAGCCGGTCCTTTGGGCCACGAAGGCCGCGTCGTCGTCCTCGGGGTAACCCGTGGCCACGGGCTTGACGTAGCGCACGGACCTGCCCTGCTCAAGGAGCATCCCGGTAAAAAACGCCGAGAAAAACGACTTGCCGATGCCCGTGCCGGTCCCTGTGATCAGATAACGTTTCATCCCAAAACCGCCTTGACCGAATCGAGGGCGATGTCGGTCAGCTTGTCAATCTCTTCGAGCGTAATGACGTAGGGCGGCATGAAGTAGACGATGTCGCACAGGTTTCGCAGCCAGGCCCCCCGCTTCTTGGCTTCCTGGTAGATGCGAAAGCCCGTGCGCGCCTTCCAGTCGAAGGGGATCCTGCGCTCGGGATCGGCGTAGAGTTCCACCGCCGTGATCCAGCCCGTGGAACGGATATCCACCGTGTGCCGGTAGCCGGCGAAGCGCTCATGCACCGCCTTGTGCAGGTAGTCGATCTTGGCCCGGTTGGCCGCGATGACGTCGTCCTCCTCGAAGATGCGAAGCGTTTCGCAGGCAGCCGCGCAGGCAAGGGGATTGCCGGTGTAGCTGTGGGAGTGCAAGAACGCCTTGTCCTCCACGAAATCGTGGTAAAAGGCGTCGAAGACCGCGTCGGTGGTCAGCACCACGGAAAGGGGCAAGGTGCCGCTGGTGATGCCCTTGGACAGGCACATGAAGTCCGGGGACACGCCTGCCTGCTCGCAGGCGAACATGGTGCCCGTGCGGCCGAATCCCACTGCGATCTCGTCGGCGATGAAATGGATGCCGGCCGATGTCGTTGCCTGGCGCAACTTGGTCAGGTAGGACGGCGGGTACATGCGGAAATTGCCGGCGCACTGGACCAGCGGCTCGACGATGACGCCGGAGAGCACGTCCTTATGGGCGTCGATGGCCTCCTGCATGGCGGCGAAACACGGCGCGTCGCAGCCTTCGCGGCTGCGGCCGTAGGGACAGTTGAAGCAGTCCGGCCCGGCCACCTCGATCTGCTCCACGAAAAGCGGCACAAACGGCGCGGCATAGAGCCTGTCGCCGCAGACGCCGAGCGCCCCGGCCGTCTCGCCGTGGTAGCCGTTGGAGAGGAAAAGGAACCGGCATTTTTCGGGATGGCCCAGGTTGCGCCAGGAGGCATGGCTCATTTTGAGCGCCGCTTCCACCGCGCATGACCCGTTGTCCGCAAAAAAAACCCGCGTCAAACCTTCCGTGGCGATCGCCAGCAATCGGGCGGCCAGTTCCTCGGCCGGAGCATGGGTGACATCGGCGAAAATGACATGCTCCAGGCGGCCAAGCTGGTCGGTCACGGCCCGGATGATCCTTGGGTTGGCATGGCCGAAGAGGTTCACCCACCACGAGGAAATAGCGTCTATATAGGCGTTTCCCTCACGGTCGTAGAGGTAAATCCCTTGACCCCGATCCATAAAGACGGGAGGATAACTCTCGTGATCCTTCATTTGGGTGCAGGGATGCCAGATCGGCATGGCCTGTTTCCCGGAACCAAATGGCATGAGTACTTCCTTTTTCGGCAAACATATCGTGCCCGAGGCGGCCAAGCTTCGCAACTCGGACAGCTTCCGGACCATCCCGCCGATCGATGACGGCGCGGCCCGGGAAATCCTCTATTCCGGCACGCGACTTTTAAACCTCGCCTCCAATAACTACCTCGGCCTGTCCGGGCATCCGGACCTCATCGAGGGGTCGGTCAAGGCGCTCACGCGCCACGGCTGTTCCTCCGGGGCCTCGCGGCTGGTCACGGGCAACTTCGCCCTGGCCGAGACCCTGGAAGCGGAACTGGCCACGTTCAAGTACCAGGAGGCGGCCCTGGTGACCGGCAGCGGCTACGCCGCCAATCTGGCCGTTTTTTCCGCCCTGGCCGACCGCCACACCGTGGTTTTTTCCGACCGCCTCAACCATGCCAGCATCATCGACGGCATACGCCTGTCCGGAGCCCGGCTCGTGCGCTACCGCCATCTGGACATGGAGCACCTGGAAAAGCTGCTCATGCGGGAGGGGCAGGTCGACAAGAAAATCATCGTCACGGACACGGTTTTCAGCATGGACGGCGACGTGGCTCCCTTAGCGCGGATCGTCGAGCTTGGCAAAGCCCACGGGGCGCTGGTGGTCGTGGACGAAGCCCACGCCACCGGGGTGATCGGCCGGGGCCGGGGGCTTTCCGCCGCACTCGGGCTCTCCGACGACGTGGACGTGCATGTGGGCACCCTGAGCAAGGCGCTCGGGTCCCACGGCGGTTTTATCGCCGGCCGGGTGGAGACCATCGAACTGCTGCGAAACCGCGGCCGTTCGTTCATTTTTTCCACCGCCCTGCCGCCGGCGGTCCTGGGCGCGTCCCTGGCGGCGCTGCGCCACATCAAGTCCAACCCCGCCGACGGGGCGCGGCTGATGCGTATCGCCAAGGAAATCCGCGACCACCTGGGCGGGCTCGGCTTCGACACCATGGGCTCCACCACCCAGATCATCCCTGTGGCCTGCGGCCGCAACCGGGTGGCGTTGCACGCCCAGTCGCTCCTTATGGCCGAAGGGCTGCTCGTGGCGGCGGTACGGCCGCCCACCGTTCCCGACGGCACGGCACGGCTTCGCCTGTCGCTTCGCGCCGACCTCACGCGCGATGACTTAAAACGCATCCGGCTCGGCTTTTCCAGGCTCCGCGTCTCGTTTTTCCCATGACCGGCCGTTTTTTTCTTTCCGGCTGGGCCGGACCCGAAACGCTCTTCCCCGATTTTCCGAGCGGATGGATCGTTCGCGCTCCGTTTCTTGACGGAGACGAGGAAACGCTTGTGGCCGAAATCGCCCGAAGCGGCGGTACGGCGCTTGTGGGCTGGTCCACGGGCGCGCACATGATCGTCAAGCACGCGGCGAGGCTCGTGCCCCGCTTTGGCCGCATCGTGCTGTTCGCGCCCTTTGCCCGTTTCGGCGACAGCCTGCCCGGCCGCATCACCCGGGCCATGGCCACCGGCCTGGCCGCCGATGCCGAGAGCACGACCCGGGCATTCTGGAAAAACTGCGGCGTGCCGGGCGCCCCGGCCTGGAATCCCGACTGGGCCGCGCCCCTGACAGCCGGCCTTGCGTACCTGCTTGCGTCCGAAGCCACGGGAACGCCGGTCCCGGCCGGCAATGTCACGGTCTTTCACGGCAACGCCGACCGCATCGTGCGCCGCCAGGCCGTTTACAAAGCCTTGGCGTTGCTCCCGGGCGCGCGCTTTACCGAATTTCCCGGCGGCCACTATCCCGATCCGGCCGTGCTCGGGGCTGCGATTTCCCAATGACGACACCCATTCGCGGACGTTTCGACCGGGCCGGGGCCACCTACGAGGCCGCCGCCCGGGTCCAGCGGCTGGTGGCCGCGCGGCTGGCGGCGCTTTGTCCGCCGGTCCTTTCTGGGCGCGTGCTGGAGATCGGGGCCGGCAGCGGCCTGCTTACGCGAAACCTCACCCCGCGCCTGGCTCCCGGGGCGGCCTACGTGGCCCTGGACCTCTCCCCGGGCATGCTGCGAAACGCCGCCATGCCCGGCGCGCAAAAACTCGCGGCCGACGGCGAACACCCGCCCTTTTTACCGGGAACCTTCGATTTTCTGGCCTCGGCCTCGGCCATGCATTGGTACGCCGACCCGGCCGCATCTTTCGCGGCCGACCTGGCCCTTCTGCGCCCCGGCGGCGATTTCGCCATCGCGGTCTATGTGGACGGGACGCTTGGCGAGCTCGAAGAAGCGTCGCGGGCCACGGGCTTCGGCTCGATCTATCCCATGCGGCCGGCGGCCTCTTACAAGGCGCTCTTCACGGACCTGACCGGGGGGCTGGCGCGATTCGAGGAAAAACGCCATGTGGTGACGTATGGCAGCGTCGGGGAACTGTTGCGGGCGCTTCAAGGCGCGGGCGTCACCCACACGCCGGGGACAAAGGTGGGCAGCCCGGCCCGGTATCGGGAGTTCGTGCGCTATTACGCGAAGCGTTTTGGCGGGGATGCGGGTGTAAGCGCGACCTACGCGACACTCTATGCCTGGGGCCGGCGCGCCCTTGGCGCATCCTGAAGTATCCCCCGCTTGTCCAGCCGCCAGGCGTAATAGACCACAGCTCCGAACAGCACGATGCCGAACGCCTGGGCGGTAAGCGCCGCCGGGGCCGTCACCGCCGCCGGATCGGCCCTGAACCAGACCACGGCCGTGGAAAAGAGGTTCATCGCAAACGCCACGGCCAGCACGTTCACCGCCTGCTTGCGCAACCCCAAAAGAAGCGTCACCCCGACCAGCGTCAGCGCCGCGTTGACGTAGCCGATCACCCGGTCCCACACCGTGAACTTGGCCAGAAACGCCTGCTGCTCCGGCGTCAGGTTCACGCCGCCGGCCGCGACGAAAAAAAGCCCCATGATGATCTGGATCGAGCTGATCATATAAAAGAGAAAAATGACCCAGACCAGGATGGGCCGCTTGCGCTTGGGGGTCTGTGCGTCGGTCATGGCCGCCTCCTTTCTTCGGCGACACTACGAAGCCGGCGACGCGGCGTCAAACCTGCCGGGAGCGCGTCGGGCCCCGCCTCGACAAACCGCCCGGTTCGCCTTACATAAATTGAAGCCAGTAGCACGGGGGAGGTGGCATGGCGAAGATTCTGGTTATCGACGACGACACCCATATTCGAGAAGTGTGCAAGCTGGTCATCGAAAGCATGGGCCACGAGGTCACGGCCAAGCCCAGCCTGGGCAAGGGACTCGAGGCCCTGGATGCGGAATTTTACGACGTGGTCTACCTCGACGTGGACCTGCCCGACGGCAACGGCCTGCTGTCCATTCCCAAGATCACCGACCGCGACAAGGCGCCGGAAGTCATTATCTTCACCGGCGCAAGCTACCCCAACGGCGCGGAGCTGGCCATCAAAAACGGCGCCTGGGACTACATCGAAAAGCCGGCCACGGCCGAGTCCATGACCCTGCCGCTGATCCGCGCCCTGCAGTACCGCAAGGAGAAATTCGCCCACCGCCCCCCCACCGTGGCCTTAAAGCGCGACGGCATCATCGGCAATAGCCAGCGCGTGGCCGCCTGCCTGGATCTCGTGGCCCAGGCCGCCAACGCCGACGCCAATACGCTCATCACCGGCGAGACCGGCACCGGCAAGGAACTTTTCGCCCGGGCCATCCACGACAACAGCGAACGGGCCGAGGGGCCGTTCGTGGTGGTCGATTGCTCGAGCCTCACCGAAACGCTCATCGAGTCCGTACTCTTCGGCCATGCCAAGGGCGCTTTTACCGGCGCGGAAAAAAAGCAGGAAGGGCTCATCAAGCAGGCCGACAAGGGAACGCTCTTTCTCGACGAGGTGGGTGAACTCCCTTTTGCCCAGCAAAAGGCCTTTTTGCGCGTGCTCCAGGAGCGCCGCTTCCGTCCGGTCGGGGCCAAGGAAGAGGAGACGAGCGATTTCCGGCTGGTGGCCGCCACCAACAAGGACCTCGAGGCCATGGTCGCCGCAGGCGATTTCCGCAACGACCTGCTCTTCCGCCTGCGCACCATGCATATCCACATTCCGCCCCTGCGTCAGCGCGGCGAGGATATCCGGGAACTGACCATCTATTACATGAACGCCTTTTGCAAAAAGTACAAAGTGCCGCTCAAGGGCTTTTCCCCGGAGTTCCTCGACAGCCTCACGGAATACGACTGGCCGGGCAACGTGCGCGAACTGGTCAACCTCATGGAAAACATCATCGTGCGCGCCCAGTTCGAGCCCACGCTGTATCCCAAGCACCTGCCGCCCGAAGTGCGCATCCGCATCATGAGCGGCAAACGCCAGGAAGCGGCCAACGGCCAGGAGCTGGAACTGGCGCCGCAGCTCGAACAGCCCGAAGCCGCCCATGGCGAGATGACCATCACGCCCTTCGACAACTACAAGAAGGAAACCGAGTTCCGGTATTTCAAGGCGCTCATGCAGCAGGCCGGCGGCGACATCCACAAAGCCTGCGAGATGTCCGACCTCGGCAAGCAAAGCCTCTACCGCTACCTGCGCATTCACGGCATCGCGACGCGTCCGTAAGGGAATATGGAAAGACAGTGCGAGAGGGGAAACCCTTTGAAAAGGGTTCTCCCCTCTCGCGCTCTCCCTTTCCTAAACTTTTCGGCCAGGGGGAGGCCATGCCTTGCGGGTGGGAGGCGGGCCTTGAAAGATCCTCTTCAGGCAGTCGCGGCCTTCTTGTAGGCCAGCCTCCCGGCAATCCACGTTTCGTCCACGTTGCGGTCGTCGCCCATGGCCATGACGCCGAAAAGGAGCTCGGCCGCCTCGTCGATGGTGCGCGGTCCGCTCGCGTCCGTTGCGGCCAGGGACTGACGCCAGGCCATGGCCGCCTGGCCGGCACTCCAGTCCAGGGCCACGAAATCGGCCTCCTTGCCCGGCTCGAAATTGCCGAGAAGGTCGTCGAGACACAGGGCGCGCGCCCCGCCAAGGGTGGACAGGTAGTAGGCCCGGTACGGGGAGAGCTTGTTGCGCTCGGCCTCGGCCAGATCCATCGCGCGCGGGTCGAGGGAGCCGTCGAGCAACGTCGCGTTGCACATGCCGACCTTGTAGGCCTCCTCCATCACGCGCAAAAGCGACAAGGCATTGCCGCCGCCGATGTCGCTGCCCAAAACGACTTTCACCGGATGCTCGGGGTCCATGGCCCGGCCCAGCCGGAATAAACCGCTGCCGAGAAAGAAATTGGACAGCGGACAAAAGGCAATGGCCGCGCCGGCTGCGGAAAACCGCCGCATCTCGTCGTCCGACAGCCAGATGCCGTGCCCGGCGGTACACTTGGGCCCGAGCAGGCCGTAGCGCTCGTAGACGGCCGTGTAGTCCGGACAATCCGGGAAGAGCTCCTTGGCCACGCGGACTTCCGCCGGATTTTCCGAAATGTGGGTATTGACCCAGCAATCGGGGAATTCCGCCTTGAGCCGGCGGCTTTGCTCCAGCATGGCCTCCGTGCAGCCCACGGCAAACCGGGGCGTAATGACGTAGAGGTTGCGCCTCTGCCGGTGATAGCGGTCGATAAGGCGCCTGGACTCGCGGTAGAAATCGCCCGAACCGACACAGCTCACTTCGGGTGCGAAGCGGTCCATACCGGTCAGCCCCGAGAGCACGCGCATGTTGCGCCGCGCGGCCTCCTCGAAAAAGGCCTCGGTCGCGGCCGGATGGCTTGTCGTAAAGGCCTGGCAGGTCGTGGTGCCGGCGGCCAGCAACGCATCGAAGAAAAGCCCGGCCGCCTTGTCGGCATAATCGCGGTCGCCGTACTTGCGTTCCTCGGGGAAAACCCGCTGTTGCAACCAGTCGAGCAGATGCCTGCCATAGGCCCCCATCACGCGCAGCTGGGGAAAATGGACATGGCCGTCGATAAAGCCCGGCAAGAGAAGCCGGCCCGGCAAGGAGACGATCTCCACGCCTGGGTGGCGGGGCGAAACGTCCTCGAACAGGCCGAAATCGCGTATCATCCCGTTCTCGACGACCAGAAGGCCATCGCGCAGGAAACGGGCCGCCTCATGCTCCTTGCCGGCATGCTTCCAGGGATCGTCCAGGAAGTCGAAAAACATGCCGCGAATGGCGCATCGCGATGCGCCGCCTTTCTCCATCACCGCTTTCTCCTGCGCTTTGCCGAAAGGCCACCGCGCGCCCGGTTTCGGGTACCGGACCCCGGTCTAGCAATACTCGCGCGGATTGAGGCCGAACAAACAGAACACCTCGTAGGGGATCGTCTCCCACCAGGTGGCCAGGTCGTCGGCCGTAATCGTGCCCGGTCCCTCGCCGCCGAGCAGGTGGATCACATCCCCCGGCGCGGCGTCCACGCCCGTGATGTCGACGGCGGTGAGCTGCATGCACACCCGGCCGACGATGGGCACGCGCCTGCCGGCCAGACACATGTAGCCCCGGTTGGACAGTCCCCGGCTGTAGGCGTCGGCGTAGCCCGCCGCCACGATGGCCACCCGCATGTCGCGCTCGGCCGTGTAGGTCCGGCCGTAGCTGATGGAACAGCCGCAGGCCAGGTCGTGCACCGAAACGATACGCGTCGTCGTCTCCATGGCCGGGACGAGCCCCGCGCCGAGCGGCTCGCGCGCCGTGCCCGCGAAGGGATTGACGCCGTAGAGCGCAATACCGGCCCGACGGGCCTCGAAACCAAAATTGGACGCATGGGCCAGGATGCCGGCCGAATTGCAAAGCGAGGCCTCGAAGGTCAGCCCGCCGTCGCGCAGCCCCTGGCAGATGCGGGCGAATTTGCTCCCCTGCTCGCCCACGAAATCGAAGGCATTGGGGTCGTCGGCCGTGGCCAGGTGCGAGCTGACCATGACCACTTCGATGGCCGGCATGCCCGCAAGCGTTTCCAGCAGATGCGGCACGTCGCACTCGCAAAAACCCAACCGGGCCATGCCCGTGTCGAACTTGAGCGCCACCTGGGCCTTTTTGCCCTGCCCGGCGGCCAGGGCGGCAAGCCGCGCCAGCTGGTCGAAATCATGCACGAAAGGCGTGACATCAAAATCGAGGACCATGGCGTCGTCCTCGGGCAGGAGCGGTCCGACCAGGGACACGATGGCCCCGTCGCAGCCGCTTTGGCGAAGCGCCGCGCCCTCGGGCACGGAGCCGATGGCAAAGGCGTCGCAGCCGGCCCCGGCCAGGGCCTGGGCCGTCTCGATGAGGCCGTGGCCGTAGGCGTCGGCCTTGATGACGGCCAGGACATGGCCGCCGAAGCTGCACAGGTGCTTGTAGTTGGCGACGATGTTATCCAGGCGCACCTTTGTGCGCAGGTAATTGTAGGCGATGGTCATGGCGTTTCTCCTTGTCGACGCGGGCCTGGTTTCTACGCCCATCGCCGCCGCTTTTCCAGCGTTTGCGGCCCACTGGCCCTTCGCGTCGAGATGCCGTAAAAAGGAGCCATGCCAAGCGCCGTCAAACACCGCACCATTCGCGTCCTGCCGCCCGAACTGCAAAACCAGATCGCCGCCGGCGAAGTGGTCGAACGCCCGGCCAGCGTTCTCAAGGAACTTGTTGAAAACAGCCTCGACGCCGGGGCGACACGCATCGAGGTCTCCATCGACGGCGGCGGCCGCACGGCCATGGTCGTGGCCGACGACGGCTGGGGCATGACGCCCGAGGAGCTGTCGCTGGCCGTCACGCGCCATGCCACGAGCAAGATCGTGTCCATGGAGGAATTGACCAGCATCGAGAGCTTCGGGTTTCGCGGCGAAGCCTTGCCGAGCATCGCCTCGGTGTCGCGCTTTACGCTGACTTCGCGCCACGAGGCGTTCGACGAAGGGGCGGTCATCCGGGTGGAGGGCGGCCGCATCGTGGAGGAAGGCCCGGCGGCCCTGGCGCGCGGCACGCGCATCGAAGTGCGCGACCTTTTCGCCGCCGTGCCGGCACGGCTCAAATTTCTCAAATCCGAGGCCGTGGAGACCAAGCGCGCCACCGAAGCCTTCAGCCGGGCGGCGCTGGCCCGGCTCGACGTGGCCTTCAAGCTCTCCGTGGGTGGCCGCACGACGCTCCGTTTCCCCGCCAGCCAGACGCTCGCCGCGAGGCTTGGCGGTATCTGGCCGCCGGCCGTCACCGAAGGGCTCTTCGAGGTGGACTACGCCCTGGGCCCCATCCGCGTGCGGGGGCTCATCGGCAAGCCCCTTTCCGCCCAGTCCCGGGCCGACCGCATGCTTTTTTACGTCAACGGCCGGGCGGTCCAGGACAGGCTCCTGCTTTCGGCCGTGCGCGAGGCCTACAAAGGCCGGCTGCTGTCCCGGGAATACCCGCAGGTGGCGCTTTTCCTGACGTTGCCGCCCGAGGACCTGGACGTCAACGTGCATCCGGCCAAGACCGAGGTGCGCTTCCGCGACGAGCAGGTCGTCTTCTTAAACCTTCGCCGGGCCGTCGGGCAGGCCCTCGACAAGGCGCTGGTCCTGCGCACGGTTCCCGCGCCCGAACCCTGGGTCAAACAATCCGGCGGCGAACCGCCGAGATTCGCCTCCCGCCGCGATTTTCTCGACGAACTCGTGCGCACCGACGCGCCGCATCCCGACGAGACCACCCCGGTCGCGCCCCAGGTACGGGAAGCCTCGCCCGGCCGTCCGATCGGCCAGGACGTCCAGGACGCCCCGCCCCCTGCCGTCACGCCCTACCAGGCCGTGGCCGACAACCGCCGCCACGGCCTGCCCGCGCCCGTGCGCCACCTGGAGCCGCCGGCCGTGGTCCGCCATGAGCGGCATCTCGCCCAGGCCGGGGAGCCCGGCGACATGACATCCGACGGCCCCGGCACGGCTGCTTTCCCCGCCGACCAGGAACGCGCCGTGCCAGACGATGCGCCGGAGATCCTGCGCGCCCGCACCCCCGAGGAACTGGAGCCGTCACTGCCGCCCGGGGTGCGCTACCTGGGCCAGTTCGCCGACACCTACCTTATTGTCGACCTTGGCCGGGAGCTGGTGCTGCTCGATCAGCACGCGGCCCACGAACGCATCATCTACGCCGCCATGGAAGCCACCGGCTCGCGCGGCGACAGCCGCCCCGTCGGCATTCCGGTGGAACTGACGCTGCACCCCGCCGAACAGACGCGGCTGCAGGAGCTCCACAACGAACTGCGCGCCGTCGGCTTCGCCCTCCAATCACCGCGCCCGGGCACGGTCGCCATCACCGGCGCGCCGCCGGGCTTAAGTCTCGGCCAGGCCAAGGAATATCTGCGCGCCGCTCTGGCCGGCCAATCCAAAACCCTGCACGATCTTTGGATTCTCATGAGCTGCAAGACGGCCATCAAGGCCGGGACCAAACTTGCCGACGACGAGGCCGTGGCCCTGCTCGCCCAGTGGTCCAAAACACCGGAGCGGGACTATTGCCCCCACGGTCGGCCGGTCACCGTGCGCTTCGGCCACCGCGAGATGGAAAAGATGTTCAAACGCGGCAAATAATGAGAGGAAAGGCCCCGGGGGAGGGAACCCTTTTTTGTAAAAAAGGGTTCCCTCCCCCGGACCCCCACCCTCCCCAAAAACTTTTCAAGGGGCAGGTGTGGCTACCATCCCCCTTTTAAAAGTTTTTGAAGGGGGTCCAGGGGGAAACTTTTTTCAAAAAGTTTCCCCCTGGCCGCCGGAGGCAACAAAAAAGGAGCGACCATGCTTGCCATTTTGGACTATAAGGCCGGCAACCAGACCAGTGTGCGCCGCGCGCTGGATCACCTGGGCATCCCCTGCCGCATCACCGCCGATCCTTCGGTCATAGCCGATGCGGCGGGCATCATCTTCCCGGGTGTGGGCGCGGCCGGCCAGGCCATGCACGAGCTGACCTCGACGGGCCTGGACAAGCTTTTGGCCGAACAGGTGGCCGCCGGCAAACCGCTGCTCGGCATCTGCGTGGGCTGTCAGATCCTGCTCGACTACAGCCCGGAAAACGACACCAAGGCGCTTGGCATCGTGCCCGGCGCATGCGCCATGTTCAGCCCGTCGCTCACCGACGAGAACGGGCTGCCCATCCGCATTCCGCACATGGGCTGGAACAAGGTGGCGCTTTCCCGGCCCTGCGAGCTCTTCGACGGCATCGACCGGGAATCGGAATTCTACTTCGTGCACAGCTATTATCCCGTGCCGGAAGCCGGGTACGTCATCGGCGTCACGGAATACGGTCTGCCCTTCTGCTCGGTGCACGGCCGGAAAGGCCTTTGGGCGGTGCAGTTTCACCCGGAAAAAAGCGGCCGTCCGGGACTCCATCTGCTGCGCAATTTCGCCGCCTACTGCCAGGAGGCCTAACCCATGCTCTCCAAACGCGTCATTCCCTGCCTCGACGTTCGCGACGGCAAGCTCACCAAGGGCATCAAGTTCAAAGGCAACGTGGACATCGGCGACCCGGTGGAAACCGCCCGCCTCTACTACGAGGCCGGGGCCGACGAACTGGTTTTCTACGACATCACGGCCTCGAGCGAAGGCCGGGGCATCATGCTCGACGTCGTGAACAAGGTGGCCAGCCAGATCTTCATCCCCTTCTCCGTGGGCGGCGGCATCTCCACGGTGGAGGACATGCGCGCGGTGCTCCTGGCCGGCGCGGAAAAAATCTCGGTCAACTCGGCGGCGGTCAAAAACCCCGACATCATCAGCCAGGGCGCGGCCGCCTTCGGCTCCCAATGCGTGGTGGTCGGCATGGACGTCAAACAGGTGCCGGTCTCCGAAAAAATCCCCTCGGGCTACGAAATCGTCATCCACGGCGGCCGCAAGCCCATGGGGCTCGACGCCATCGCCTGGGCAAAAAAAGTGGAAGCCCTCGGGGCAGGCGAAATCTGCTGCAACTCCATCGATGCCGACGGCGCCAAGACCGGCTACGAACTGAACCTCACCCGCCTTATCGCCGAAGCCGTCACCATCCCGGTCATCGCCTCCGGCGGCGCGGGCAACCCCGACCACATGGCCGACGCCGTGACCAAAGGCAAAGCCACCGCCGCACTCATCGCCTCCATCGTCCACTACGGCGAATACACGATCAAGGAATGCAAGGACCGCATGGCCGCCCGCGGCGTGAAAGTCCGGCAGGTGTGGTAGGACAAGTATAAGGGGAAAAGACGGCGGCCAGGGGCAAAGCCCCTGGCCGCCGGAAGCACGCTCAGTCGACGGGATACGGACGGCCGGCGGGCCAGTCGGGCGAGACGTAGGTCCCGGACTTGCCGCCGGATTTGAAAAGCAGCTTGATTTCGCCGAGCACGATGTCCTTCTGCACGGCCTTGCACATGTCGTAGATGGTCAGCGCCGCCACGGATGCGGCGGTGAGCGCTTCCATCTCCACGCCTGTTTCGGCCGTGGTGGAGGCTTCGGCCTCGATGCGCACGATGCAGGCGGCCGCGTCCACGGTGAAGCGGACGTCGGCAAAGGCCAGGGGCAGCGGATGGCACAGGGGAATGAGGTCGGCGGTACGCTTGGCGGCCAGGATGCCGGCGATCTTGGCCGTGGCCAGGGCGTCACCCTTGGGCAGAGCGGCCTCGGAAAGCAGATGCATGGTTTCGGGGGAAAGGCGGACCTCGCCGCCGGCGATGGCCAGGCGACGGGTCTTGGACTTGGCCCCGACATCCACCATGCGGGTGCGGCCTTCGGCGTCGATATGGGTGAAGCCTTCGCTCATGGGCAAGCCTGGTTCAATCCTCGAAAAAATGTTTTCGTCAAAAATACCGGCGTATTTTCAACGCGACGCGCTTCTAGTCGAACTTGGGGACCTTGACCTTGTAGTCGATGCGCTTGGCTGCCGTAGCGTCCGCCTTGGCCTTGTCCTTGTCGCCGAGCCTGGCGTAGAGCATGGCCCGGTTCCCGTAGGCTTCGGCCATTTTGGGGTCGATCTCGATGGCCTTGGAGTAATCGGCCAGGGCCTGATCGGTCTCGTTTTTGGCCTCGTGGCACATGCCGCGCAGGTTGTAGACGCTGGCCAGATTCTGCGTATCCACGGACTGACTCGAACCGCCGGCGTCGATGATGTGGCTGAAGGCCACAATCGCCTCGTCCATGTGCCCGGCCCGGGCTGCGGTCACGCCGTCACGATAGTCCTCGGTGGGACCGGCCAGGGCCGTACCGCCCAAAAGCAAGGCGCCGACAAGGGCCAGCGGCAAAAACCGGGAGAGGAATCTACCCATTGTCAGTTCCCCATGGCCTCCTTGGCCTTTTTGAAGAAATCCTTGACCTTTTTCATAGGCTTTTGCTCGTCGAGCTTCTCGAATTCGCGCAAAAGTTCTTCCTGTTTCTTGGTCAGGCTCTTCGGGGTAACGACGGTCACCTCGACGAGCAGGTCGCCCTTACGGCTGGTGCCGGGCACGGGCAGTCCCAGCCCGCGCATGGAAAAGACCTCGCCGCTCTGAGTGCCTTTGGGGATGTCCATGGTCTCGTTGCCGTCAAGGGTCGGCACCTCGATCTTGTGGCCAAGCGCGGCCTGGACGAAGCTGATTTCGGTGCGCAACACCAGATTCTGGCCTTCGCGCTCGAAAATCTTGTCCGGCTCGACGTGCAGGATGACGTACAGGTCGCCCGGAGGCCCCCCGTGCATGCCCAATTCGCCCTCGCCGCGAAGGCGCAGCCGGCTGCCGTCGTCCACGCCCGCCGGCACGCGCACCTTGAGCTCCCGGACTTCCCGTGTGTATCCCTTGCCCTTGCACTGCCGGCACGGCGAGGTAATCACCTTGCCCTCGCCCCGACAGATCGGGCAGGTCACGGCGATGCGGAAAAAGCCCTGGCTCTGGACCACCTGTCCCGTGCCGCCGCACTGCTTGCAGGTCTCGGCCGAGGTGCCGGGTTCGGCGCCGGTGCCGCTGCAGGTCTGGCATTCGACGTTTTTGGGGATTTTGAGGGTGACTTCGGAGCCCTTGGCAGCATCGCGGAAGGTCACGGTCAGGTCATAGCGCAGGTCGTTGCCGGCCTGGGGTCTGGGGCCGCGCGCGGAACGGCCGCCCCCGAACCCGAAGAACTCTCCGAAGATGTCGGAAAAGGCGCTGAAGACATCGTCGGTCGAGCCGAAACCGCCAAACCCGTTGCCGCCGAGCCCTTCTTGGCCGAAGCGGTCGTAACGGGCCCTGGTTTCGGCGTTGCGCAACACCTCGTAGGCCTCGGCCGCTTCCTTGAACTTGGACTCGGCCTCGGGATCGTCGGGGTTGCGGTCGGGGTGGAACTTGAAGGCCATCTGACGATAGGCCTTCTTGATGCTCTCATCATCGGCGTCGCGTTCAACGCCTAGCACTTCGTAATAATCCCGGGGCATTGTTTCCAGCTATTCGGTTTCAGGCAGCGTCACGCCGGCCTCATGGATGGGTTCGGCCGGCAACACCTCTCCGGCGGCAATCTCCCGAAGGGCGGTGACGATTTCCTTGTTCTTGCACTCGATCAGCGGCTCGTAGCCTTCCCGGTACTGATGCACCCGTTTGATGGCCATCTGTACGATGAGAAAGCGGTTGTTGATCTTTTCCAGGCAATCTTCAACTGTGATGCGCGCCATGCGGTTCTCCTTGCTTGATGGTCGGGACGCCGCCTTGGCCGGCGCGGACTGTCCCCTTGGTAAGACGTATTCACGCCCAGTCAAGAGGGAGGGTCCGACCGAAGTTGTGCGCCCGGCTCATAGCATCCAACGCGAAACCGAAGTTTATATTCCAGAACCGGCAACCGCGTCAAGGGCGATATGCGTCTCCGGGCTCCCCAGATAGCGCACGGCCAGGATGGTGATGTCGTCGGACTGGGGCGCGGCCCCGGCAAAGGCGCGTACCGCCGCGAACAGGGCGTCCACCACGTATTTCGGTCCGCGGTGGCGCTCGAACCGGCAGGCATGAAGCAGCCGCTCCTCCCCGAAAAGCGCATCCGACACATCCATGGCCTCGGTCACGCCGTCGGTATAGAGCACCAGCGAATCCCCGGCGGTCAGGGTCAGCGTGCCGGTGCGGTAGGGATAGCCCGGCATGGCCCCGAGCACCAGCCCCCCGCCCCGGGGCAGGAATCCCACCCGGTCCGCCAGTCCCCTGTCGCGCAGGACAAGCGGCGGGTTGTGCCCGGCATTGGCGTAGCGCACCACGCCCGTGCGCACGTCGAGCACGGCGCAAAAGGCGGTGACGAAGAGCCCCGAATCGTTGCCGGCGGCCAGCTTGTCGTTGACCTTGGCCGCCACTTCCGCCGGGTCGCGCTCGGGCCGGGCATAGGCCTTGAAAAGCGTCATGGTGACGGCCATGACCAGCGAGGCCGGCACCCCCTTGCCCGAGACATCGCCGATGACCAGGAAAATATGGTTCTCGTCCAGGGCATAATAATCGTAGAAATCGCCCCCGACTTCCTTGGCCGAATCGAGCACGGCAAAAAGTTCGAGTTCCGGGCGCTCGGGAAAAGCCGGGAAGATCCTGGGCACGATGCCCATCTGAATGTCCCGGGCCACGCGCAACTCGCCCTCGATGGCCTCCTTGATGCGGCGGGTGTCGCGGGCCTCGAGCTCGTTGCGCACGATGTAGACGAAAACCGCCATGCCGGCGGCATTGGACACGAGCATGGGGATGGTGGCGGCGCGCACCACGATCATGGCCGTGTCATAGGGCTGGCCAAGGACCAGTCCGGCCAGCATGTGGAAGCCCTCGATGGCCAGGGCCAGGACCACGGCTTGGCCGGTGGTGGGCAGTTTGCCGTGCAGGCGCAGGTGGACGAGCCCACCGACGAACCCGGCCACCACGGTGGAGAGCGTGCAGCCGTAGCAGGTGGGGCCGCCCAGGGTGAAGCGATGGGCCCCGCCGATAAGCCCCGCCCCGAGTCCGGCCATGGGGCCGGCCAGAAGCCCGGCCAGCGCCGGGCCGAGGTCGCGGATGTTGATGACCGATCCGAGCAGGGGGATGCCCGAGAGCGTGCCGTAGATGGAAAAAAGCCCGAACACGACCATGACCACGAGCAGGTCGCGCGGCTTCGGCCGGCCATCGAGCACGGCGGCGAAAAGCCTCGTCCTGGTCAACACATAGGCCAGGACCATGATGACGCTGACGCTTTGCAGCAGACTGATAAGGATGGTGACGTCGGACTCCACCGCCTCCCCCCGTCCGGCCCTTAATAGGCCAGCTTGCCAAGCGACTTGAGAATAAGGGTCGCGCCCATGGCGAACATGCCCATCAGCCCCATGCCGCAGGAAAATCCCGCCAATAGCACCGGCGCGTACTGCCGCCATTTCTTCCCGTAACGCTTGAGGAAATAATAGCGGCCGAGAAGCGCCCCCACGACTTCGAGAATGAGGCCGTGGGGCACGCTTTGCCCCAGGCCCCGCACGATGCCGTAGACGAGCAGCACCGGCAGCCCGAAGATCATGAGCAGGAGGTAGGTGACAAGGCCAAGGCCAAGCCCGGCGGTCACGTACCAGCCGTTTAACGCCTGAAAAAAGAGCGAATTGCCTTCCAGGGTCGAGGTCTGCATAAGCAAGGTGTTGAGCGCCTGGAGATGCCACAATTCCTGGGCGTAGGGGTAGCTTGCCGAGGGGATCGGCGCAAGCTGCCAGATGAACTGCGAAAAGAGCAGGCTCGCCACCATGACCACGGGAAAGACCACGATCTCGGCCTTGATGATGCCGCGAAGGCTGGTGCCGGTCAGCTCGATCTCGCGGAAATCCACCGTGGCCTTGCCGTAGTTGTGGATGGGGATGGGCGCGTACCAGATCTCGATGCCGTGGTAGCCGAAAAAGCGGGCACCGGCGATGAAACTGGCCTCGCGCACCAGCGGCAGGCTCACGAACTGGCCGGCCACGCCCTCCATGCGGGCGGTGATGTAGGAGATGACCGGGGTGTAGATGAAACCGTAGAGCACGAAGAAAAGCCAGGGGAACTGGGGCACCAGAAACAGGCACATGCCGATGTAGGACAGGGTCGAAAAGACGTAGATGCCGATGGACACCCAGAAGTTGATGTCGCCGCGCGCTTTGTTGGTGGAGAAAAGCGCCTTGTAGGCCGCGCCGCCGACGCCGCCCTTGCGCAACGACTTGGCCACCTGCCACACGCCGATGACGCCGATGGCCAGGCCAAGCCCGATGCCGAACGACATGTAAAAGTCGAAATTGTTGGCGAAAACCGTTTCCACCGTGCCCATGCCCTCTCGCCAGCGATGCAGGATGCCATGGTGGTAGAGGATGGGGTTGCCCACGAAGGTAATGAGCAGCCCGACCAGTCCGCCGATGACCGCCCAAAACGGCAGCACCATGCCGGTAAAAACCAGCCCCAGGTCGAACTGTATGCCCGTGGCCACGGCCGGCAGCCACTGCTCGGTGTTGCGGGTGAAATCGGCCCAGGGAATGGGGATCAGGCGCACGGGTTCGGTGAATATGAGCCCCGAGGCGACCGGGAACAGCACATAGACCGCGCCGAAGGCCAGGCCGATCATGCCGCCTATGGAAAAGACCCGCCATTTCCAGCCCGTCTTGCGGTCCTCGGTGGATTCGGCCAGGGCCATGGTGCCGAGCGCGCCGACCGGGGCCATGGGAAACGGCAGTTTTTCGACGTCGGAGGTGATGCGGTAGAGCGCATAGCCCAGGCCGAAGTGGTCGATGCGCTGGATGATTTGCGAGCCGACCAGGAGCAAGATGGGCACCAGCCAGTCGCGGTGGAAAAAGGTGCGGGCGGCCAGCGACGGCGAATCCGGGGACGGGGCCACCCAGGCCGGGATAAGGTCGGTCAGGCCCAGCATCTTGGCCGCGTCGGATTGGACCAGATACTGGCTCCAGAGCAGGCCGTGGAACGGCGAGGCCATGGCCGCGCCGGCCATGTAATACAGCAGGAAAATTTCCTGCTGCTTGAGTTCGGTGTAGGCGCGCTTGGCGATCTCGGCAAAGAGGATGATGGTGACCCAGCGCGCGGCCGGGCCGATGCCGGTGCCGATGACGAGCTGCAAATACATGCTGCCCGGCATCATGAGGAAGCCGATGAAGACCGCCCCGACAATGGTCTTCCAGTCGAAGCCCTCTTCAAAGTGCTTCGGCGTCGGGAGCAGATCCCTATATTCGGCCAGTTCCTTATCGTCGTACATCGGCACGTCCTAACATTTTCATATTGAAAGGACTGTGCGAGAGGGGAAACCCTTTACAAAGGGTTCTCCCCTCTCGCGCTCTCCCCTTCCTAAATTTTCTTATTATTACGAGTAGACATACCACATTCCTACAGCAACGTATGAAGGCAATACTTAGTTTGGCAAAACCAAATAACTTTGTCCCGTCCATAACCCGATGATGGCGAAGACGCCGCCCATCAGGAAATCGCCCAGTATCAAGCCGATAAAAAGCAGCCGTACCCGCTTCATAAGCGCGATGCCGCCGTAGCGAAGCGTCAGGTGGTTGCACAGCCAGCCCAGGAAAAAGGAAAACCACATGATGCGCATGGCCGAGGAATACATGGTCAGGTAGCCCAGGGGATGGATGGGCCACCAGTAGAAGCGCTGGTAGGCGATGACCAGGGCGAACATGACCGCCGCGCCCATGAGCGTAAAGCCGATGGTGGTGGCGTTGGGCCCGGCCGGAGCCTCGAGCAGGCGCTGCACGTTTTCATAGGCCGTGGTCACGGTCTGGGTCTCCCAGTCCACCTGCAGGTCGCGAAGCCCGTATTTGTGGCACACGGCCAGCATGGCGGCGAACGATATGCCGACGGCCAGGGCCAGGGCCACGACGATGCCGGCCAGATAGAGATATTTGGGCCGCCTGCCCTCCCCTACCTTGGCCGCGTGGAAAAGCGACGGCAAAAGCGACTCGCGCAGGTCGACGAAAAGCACCTTCTGCATGACCGCGGCCATGAGCAGCCCCATGCGGCTGAAAAATCCGGAGCCGCAAAAAGCCAGCAACCCGTCGGTCGGCGCGGCGGTCAGGGTGAAGTAGGCGATGCCGCCCTGGCAGATGATGCGGCTGGCCACCAGCATGACCATGAAAAAGGCCCCGAAAAGCAGCACCGCCTGGCCAAGCGGCATCCCGAAGGACACGCTCCAGGCCACGAGCGCCCCGCCGCCGAGAAAAAGGCCCCACAAGGAAAGCGGCGCGCCCACCCACTCGGCCGCGTCCGTGCCGCCCAAACGGAAACGAAGCGCGTTTTTGGCCGAAAGCCACAAATGCTCCCGCCCAAGCCAAACCAGAAAGAGGAAAAAGACGCCATACGCCCCGATCATCTGGGTTTCCTCGGGCATGGTCAGCGTCGGGCCGAAGGTGACGCCAAGGGCCGCGGACGGCACCTGCTGGCCGATGATGTCGAGGAAGCCGTAAAAAAGGCCGCCGAGCAGAAAAAACACCCAGAAGCTCAGGGAAATCTGGCGGGCGGTCAGGTAGGCGAAGCCGATAAACGCCGGATAGAAATAGATCTTGAGCTTGGTGAAGCCGGAAAAAAGCCCTGTTTTGGGAAAATACGGCCCGGCCAGGATAAGCGTCGGAATCTGGGGCACCGAGGGATCGTAAAAACCGATGCCGTTTATGGTGTGCAGCAGGACGCTTACAAGCAGTCCGGCCAGCAGGAACCGGTCGGTCAAAAAGGCGGCCAGCCCCCCGGAGTCCACGGCCCCGGTCAAGGCCTCGGGCACGCGCAGCAGCGGAAAATTCATGCGCTCGTTGGAAATCCACTGCCGGGAAAAAAGGTTGGCCAGACACAGCATCACGAAAAAGCACAGCCCGATGAAAACGCCCCAGGTGGCAAGCGGCCCGATCCAGGCCTTCCAGGGAATGGCGGCCAGCACCTGGGTCCAGCTCATGGTGTAGCCGCCGGCCAGACCGTTATAGAGCGTCTCCACGGCTTTGTCGTCGCCCGGATACCAGCCGGCGGGCAGAAGCGGCCGCAGCACCGTGTTCCACTGGTTGCCGGCCGAGGCGAAATGGAGCGGCGCGGTCAGGTTGATGAAAAAGGTGCGGGCAAGGCCGGTGTGGGCCACGCCCGACACCACGACCATGAGCATCCACACGATCATGAGGTCGGTGCCGGTCAGCACGGCCTTGCCGCGAAAGAGCCGGCCAAGCACCGCCGCCAGAACGGTGAGCCAGGCCAGCACGAAAAACGGAGCCAGGGGGAAATGGCCGCCGCCCAGGGGCGTTGCGCCGTAATAGAGGTTATTGAGCGGCGTGACGGCGCATACGCCAAGGCCCAGGATCAGCCCCAGGGCAACAGCCCGCGCGCGTATCGCCCCGGCCGCTTTCACGCCCCCTCCTTGGCGTTGGCCGCCCGGCGCAACTGTTCCCGAAACTGCGTGAACACCTTGTCCTCATAAGATGTGCGCACCGATTCCTCCAGGGAGCGCCACACGAGCAGCTGCTTGCGCAAATCGTTGACAAAACCCTTGTTGAGCCGCTTCCACATGCCCGCCTCGCCAGCCACCCGCGACAACTCGACGTCGATTTCCAAATACCCCGGCGTATCGGCGGACGGAACGAAAAGAATGGTCACCTCCTGCTTGATGCCGAAATCGAAGGGCGCGAGCCACACCGTGCCGGTCAGGCTCATGCAGGAGGAAAGCTCCCAAAATGCCGCATGATGCTCCCGGGGATGCGGCGACGCGCCCGGTACCTCCCAGGGGCAATCGAACAGGCAACGCACGTCGGCCGTGGCGAAAAGCCCGTGGGAAACGTCCTGGTGGGTCTGGTAGTAATCGAAGAGAAATCCGCCGGCGCACTCCTGCTCGCGCACACGCACCAGAAACGGCAGCCGGGTTCGGATAATGCCGTCCACGGGAGTGGGCAGGGTCCAGGAGCGGTTGACGTCGGGGATGGCGATCTGGCCGGCCACGCGGGAGGGATAGATGACCGAGAGCAGCACCACGCCGATGACCAGCCCCATGGCCGCCACCCCGGCCATGGAGGAATAGTTGGCGGTCATGCCGGCCCAAAGGGGCGTGCCCGAAAGCAGCCCGGCGCAGACCTGGGCCAGCAGGTACCCCAGGACCACACTGATGACGGCAAAGGCCAGGGCCTCGGCGATGAAAAGAAAGGAGACATGGGACGGGGCCAGGCCCACGGCGGTGTAGACCCCGATTTCGCGTTTGCGCTCAAAGACCGCCCCGATCATGGTATTGAGCACGATGAGAACGGAAATGACCAGCGGGACCAGGATGTTGGGCACCCCGGCATAGCCCAGGGAATCGCCGGCATGGTAGAGGTAGACGCCGCCGTCCTGACCGGAAAAAACCGTCAGCCCGAATCGGTCGGCCAGTTTCATGGCCAGGGCGGAACCGTCGTCGGCCTGGGTCTTGCCCAGAGCCAGGACGGCGTTTCGCGGCGCGACCAGGATGGACTTGAGCTGCCCGCCAAGGCCCATGAGCGTATCGTAGGGGATGATGGCGGTCAGGTCGTCGTCCACATGCTGGTAACGGCTTTGCATGGTCCTGACGTCATCGCCCGATTCGGCGGCTTCCTTTTCGGCTTCGGACACCTCGACCGAGGCTTCGGAGGGATAGACCACCGGGGTAAGCGATTCGCCGTCCAGATCCACGCGCGTATCCAGGGCGTTCCTGTCAAAAAGGCCGGCCACGGTAAAGGGCCTCCCGAAAAGCGTCACCGTGTCGCCCGGGCCGACGCCAAGACGCCCCGCCATGGGCACGGGCAGGATAACGGCGTCGCGCTGTCCCGGCTCGAACCACCGCCCCGCCGTCAAGACTCCGCGCATCCGTCCGGCCTGCCCTTCGGCCGGCGACAGGCCAATGAGCCCCTGGACCGTTTCGACAGCCTTGCCGGCACGGATGGAAGTGGCCGGGGAAAGGGTCTTTTCCGGCAGCTCCAGCCAGGCCAGGGGCGCGACGACATCATCCCGGCCATAGGCGTCGCGCACCACGGAGAGGGCCTCCGGGGGGAGCGACCGCCAGCCCACGTTTTTCAGCAGCACGCCGTGATACGGGGCGTGTTCGGCATACAGCACCGCACCCTCGTCCCGGGTGGACTTGACGCTGGTGAAACTCATGATGGTGAAGGTCAAAATGACCAGCGTCAGGCAGGTGAGCGCGGTGCGGACCTTGCGGCGGCGCAGGTTGCTCACCCCGATCACGAAGGCGGCGGTAAAGGCGCGCATGCCGCCTATTTCCGCCGCGCCGGCATGGGAGGCCCGGCGTTGCAGGGACGTCATCTCGCGCTCGAAGCGCATGAAGATGATAAGCCCCACCATGACCGACAGGCCAAGGATGAAAAAGGCCAGAATGACGACCAGCGGGCTGTAGGTCAGGGCAAAAGCCGGGTGCACCTGATAGACCACGGCGATGACCGCGGCCAGGATGGCCAGAAACGCGGCAATGCGCTTGTGGATGTCGGCGTAGTTGAAAACCACCCGCTCCACGCAGTAGGCGAAGGGAATGAAAAGCGCGATATAGAAAAGGACGCCCAGCAGCACGTCGCGCTGGGTCTTTTCCACATCGTTGTAGACGCGAACGGCGAGCCCCCAGCTGGCCCTGGCGTCGGCGATCATGGCGTCGTAGCGCCTGTCCCTGCCGGCGGCCACGGCCTTGTCGTAGAGGTTTCGCCCCTTGGCCTCCAGTTCGCGGATGCGTTCGCTGACCACGCCGTGGTCCTCGAGATTCTTGACGCGGGGTCCGAGCAGCTCCCACATATCCCTGGCCCCGAGCATTTCGGTCGCGGGCAAAAGCGGCCAGGAGTCGATCAGGTAGCCGGAGCCGGTGGGGTTTTGGGGACTGGCGTTTAAAAGGATCAGCTTGCGGGCCAGGACGGTGTCGGACAGGATGCATTTAAAGGGCGTGCCCGGCTCGAGAAAGATGGACAGCAAGGTGGAATCGAGGGTGTCCAGACGGCTGAACCACATGCGCAGCGGCGGCGCTTCGCGTCTGGCGTCCAGCAGGTCGATGCGGGTGAAATAGCGAAACGAACGCGGATCAAAGGCCGAGAAAAGCGTCGTCTGCTCGCAGGCGAACATGATCAGATCGGTCTCCATGGCGTTGCGGTTCATCTTGACCCGATACGCCTCCTTGCCGGTCTGCTTTTTGTCGATGGCCCACATGGCCGCGCCGGTGTCCGGATCGAAGCGGAAACCCTCGATGACGGCCTTGTCCAGGACGTACTTCTTGTTGGCCAAGCCGCTGACCAGGAAGCCGCCACGGGTGTCGGTCATGGCGTAAAACCGCGTCTTGCCCTGGTAGACGCAAAGGACAGTGTCCGGGGCCGGCCGTTCGGGGAACAGTTCACCCTGGCGGATGAAGTTGACCCGGCCGGTGAGCGTGGAAAAGACGTTTCGCGGCCGTTTGTCGCCAACGGCGAAATCCGGGGCGGCCATGGCCGCGACCGTGTCCGTGACGAAGCGCGACTGGCGGGCAAGCGAAGCCTCGTCGACGCGGTCCGGCGTATCCCCGGGCGTCCCCCAGGCCAGACGCGCGTCGCCGACGGTGGCCAGCGTCACGCCGAGCACACCGGCGATATTGCCTATCTCGCCGCCAAGGGGCGGCCGGTCGGGCAACAGCCCCTGCCAGGGCTGTTCGCGGTCGTCGCGCATGCCGTCGCGGTAGTAGTCGGCCGGGAGGGCCTGGACCCTGGCGGCGGCCGCCGCCGCCTTGGCCAGGGAACGGTTGATGCGGCCGTAAGCCTGGGTGGGCTTGACCCCGGGCTTGACATCGAAGGCGAACCCCTGGGCAAAGCTGCCCACCCCCTCGCCGTGGCTGGAAAGATAGAGCGAAACCTGGGCCAGGATGTCCTTGTCGCCGACCAGCCGCCGCAGTGCCCGGGCGCTGGCCACACATTCCGCCTCGACTTCGGCCGAAGCCATACCGACGCCAAGCCGTTCCCGGGTGGCGGGGATCAGGGCGAGCATGGAAGCCGCCTCGGCCTCGGTCAGCCCGGAATATTCCTCGCGCCACAAAAGCTTGCGCAAGCCGGCCCGCTTTTTGGCCAAAGCGTCGATGGCCGCCGCGTCCTTTTGTCCCGGCGCCAGGCGCAGGCGCATAAGCTGCGTGCTTAAGCCGTCCACCTCGTCTTTGAGGGTCTCGAGCAAGGCCTTGTACAGCCTTGTGCGATCCTCGCCGACCTCGTCCTTGGCCGTTGCCCCGGGCTTTAGCGCGATGGCGGTCAACGCGGTCGGGCCGGCCTGCTCCAAGGCGGAAAGAGCCGCCAGCGTGGCCTTACCTTCCTTAATGGAATGCTTGAGGTCCTTGAGCCTTCCGCGCAGATATTTGCCCTTGGTCCGCAGGGCGGCGTAAAATTCCCGCAATCCGGCCAGGGCCTGGGCATGGCCGGAAGTGGCCACCAGCAGGGTCGGCCGAGCCGGCGGCGCGGCGGCCAGGGTTCTGGCCAGACGCACAAGCGTCGCCACGGAGCCGGCCTCGTCCGCGCCCGGGGCATGGCCTGGGGCGAAGGCGGCGGCATCGTAGGGAGCCTCGACCACGAGCAGTTCGCCGGCAAGAGACGGGTCCGTGCCGGGGAAAAGCAGCATGACGTCATGGGCCACGGCCGGACGCCAGACGGCCTGGCCGGCAAGGGTCGCCCCCGGCCCGGCCGGATCGCCGGTCAGCTTCGTGTAATCGCCGAACAGCTCCCGGGCCGCGGCGGCGGACAGCAGGAAGCGCGGAAACCGCACCGGGGTCAGCTCGAATTTGTCCTTGAACATGCCGGCGTCGGCCGGATCGTCGGCGGGGCTGTCGTCGACATAGATCACGGCCTTGGCGTCGAGCTGGGCGGCGGCCTGCCAGTTGCGGCCCGAATCGAGGTCCATGAGCACGATGGCCCCGGCCGGAAGCTTGCCGTCGAAGTCGCGGTAGGCCCCCTTGCCGGCGTAAAGAACGGGGCCGGTCAGGCCGTGTGGCGGCACGGTCCCGGGGGACAGGGCATTGAGCGCCAAGGGGGCGATGGGGGCTTGGCCGCCGCCGGCAACGGCAAGCGTTGCCGGTGAGTGGGCCACCACGGGCAGACGGTAGGCCAGCCGCTCCACGTCGCCGACGCCAAGGCCCTTGAAAAAGGCCTCCAGGGCGTCGGCCGCGACCGCGCAGCCGGCCGAACCCGTTTCGCGATCGCCAAGTCCGGCCAGGGCCAGGGTGACGCCGCGCTCCAGGGAACCGCCATCAAGCGGCGCGGCCAGCCAGGCCCCGGCCATGGCCGCGGCGCGCGGATCGGCCTTGGCGAGCTTCCGGGCCGGTCTGGCCCAGGCGCTTACGACGACGCACAGCAGGCACACGACAAGCGCCGCCCGGACGGCCAGCCGCCCGACTGCCCGGCTTTTTTGCGATAGGGCCTGCGCCATGGACCCTCAGTCCTCTCTGGTCCCGATGGTTCCCACGGAAATATTGAGCTGGTCGCGTTCCTCGATCTTGTCGATACGGCCGTCGCGAATCCAGACAACCCGGTCGGAAACATTGAGCATCTTGTAGTCGTGGGTGGCCGAGATGACCGTGACGCCCCGCTCGCTGCTTAAGCGCTTTAAAAGCGCGATGATCTCTTCGCCGGTGGTGAGGTCCAGGTTGCCGGTGGGTTCGTCGGCCAGGATGATGGACGGGGTGTTGGCCAGGGACCGGGCGATGGCCACCCGCTGCTGCTGGCCGCCGGAAAGCTCCTGGGGCCTGTGGGCGTGGCGATCGCGAAGCCCCACCAATCCCAAAAGCTCCAGCCCCTTTTCCGTGGCCTCGTCCTGGGGCACGCCGGCAAAGGTCATGGGTAGGGTGACGTTTTCCAGCGCCGTCATGACCTGGATGAGGTTGAAGGTCTGGAAGATGTAGCCGATCTTGCGGTTTCGAAGCCAGGCCAGCTCGTAGGCGTCGAGCTGGGCGATATCCACCTCGTCGATGAACACCTTGCCGGAGCTCGGCTTGTCCAGGCCGCCGATCATGTTGAAAAGCGTGGATTTGCCCGAGCCCGATGGCCCCATGATGGACAGGTATTCGCCGGCCCGTATGGTCAGGTCCACGCCGCGAAGGGCCGTGACCTCCTGGGCGCCCATGGTGAAGGTCTTGGCCACCCCGGCCACGCGGACGATATTGTGCGCCTCGGCCATGCCGCGCCGTCTCCCGATTTCTGCTAGGTCCGGAAACCGCGTCCGAACGTCATTCCTGAGCCCGCATGGCCTCGACGGGCCGCATCCGGGCGGCCACGATGGCCGGGTACACCACGCCAAGAAGGCTCAGGCCCGCGCCCACCGTGATGGACACGGCCAGGACCCGGCCGAGGCCGGCCACGGACGTCGCCGCCGTCCCGGACAGGCCGTAGCGGACAAGGCCCACCAGAAGCGCGCCCAGGATGCCGACCAACGCGCCGACAAACGAGCCGGCCAGCCCCTGCATGCCGGCTTCGAGCAAAAAAAGCCGTAAAATGAAGCGGTCAAGCGCTCCCAGGCACTTCATGGTGCCGATTTCCCGAAACCGCTCGGTCACGGCCATGAGCTGGGCGTTGACGATGCCCACCGTGCACACCAGAAGCGACAGCATGACGATCCAGCGCTCCTTGGGGCTGGCCCCAAGGCTCTCGGCCTCGGCGGCGGCCAGGGCCGGCGGCGGCGCCACGGCGGGCAGGTCATAGCCGGCGTCGATGAGCGCAGCGCGAAAGCCGGGTTTTCCGGCGCGCAACATGCCGGAAGCGATCTCGGAGCCGGTCAAGATGAAGCTTAAAAAGGCCACGGCCAAAACGAGGCTCGCCACCGTGACCATGGAACGCAAAAACCGGACGCGGATGTTTTTAACGCTTATTTCGAGCGCCTTGCGAAACGGCAACACGACCTGTCTGGCGATCTTCGCCCGACCGGGCGCAAGGGAAGAGGAAATACCGTGCCTGTGCCGCATCGACCGTCCATGGGCGGGCAAGACCGCCACGTTCCTGTTTTTTCCCGAAATACAAAAAGGTTAATTTCGATTCTTGACAGAAAGCCGGCGCGTTGCCAAGGCCGTCAAGCGTCGTGAGGGTGACGACGCCTTTATTTTTTGGCGCGCTTTTTGGGAATCTCGATGCCGTATTTCTGGATTTTGTAGTTGAGCGCCCGGCGGCTGACGCCCAAAAGCGGCGCGGCGGCCTTCTGGACCCAGTTGGCCTGCTCCAGCGCCCGCACGATGGCCGCCTTCTCGCTGGCGTCAAGCGACAGCGGCTCCTCGCCTTCGGCCGGACGGCGCGGCCCCTTGCCCGCGAGCGGCAGCTGGAGATCTTCCGAGGCGAGCACCCCGTCCGTGCACAGGACCACGCCGGCCTCCAGGGCGTTTCGCAGCTGGCGCACGTTGCCCGGCCAGGGATAGGCGGTCAGGTAGGCCATGGTCTCGGCCGGCACGGTCACGATCGGCATGCCCTGGGCGGCGCAGAACTGACGGATGAAATGCTCGGCCAGGACGGGGATGTCCTCGCGCCGCTCCCGCAGCGGCGGCACATTGATGGTCACCACCTTGAGGCGATAGAGCAGGTCCTCGCGGAAAACCCCCTGGGAGACCTGCTCGAAAATGTCGGCGTTGGTGGCGGCAATGACCCGGCAGTCCACCTGGATTTCCCGCACGTCGCCGATACGGCGTATCCGGTGATTTTCCAGAAACCGCAGCAGCCGCAGCTGCATCTCGTTGGAGATGTTGCCGATTTCGTCGAGGAAAAGCGTCCCTTTGTCGGCCTGCTCAATGAGCCCCTTCTTGTCCTTGACGGCGTGGGTGAACGAGCCCTTGACGTGGCCGAAAAGCTCGGATTCAAGCAGCCCCGCCGGCGTGGAGCCGCAGTCGACCGTCACCAGCGGCCCGGCCTTGCGCAGGCTCCTGCGGTGAATGCAGTTGGCGACAAGCTCCTTGCCGGTGCCGGACTCGCCAAGGACGAGCACGTTGACGTCGCGGGAGGCCACACGCTCGATCAGCGCGGCCAGATCGCGCATGGCCGGACTTTTGCCCACGAGCCCGGACTCGGCCATGTCCGACGGCAGCGAATTTTCGCCGCCTCCGAACTTGGCGAAGACCTCGGCCACGCGCGAAAGCAACTCCTGGCCGTCGAAGGGCTTGGTCAGGTAATCCACGGCCCCGTGCTTGATTGCCTCGACCGCGCCGGGAATGCTGCCGTGGGCGGTGAGAAAGATGATGGGCAGTCTCAGGCCACGGCGCACCATCTCTTCCTGAAGGCGCATGCCGTCCATGCCGGGCATGCGGATATCGGAAATGAGCAGGCGCACGGGCCGCGAGGAAAGTATCTCCAGGGCCTCGGCCCCGTCCTGGGCCGTGACCACGTCGTAACCGGCCGAGACCAGGCGGACCTCCAACACCTCCAGGATATGGGGGTCGTCATCCACGGCCAGGATGATCTTGCGCGGTTCCGGGGCGTTTTTCATTGGCATTGCGTGCTCGCGGCCACGGCGGCGGGCATCAGAAATTGCTCAGGCCCTTTTTCTTTTCCTGAATCTGCTGGTGGATGGTTTCCAGGGCCCGGACCTGCTGCTGGAGGCTCTTGCGCACCTGGGCCTCGCGTTCGGTCAGCTTCTTGGCGCATTCCTTGTCCAGGGCGGCCTTTTGCTCCTTGAGCGCGGAGGCCGGACGCAGCGTATGCAGGGCCGGCAGCAGAAAACGCAGGTCCTCGCCGTTGCCGCCGGGAGGCGAGGCCTTGGCCCAGGCGTCGAGCAGGTCGAGGGCCGCGGCGTACTCCGTGTCGTTGGCGGCCTGGGCCAGCTTGACCGCACCCAACGCGAACTGGGAACGCAGACGCACGGTCCGATCCTTTTCGACCGTGCACGCCTCGCGCCACAAGGCCATGGCATAGCGCAGCTTGCCTTCGTCGTAGGCGCACACGCCCTGGTCATACAGGGTATTGTGGTCGGGTTCGCAGGCCGGGGAGACGGACGCCGCATGGGCCGTCGCTATCGGCGGCGCGGGGGCGACGGGAACGGGTGGCTTCTTGGCGCAGCCGACGGCGGCGCAAAACGCCAGGGCGCAAAGCGCCCAAGCGAGGTTCTTTCCGAACAGGGAAGTCGCGTGGTGGACCATATCAGCTTGTTGTCCCCTCGACAGGGATTGTAAAGTAAAACGTGCAGCCTTTGCCGGACAGGCTCGACAGCCAGATGTTGCCGCCGTGGGCTTCGACGATGGTCTTGGCGATGGACAGGCCAAGGCCGATGCCGTCAGTCGTGCGCTTGGTGCGCGCGCCCCGGTAATATTTGCTGAAGACGTGGGGCTGTTCCTCTTCGGGAATGCCCGGGCCTTCGTCCGTTATGCTCAAAAGAAGCTTGTGGCCGCCGTCGGCCATCTCCAACCCCACCAGCACCGTGCGCTCGGGCGGCGAAAACTTCACCGCGTTGCCGATCAGGTTGTAAAGCGCCTGTCCCAAAAGCTCCCGATCGCCGACCACGGACACGATGTCGCGGCCCACGCGCGCCGTCAAGCGGATGAGCTTGGCTTCCGCCGCCGGCGCGGCTTTTTCCAGGGTTTCCCGGACCAGCTCCTCGGGATTGAAGGTCGCCGGGGAGAGATCCACGATTTGCGAGGCCATGCTCGAGACCTTGAGCAGGCTCGTCAGCATGACGGAAATGCGCTGGAGCTCGTCGCTGGCGATGTCGAGAAAGCGTTTCTGGCGCTCGTTGACGTCGCCGAGCACCCGCTCGCGCATGAGGTTGACCGATTCGCGAATGGACGTCAGCGGCGTCCTGATCTCGTGGCTGACCATGTCGATGAAGTCCGTGCGCATGCGCTCTTCTTCCTTGAGGCGCACGGTCATATCGTTAAAGGCCGCCCCGAGTTCGCCCAGCTCGTCCCTGGACAACACGCGGATGGGCTCGAGACGCCCGTCGCGGGTGTAGGCCCGAATGCCCCGGCGCAGCTCACGCAGGGAACGGCTCAAGGAATAGGTGAGATACAGGATGCCGAGCAGTCCCACGGCAATGGAGATGGCAAGGCCGGTGACACCGCGATTGGACGCCACCTCGCCGATGCGGAAAAGCTCCCGCATGCCCGATTCCAGCACCCGCTCGTTGTCCTGGCGGGCGCTGACCACGATGCGCATCCATTTGTTGAGCTTCTCCTGGTCGATCCAGGGCTCGCCGGCCAGCTCCTTGCCCTGGGCCAGATCGGGGAAGGCCTCGCGGAATTCGGCGTGCAGCTCCTCCCAGGCGGAAAAGCCCTCGTAGCGAAACCACAGGATGCTCCAGATGGCATTCTTGTATTCGTTGAGCGCATTGAGAAAATTTTTCTTGTACTCGTCGGAATGCAGGATCTCGTACTTCTTCTGGTTCTCTTCCATGGCCAGCAGACTGTCGACCAGCCGCTGGGAGATGCTCAGGACCTCGATGCGGACCTTGACGATGTCCCGGGAGATATTGACGGATTCCTTGATGTAGATCAGCAGCGTGGAGGTGGTGAAATAGGCCACGACCATGATCCCGATATAGACCGCCAGCAGCTTGAAGAGGATGCCGTATTGCTTGATGGGTCTGCGGTAGAGATACATGGCGGTGGGGGACGGCGGCAGGGCGGCGTTTGCGCGGCAAGGGGATGCGGGGAAAACCCTGTCCCGATGTTATTTGGCGGCGAAGAGTTCCTGCTCGAGGGTATGGGGCCGGCGGATGTTGGTCAGCACCAGCCGCTGGCTGCTCGAGGCGGTGAGGATGACCTTGCCGTAGCCGAGAAGCCCGCCGAAAAGCCCTGGCTCGCACTTGACCGACTCGACCTTGCCGATGTCCAGGGAAAAGGAGCCAAAGAGGGCGTCGTCGCACACAAGCCGCCGGTCCGTAACTCCCACCCGCAGCGTGAAAAAGGAGAAAAGCCGCACCAGGGCGAGAAGCGTGAAGAGGATGAAAAAGACGTAGCGTACGAGCCAGACCGCCACGGTGATGATCTTGGGCAGGAATTTCTCAAGCTCGTCGGGGACCTTGAATTGGGCCAGGGAAAGCAGGGTCGGGCCGCTCGACCAGATGACGAGCGCCACCACGAAAAGTAGCACGGCCTTGGCCAGCACAACCCAGTGCTTGCCGGTCCGGTACAGAATTTCCTCTCCCTCGAAAACGAGGCCGTTTAAACTCATGGCTTCCCTACCCCCAAGGCGACATGTCCGCCCCGGCCGCCAACGACGCGACCATAGGCAGTGCGAGGGATTATCCGAAAATGGCGTCCAAGGCAAAGCCTTCCTCGGGCTCATCCCGCAAGCGACGCCACAGCCAGCGCCCAGGCGGCGCAAAGCGCCCCGGCCGCCGCCAGACCGAAAAGCGTCTGGGCTGCCGGACCAGGCCGTCCCCCGTGCCGAAGCGTCCATCCGGCAACAAGTCCCAGGACCGCCCCGGAGACAAAGCCGAACAGATGGCCGGCCAGATCCACCGCGCCGGTATCCTCGGAGCCGGCTCCGAGCATGGCAAGGAGCATCAGCACCGCGCCGGCCGCGACAAAGCGGCGCACCGACAGCCTGGGATGCGGGGGGCAGGCCAGGCGCATGCCGCCAAGGGCCCCGAGCGCCCCGAAAACCGCTGTCGAAGCGCCCAGAAAATAGAGCCCCGGTCCCTGGATGCAGGCCTTGAGCACATTGCCGCCGATCCCGGCCGCAACCGTCAGGGCGAGCCCGAGCCCAAGCCCGGTCTCCCGGCACAAAAAGCTCAAAAAAAGCGCGGCGCAGGCGACGTTGCCGAAAAGATGGGCCGGATCGGCGTGCAGACACAGGGCCGTTGCGGCGCGCCACCACTGGCCGGCCAGCATGGCCGCCGTGTCGCCGCCGCCAACGGTCTTCCACGGGATGCGCCGGCCGAAAAGCGTGGCGTCACCGAGCAAAAGACCCCAAAACCCCGCCGTCACGCCCATGACGGCCAAAACGGACCAGGTCGCCGAAGGCCGCGACGGCTCCGCTTCGGGATCGGGCAACACGACGTTTTCCCGCTCGTCCAGATACGCCCGGATTTCGGCCAGGGCCTCGTCGGCCCGGCGACGGGGCACGTAAAGCCGCCAGGCCCCGTCCTGACGCCTCAGCGCATGGGGAATGCCGCGCGCGGTCAGCACGTACGTCCAGTCCCTGGCCCGGATTTCCGTGACCGGCCAGCCGTTTTCGGTCGGCAGATCGGGAGTGAGGTCGCGCAGCCCCGGGCGCGGCCACAGAAGCGGCCGCCTAGGAGAAGGCGACGCCCCATCGGCCATGGGCTTGCGGGGAACGCCGTCGCTCATGACCGGCCGCCACGGAAAAAACGCCGCAAAGAGAAAAGGGTCATACCCGGCGTCCTATACGACAAACCGGCGACAATTCGCAATGCGGCGCTCTCGCGGCCTCTTTGCCCCTTGCCGCCGCATCCGCCCGTTTGATAAAGCCACGACCATGAACCAGGAACGCCGCATTTTCTACTCCGCCTTTTTGCTCATCATACTGGCCGCCGCCTTGTACCTGGCCTATATCGTGTTGCGGCCCTTTCTCGACATCCTGATCATCGGCGTGGTCCTGTCGGCGCTTTTCCGGCCGGTGCATCGCCGCATCGACGCCCTTTGCGGCAAACGGCCCACGGTGTCGGCGCTCGTCACCACGTGCCTCATCTTCACCTGCCTCATCATTCCGGTTTTTTTCTTCCTGGGCTCGCTCGTGACCCAGGGGGTGCAGTCGGTCAACGCCCTGCAGGCCCATCTTTCCACGATGGACTTCAACGCGTTTTTCACCCACGAGGCCGTGGCGCCCTATCTGGACTGGGTCCAGAAACATATGCCGTTTCTGGACGTGAAGAAACTGGCGCTTCGGGCCGATCTGCTGTCCATCTCCAAGAATGCCGGCCAAATTCTGCTCAACAGCGGCACGACCATCATCGGCAACGTCTTCGTCCTGACGATGAACTTCGTCATCCTCATCTTCGTGCTGTTTTTCCTGATCCGCGACGGCGAGGCCATGCTCGCGCGGGTGCGCTACCTGCTCCCCCTGTCGACCGACCAGGAGGACCGGATTTTCCGCCAACTCGACGACGTGGCCAAGTCGGTCATCCTCGGCGCGTTCCTCATCGCCCTGGCCCAGGGGGCGGCCGGCGGCCTCGGGCTCTTCATCGTCGGCATCCAGCCTTTTTTCTGGGGCTGCATGATGGGGTTCGCCTCGCTTATTCCGGTGGTCGGCACGGCCATCATCTGGCTGCCCGTATCCATATACCTCATCGTGACCGGCCAGTGGCAATGGGGCGTTTTTCTCATCGCCTGGGGCGCGCTGGTGGTCTCCAGCATCGATTCGATCATCCGGCCGATCCTCATGCGCAACCGGTCCAAGATGTCTACTTTCTGGGTGTTTCTGGCCATTATCGGCGGCATCAAGTTCTTCGGGGCGCTCGGCATCCTCTACGGCCCGCTGGTGCTGGGGTTCGCCATGGTGATGCTGTCGCTTTACGCCGAGGATTACAGCCACGTGCTCAACGACCGCAACCTGGGCAACGCGTGCGAATCGGCCCCACCGCTCAACGCCAAATAAAAAGCCCCCCTTTCGGAGGGCTCGATCGCCGATTCCGGGCGGCCCCGACGGACCGCCCGTTCCTCAGACGGGACACTCCACACCCTTGGTCGACCCGGGGCCGGCCAGAGGCCGAAAGCACTTCTTCCCCGCGCCGCAGACCGGGCATTTCCAATCGTCCGGCAAATCCTCGAACCTGGTTCCGGCCGGGATTTTGCCTTTGCGATCGCCCTTGTCGGGATTGTAAATGTAGCCGCAATTGGTGGTCTGGCACTGCCACATTTCTTCCGGCGCAGCCATGGGGTGCTCCTTTAGAAGAGAGTAGGACGATGCGAGAGGGGAAACCCTTTAAAAAGGGTTCTCCCCTCTCGCGCTCTCCCCTTCCTAAAGTTTATAACGTGGCACAGCTTATCAGCAACACATTATTATAAAAGTCTTTTGAAAGGGGGCCCGGGGGGAAACTTTTCTTCAGAAAAGTTTCCCCCCGGTTCATCCTCAGTCGACCTTGAAAAAAGCCTTGGCCAGGG